>PLOT01000204.1 GCA_003142215.1 Granulicella sp. | reverse complement strand
GGAGCAGCGGCGTTCAAGCTGGCCAAGGGAGCGATCTCGGACGCGATCAACGCAGGGCAGACCGGCGTGGTGCTGACAGTGACCGACAAGCAGGAGCCCACGGCAGACGATATCGCGAAGAACTTCGACACGACGCGGGAGCAGATGGTGAGCCAGCAGCGGGAGGAGATATTCAGCGTATTCATGGGGACGCTGACCGATAGGTACGAGAAGGGCGGCGGGGTGCGGCTTACCAAGCAGGCGGCGGCCCCGGCAGGAGTTCCGGTGGGTAAGTAGAGATGAGAAGAGAGGAGCCTGTTCCCGCTTGGCGCGTGGTTTAACGCTGGGTTGGGAGCAGGCTCTTTTTGTGGGACACGCGATTTCGGCATCAGACGGGTAGTGTGGAATACGTCCAAGAGCAAGGGGTTGGTTGCGGTGCCCAGCCATGAGGTTTGAACTATGAGCGATGAGCTTGCGCAACGCAACAGCTGAAGGGTGAGAGATGAACCAGGAACGGATGAGTGGCGTGCTGCTGCATGTGACGAGCCTGCCATCGCGGGGCGGCGTGGGGGACTTTGGGCCGGCGGCGTACGCGTTTGTGGACTTTCTGGCGGCGGCGAAGCAGAGGATGTGGCAGGTGCTGCCGCTGAACCCGCCGGGATACGGGAGTTCGCCCTACTCGGCTCTGTCGGCGTTCGCGGGGAATCCGGCGCTGATCAGCCTGGAGCGGCTGGCCGAGGAGGGATGGATTGCGAAAGAGCGCGTGGAGACGTTTTACGGGGAGGATGCGGCGGCAGGGTTGGATGCGGCGGCAGAACGGAAGCTGCCGCTGATCGAAGAGGCGGGGGGAAATTTTCTGGACCACGCGGGAGATGAGGCGCGGGCGCGGTTTCAGAATTTCTGCCAGGAGAACATGAGCTGGCTTCCCGAGTATGCAAGCTTCAACGTGCTGCGTCGCAGGTTCGGGGATGTGACCTGGAACGAGTGGCCGGAGGAGTACGCGCTGCGCAAGCACGACGCTCTGGCGGCCCTGTTGACCGAGCAGGGGCGGGAGTTGGCGGTGGAGCAGGCGGTCCAGTTCTTCTTCGACGAACAGTGGCGCGCGCTGAGGGTGTACTGCGCGGAGCGGAAGATACAAATCCTGGGCGATGTGGCGATCTTTGTGAACTACGACAGCGCGGACGTGTGGACGCACCCGGAGCTGTTCGAGCTGGACGAGAAGGGCAGGATGGTACGGGTGTCTGGCGTGCCGCCGGATTACTACTCGGCGACAGGGCAGCGGTGGGGCAATCCTCTGTACCGGTGGGGCGAGCTGAAGGAGCGGGGGTTCGACTGGTGGGTGGCGCGGGTGCGGCGGTCGCTGACGCTGTACGACATGGTGCGGCTGGACCACTTTCGCGGGTTCGAGGCGTACTGGTCGATTGCNNCCGGGGATCGAACTGTTCGACCGTCTGAAGGAGGTCTTCGGCGAACTGCCGTTTATCGCGGAGGACCTGGGGCTGATTACGCCGGAGGTGGTGGAACTGCGCGAGCACTTTGGAATGCCGGGGATGCGGATACTGCAGTTTGGATTTTCCGACCGCGGCGCGCACATCTATCTGCCGCACCAATATGTGCCGAATACGGTGGCATATACCGGGACGCACGACAACGACACCACGCTGGGATGGTGGAAGAGCGGAGCGACGGCGGAGGAGCGAGTGCATGTAGAGCGCTATCTGCAGCCGATCGAGCAGGACGAGGAGATTATGGGAGCGATGATGCGGGCGGCGGCGCGGTCGGTGGCACGGTTGTGCATCTTTCCGATGCAGGACATCTTGCGCCTGGGCAGCGAGGCGCGCATGAATACGCCGGCAAACCGGCTGGGCAACTGGACCTGGCGATATGAGGCGGGTGCGCTGAAGGCGGAGATTGCGGCGGAGCTTGCGGAGTTGATGGAGTTGACGGACCGGGATTGGGTGGAGGCGGAGAAGGCGAAGACAGAGGGGTAGAACAAGCAACAGCAAGTACAAAAACTAAATGCGGGGGTCCCTCCACTCCGCTTCGCTCCGGTCGGGATGACGGTGGTTTGAGGTAAATGCTCCGGTCGGGATGACGAACGTTTTAGCTGGCGTGAGAGGGTATGTGTTACGCGGCGCGGTAGACTGGTGGGAACGAAATTCAATTGACAGGAGCAACGATGCCTCTCTCTGGCGAAGCAATACGAACGATGAACTATGTGGACGATATATCGGTGACGCTGCGGCGGATACTGACGGTGCTGCCGTCGCTGACGGACGAGGAGCGGCAGCGCGTGGCGGACCATATCAAGGGCGCGGAGCCAAGCTACGAGACCGTGGTGCAGGCTGTGCAAGCGAAGAAGTGAGCGCGGACGGAGCGGCGGGTTGCGGCGGGGGTGGTGCGGATGCGAAACTGCGGGCCGCGATTCGCACGGTGGCGGTGATCGGTGCGGGGCGCGTGGGGCGGAGCTTCGCGCTGGCGTGCGCNNGCGCAGGAGGAGTACGCCGACCTGGCGGCGCAGAACGCGGGGGCGCGCGGCAGGCTTCGGGTTGCGGCGACCATCGAGGACGCGGTGCGCGAGGCGGATGTTGCGGTCGACTTTGTGCCGGATGAGCTGGAGTCGAAGCTGGAGATTTTTTGCCTGATCGACCGCATGGCCCCGCCGAAGACGATTCTGCTGACGCCGAGCGAGGCGCAGAGCATTACGGATCTGGCGTCTTGTACCTATCGCGGAGAGCGATGCTTCGCGGTGTGCGGGGGGCTTGGCTTTGCGGAGTCGAGGGCGGTGCGGTTGCTGCATCCGGCGGCCGCGGCGGAGGCGGCGATTGAGGCGATGAGCGGGTTTCTGTGCGCGATGGGCGGCGAGGTTCGGGTGGAGTTGGATGGGGACGCGCCGAAGCTGGTGAAGAACCTGGGGTGATTTGCGTACTCAGTTGCTACGCATCTCATTGAGATTACCTTCCCATTTCACTTTTCCCCAGAATTTGCGCATTTCAGCTTGGCCGAGATTGCGGACTGGCAATTTATAAAAACCTCGACTTACTTTTTCAAATAACTCACTTTCCTTCCCGTTTCCGACCGCGTGCTTTCCAAGGAAGGTGTTATATGTGCGATCCGCCCATCCTGGGCACGCATTTCTGACCATTGATGCATTGAATGGTTGTGACAGTCTGCCAACCTGAACGGCTTGATAAATTTGCGAAGCAAATGTCTTCATGCGCTTTAGTCTCCTGTTGATTCAGCACCCTTCCTGTTGCCGTAAGCGACATAGATTATCGCCCTGTAAAGCGATTGGAGAATATAGTTGAGACTTATGAGGAAGCCGATTGTGAATCCGTTATTCCACCAAAGTTCCTCATCCGCTTCTTGTCTGATGTGCTTTGACGCGTCCTCGTAGTGTTGATTCAGAGCCTGATGTTCCGCTGGCGATGCATGTTGACCAAGCTTCATTTCCCCATCGAGAAAATCTCCGGTCGCACTGCTAAGCCGACCATCCTTTTCGCCGTAATCGTCAATTGTTACTGATATTCGTATCAGCAGTCCCACGCATAGTGTGATAGCAAACAAGACTATTGCAAGTCTGTGCCACCATCGCCCGCTCAAGCCGAGTTGTCGAAACTTATTGCGGAATGGAAAAAGTATATTGAGTTCCATGCCCCATTCTAATCACGCAGTCGCTCACTCTTCGGGTTTTTTGCGGAGGGCGGTGAGCTGGGGATGGAGGAGTTTGGCGGTGAGGGAGCGGGTGAGGGCTTCGACGGCGGAGAGTTGGGCTGGAGTGAGGGCTGCGCCGGTGGCGGCGAGGCGTGCACTGGTGCGCTCTAGCTCGGACTGGCGGACGGCCTCGGCGGAGTGCTGCAGGGCAACGATGGCGGGGACGGCGTCTCGCGATTGCTGTCGCTCGAGGTAGAGATCGACCTCGCGGCTGACGATGTTTTCGGCGGAGGCGGACTCTCGGCTGCGGTTGGCGAGGTGAGCGGTGGCGACCTGCTGCAGGTCATCGATGTCGTAGACGAAGCAGCCTTCGACCTGGTTCATGAGGGGATCGACGTCGCGGGGGACGGCGATGTCGATGAAGAACATGGGGCGGTTTCGGCGGCGTTCCATGAAGCGCTGGCCGTGGGAGCGGTCGAAGATGGGCTGCGAGGAGCCGGTGGAGGTGAGGACGATGTCGGCGCGGGCGGCCTGGGCGTGGAGTTGGTCGAAGGGAATGACCTCGGCGGTGCAGGCGAGGCCGCCGCCGTGGATGGCAATCGGCCCGTTGGCGAGCTGCATGGAGATCTGGCCGGCGATCTGGCCGGCGAGTTGCGCTGCGCGCTCGTGGGTGCGGTTGGCGACGAGGATGGAGGTTGCGCCCTGCTGGATGAGGTGGCGCGCGGCCAGATCGGCCATCTTGCCCGCGCCGACGATGAGGACGGTCTTGCCTTGCAGGCTGCCGAAGATCTTGCGCGCGAGGTCGACGGCGACGGATGCGATGGAGACGGACGAGCTGCCGATCTGGGTCTCGGTGCGGACGCGCTTTGCGACCCAGAAGGCGCGCTGGAGGAGCGGATCGAGCGTGGTGGAGACGGCCCCGACCTGGCACGCGATGGAGTAGGACTCCTTGACCTGGCCGAGGATTTGGGGTTCGCCGACGATCATGGAATCGAGCGAGCTGGCGACGCGGAAGAGATGGCGGACGGCCTCGCGCTCGCGGAACTCGTAGAGGTGCGGCTCGAGGGAGGCGGCAGGAACGGCGAAGTACTCTTGCAGGAAGCGGAGGAGGTCTGGCGGATTACTGTCGCGGGGGTGGTCCTGAATGGTGATGAACTCGACGCGGTTGCAGGTGGAGAGGATGAGGGCTTCGCGGATTCCGGGCTGATGGGCGAGGGTGCGTGTGGCGTCGGCGAGGCGGGCGGCGGGAATGGCGAGGCGCTCGCGGACCTCGATGGGCGCGGTGGTGTGGTTGACGCCGAGCAGGACGAGCGAGCCCTCGTTGGCGCGCTGATCCGACGCGTGCTGGTCTGCTGTGCGCTGATCTGCTGTGCGCTGATCCGACGCGCGCGCGGGTGCGGCTTCGGATTCGGAGGCCGGGGGCACGATGGCGAGGCGCGGAGTGGTTTGGCGCTGGTTCGATTGGCTCATGGCGTGGAGAACCCATGTACGTGGCTGACGAGGTTTGCAATCCACACGACGAGCATTGCGACCAGAACGGCCCCGGAGAGATAGGCTGCCTTGCGTCCGCGCAACCCAGTGCGATGCCTGAGATAAAGGAGCAGGACATAGACGCACCACATGGCAAAGGAGGCAATCACCTTCGGATCGAGAAAGTATGCGGCGCCGAGGGGCGTCTCCTGCACCAGGACAGCGCCAATGACGAGGCCAATGGTCATGCAGGGAAAGCCGAAGAGGAGCATGGTGTGTGCGATGCGATCGATGGTGTCCAGCGGAGGCAGCCAATCGAGCGGCGCCCACCATGAGTCATCGCCAGCCTTCGTCTTTCGCTTGATGCGGCGCTCCTGCGCGAGGTAGAGGATGGAGGCGAGCAGGCTGAAACATAGCGCGACGGATGCGGCCAGCAATGCGGCAATGTGGGCAATGAGCCAATCGGAACGCACGCCCTGCGACGGGAAGGTGTAGCGGGTGAGGCCCAGCGCGGGCACAAAGACCAGGAAAAATGTAACTGGCAAGGCAAAGATTCCAAGGGAGATGGCGTCATAGAGCCACCATGCGAGGAAGAAGAGGCCGGCCAGGAGAAGACCCAGCAGCGACTCGGTTTCGCGCATGCCAACCGGCATCCAGCGATGGGCCAGGGCGAGCATTTCGACCACGGAGACGAAGTGGAAGAAAAAGCCCATGCCGGCCAGATGCACGCAGATGCTTCGCCAGCGCTCGTTTTTATAGAGCACGGCGGGAAAGATAGCGACACTGCCGGCCGCGTAAAGAACCGCCGCGACTTGTAGCCAAAGAAGAGTCATGAGCCAGGTTGCAGTATACGAGGAGCGAGGTGCGAGGTACTAGGTTCGAGGTTCGAGGTGCAAGGGCATGCGCGACGAACTGCTGATACTAGAGTCAGGTAAAGCGGGAAAGTGCGATGTGATGCTAGTCACAAGAGATGGGATGGTGCGTGTGCGGGCCGTCCGAGCGAGGTGAAGTTCGGATTCGGGGGTAAGACAAACGACGGGCGCAGGGGTGAGTGCGGTATTCTGGCGTTTCGGCTATGGCGAAAGAGATGAGTGACGATGCAGCGATGCAGACCCCGGTGATGCGGCAGTACTTCGCCGCCAAGGAGGCGCACCCCGACTGCCTGATGTTCTGCCGGATCGGGGACTTCTACGAGCTGTTCTACGAGGACGCGATGGTGGCTTCGCGCGAGCTGCAGTTGACCCTGACGGCGCGCNNAAGCAGCCCATGTGCGGCGTGCCGTACCATGCGGCCGAGCAATACATCCAGCGGCTGCTGCGGAAGGGCTACCGGGTGGCGCTATGCGACCAGATGGAAGACCCCAAGCTGACAAAAAAGATTGTGCGGCGCGAGGTGACGCGGGTGCTGACGCCGGGGACGGTGGTGGATGCGGCGCTGGGGGCGGAGCAGAGCAACTGGCTGGCCAGCGTGGCGGCGAGTGGCGCGGGGGCACAGGCATGCGTGGGGCTGGCGTTGCTGGACCTGTCGACGGGTGAGTTTCGCGCGACGGAGTTTGCGGGGGCGACGGCGTGGGCGCAACTGGCCGACGAGCTGGGACAGGCGAGGCCGGCAGAGCTGCTGGTGGCGGAGGGGATGGGAGTGGGGCGGACTTCGAGTGGTCTGCTTCCCACCCTTCGCGAAGGCGCCGCGAAGGATGGGGCACCCGAATCTGTTCCCGATTCGTTGGGGGGCTCGGCGTTCGAGGGGGTGCGGACGAGAACGGGGATGGAGGATTGGGTGTTTACGGCGGAGTACGCCGTGCCGCTGCTGAGGAAACAGCTTGGGGTGCTGTCGCTGGAGGGGATGGGGCTGGGTGGGCATGAGACGGCGGCGGTGGCCGCTGGGGCGCTGGTGCATTACTTACAGAAAACCATGCAGGGTGGGCTGGAACATATTGATGCAATAAGGTTCTACGCGCACGATGAAGGGCTGACGCTGGATGCGGTGAGCGTGCGGAATCTGGAGCTGGTGGAACCACTGTTCAGCGGCGAGTCGGTGCAGACGACGCTGTTCCATACACTGGACGCCTGCGCGACGCCGATGGGAAAGCGGCTGCTGCGGGCGACGCTGCTGCGTCCGGCGGCGGAGCTGGGGGAGATCGAGGCGCGGCTGGATGCGGTGGGTGAGGCGGCGGGCGATCTGCGGGGGCGCGAGGGAGTGCGGCGGGCGATGAACGGGCTGCTGGACATGGAACGGCTTCTGGGGCGGGTGGCTCTGGATTCGGCTGGGCCGCGGGAGGTGATGGCGTTGGCGGGGACGCTGGGGTGCCTGCCGGGGCTGAGGGAGGCGGTGGGGAAGTTCAAGGCGAGGCGTTGGAAAGAACTCGGTGGGAATCCCACTCATGGCGATCTCACCCCATCGAGCAAAGACCGCTCGTCGGGGACCCCGGATGAGACCGCCATGAATGGGGCACCCAGTTCTGAGGTTGACCAGTCTTCCACAGAGATTTCCACAGGGAAATCCACAGGGGGTTGCACCGGATTTGATGCGATGGGGGACCTGCATGAGAGGATTGTGAAGACGATTGTGGAGGAGCCTCCGGTGAGCTTTGCTGAGGGTGGGGTGATCCGCGCGGGGGTGGATGCGGAGCTGGATGAGCTGCGCGAGTTGGGACGCTCGGGACGTCAGGCGCTGGCGGCGATCGAGGAGCGGGAGCGGCAGCGGACGGGGATTGGGAGCCTGAAGGTACGATTCAACTCCGTCTTTGGGTATTACCTGGAAGTGACGAAGGCAAATAGTAGATCGGTTCCGGAAGACTACGAGCGGAAGCAGACGCTGGTGAACGCGGAACGCTTCACGACGCCGGAGCTGAAGGAGTACGAGACGAAGATTCTGACCGCGCAGGAGCGGTCGGGGGAGATCGAGCGGAGGATCTTCGCGGAGCTGCGGCGGCAGTTACTGGACGCGGCAGGACGGATGCGGGAGACGGCTCGGCGAGTGGCGGAGATCGACCTGCTGGCTTGTTTTGCAGCTCTGGCGGCGCTACGGGGATGGGTTAGACCCCAGGTTGAGGAATCTGGCGTGCTGGAGTTTGTGGCTGGGCGGCATCCGGTGGTGGAGAGGCGGATGGAGGAGTCTGGCGGGGGAAGGTTTGTGCCGAATTCGATCTCGCTGGAGGGGTGGATGGGAGGGAGTGCCGGTAAACCCACTCATGGCGATACAACCGCCATGAATGGGGCACCCTCCGCCATGGATGGGGCACCCGGTTCGGTGGCGGATTCGGGAGTTCCGGGCGCGTCGATCGCGCTGATTACGGGGCCGAATATGGGGGGCAAAAGTACATATCTGCGGCAGGCGGCGCTGCTGGTGGTGATGGCTCAGTCGGGGTGCTTCGTTCCTGCCGAGAGGATGCGGCTGGGGCTGGTCGATCGGATCTATACACGGATCGGGGCCAGCGACAACGTGGCTCGCGGACGGTCGACGTTCATGGTGGAGATGACGGAGACGGCTGCGATCCTGAACACGGCGACGGCGAAAAGTCTTGTACTATTGGATGAGATGGGGCGTGGAACAGCTACTTATGATGGGCTTTCTCTGGCGTGGGCTACGGTTGAACATCTGCATGAGAAGATTGGGGCGCGGACGCTGTTTGCGACGCACTACCACGAGCTGACGCTGCTGGAGGAGCGGCTGGCGCGGTTGAAGAACCTGCGGGTGACGGCGAAGGAGACGGCGGGCGGGATCGTGTTTCTGCATACGGTGGAGACGGGAGCGGCGAGCAAGAGCTATGGGATCGAGGTGGCCCGGCTGGCGGGGCTGCCGGGGGCGGTGATTGCGCGGGCGCGGGAGGTGTTGAAGCTGCACGAGCGGGCGGAGACACAGCAGGTGGGGGCGGCGCTGGCCCGGGGCGCGGGAGAGTTGGCGGCCCCGGCGATGCAGATGACGATGTTTACGCCGCTGTCGCAGAAGATTGTAGACCGGCTGGCGGAGGTGGATCTGGATGGGTTGACGCCAAGGGAGGCGCTGAACCTGCTGGCGGAGTTGCAGCGGGAGTTGGGAGTTGGAGCATGAGGAGAGGACAGACAACGGCAAAGACAAAATGCGGGGGTTCCTCCACTGACCACCCCAACGAGCAAGTTCGCTCGTCGGGGACCCCGGTTGCGGCGGCAAAAGCGCCGCCTTCGGTCGGAATGACGAAGTCTATGGGATTTGCGCCTCCGGTCGGAATGACGAAGTTTTACGAGGGCAGAGCGAAGGCGATGGTGGTGGCGGGGGTGATGAGCGGGACGTCGGCGGATGGAGTCGATGTGGCGCTGTGCCGGATTGCGCAGGGTGCGCGGGAGGGGGACTGGCCTCGGGTGAGGCTGATTGGGCTGCTGGAGACGAGCTATCCCAAACTGGTGCGGGCGGCGGTACTGCGTGTGATGGAGGGCGAGGCGCAGACTGCGGCTCAGATGAGCCGGTTGAACTGGCGGCTTGGGGATATCTATGCGGATTGTGTGGAAAAGGCGGCGGAAATATTTGACGTGAAGGTGGGGCTGGTGGGTTGCCACGGGCAGACGGTACATCATGAGACGCGGGCGTGGCGGGCGCTGGGATCGGCGGTTCGATCGGCTGGAAGATCGACGACATGGCAGATGGGCGAGGCGTCGGTGGTGGCCGAGCGGATGCGGTGCCCGGTGGTGAGCGACTTCCGGCCGGCAGACCTGGCGGCGGGCGGGGAGGGCGCGCCGCTGGTTCCAATGCTGGATTATTGCCTGTTTCGGTCGGCGAAGGGGAATAGGGTGCTGCTGAATCTGGGGGGGATTGCGAATGTGACGGCGATTCCCGCGGGGGCGGGGCTGGATGCGGTGATTGCGTTCGATACCGGGCCGGGGAATATGGTGGTAGACCGCTGCATGGCCAGTTTGTTTGGGAGGAAGTTCGACAGAGGTGGGGCGGTGGCTCGGCGGGGACGTGTGCTGCGCGAGGTGGTGGAGCGGGTGATGCGGGAGGGGTACTTCGCTGTACTGCCGCCCAAGTCTTGCGGGCGGGAGGAGTTTGGGGCGGGGTTTGCGGAGCGGCTGATCGGGATGTGCCGGGATGCGGGCGGGGTGGATGCGGATGTGGTGGCGACGGCGACGGCGCTGACAGCAGAGTCGGTGGTTGCGGCTTACAGGGGATTTGTGGTTCCACATTTTAAGGCGGTGGATTCTGAACCCATGTCTCAGAATCGAGACATGGGGCACCCAGGGAAGACGGAGGTTTGTGTAGCGGGGGGTGGTGCGAAGAATGGGACGCTGATGGGGATGCTGCGGGAGGGGTTTGAGGAGATGGGCGTGCGGGTGCTGGCGATGGAGGAACTGGGGGTTCCAGCACAGGCGAAGGAGGGAGTGGCGTTCGCGCTGCTGGCTTGGCTGACGTGGAATGGGCGGCCGGGGAATGTTCCGGCGGCGACGGGAGCGGGACGGGCGGTGGTGCTGGGGAAGGTGAGTTGGCCGGGATGATTTATGCGGCTCATCAGACGAAAACAAGCAACCGCAAAGGCAAATACGGAGATTCTGGCTTCGCCAGAATGACGACTCCGTGGGGCTTCGCCAGAATGACGACGTGTGTGGCATTGGCAATCTTGCTCGGCGCGATGGGCGGTTGCCACGGGACGGCGCGGGAGGCGGGGACGGTGGTGGTGGTTCTGGAGAGCAGCCCGAACAATCTGGACCCGCGGCAGGGGACGGATGCGCAGTCGGAGCGGGTGGGCGGGCTGATCTTCGACGCGCTGGTGAAGAAGGATGAGAACTACAACCTGAGGCCGTGGCTGGCGACCAGTTGGGAGCAGCCCGATGCGCTGACGTGGGTCTTCCATCTGCGCGATGGGGTGAGGTTTCAGGATGGGAGGCCGCTGGAGGCCGAGGACGTGGTGTGGACGATCGAGAGTTTGATCGAGCCGAAGCTGGCGGGGCTGATTACGGCGAAGAGCGGGGCATTTGCGGCGGTGGAGCAGGCGGAGGCGCGCGACCGGCTGACCGTGGTGGTGCGGATGAAGCGGCCCGATGCGGGGCTGCTGTTCAATATGAGCGATGGACTGTTTGGCGTGGTGCCGCGTGGGGCGGGAGGCGACTTCGGGCTGCATCCGGTGGGGTCGGGGCCGTTCCGGTTTGTGAGCCAGGTGCAGGACAAGGAGGTGGTGCTGGAACGGTTTGAGGGATGCTGGAGTAACAGGGAACAGGGAACAGGGAA
>PLOT01000093.1 GCA_003142215.1 Granulicella sp. | reverse complement strand
ACTTGCACCACGGGCTGTTAAGCAAGACGGATTGTTCCTCAAGCAAGACGAAGGATTCATCGCTGTTTCTCCTCTTGCTTGCGATGTTCTTCGCGGCGGTCGCGGATTAGCTCTTCGGTCATGCCGGAGTGCTTGAAAATTCCGCGGAGTTCATCGAGCTTCTTCAGCGCGTCGAGGCTATCGGCGTCTTGTTTAGGCTTCTGCGGCGCATTCGGGATTGGTTCTGTAGACATGGAACCATCGTAGATCATTGGTAAGCCGGATTGAGTTCATGCTGGATTGCCGGGATTGGCGAGGGGGAGGGTTAGGGTGATGGTGGCGCCGAGGTTGGGGCCGGGGCTGGCGGCGGAGATGCTGCCTCCGTGCTGGCGGGCGATGGCACGAACCAGGAAGAGGCCGAGGCCGGTTCCCCGGATGCGCGCGGCGTTGCGGCCGGGGACCCGGTAGAAGCGCTTGAAGATGCGCTTGAGCTGGTCGGTGGGAAGGCCGACGCCGGTGTCGGTGACGGCGAGGGCGACGTTGCTGTATTCGACGATGGAGAGCGAGCAGCGGACTTCGACGGAGTCGGGCGAGTACTTGACGGCGTTTTCGAGGAGGTTGAGGACGGCGGTGCGAATGTCCTCGGGGACGGCGCGGACGTGGAGGCGGACGTTGCCTGGGACGGGGGCGAGCTGGATGGCTTCGGCGGGGAGGTGGTGGCGCAGAAGGGTGATGGCGATGCAGTCGGCGACCAGCGGAGCGAGTTCGATGAGGGTGCGGTCCTGGGGACGGCGTGCGCCGAGTTCGCCGGCCTTGAGGACCTGCTCAACGGTGGCGAGGAGACGGTCGGAGTCGGCCAGCATGATCTGGTAGAACTGTTGGCGTTGGGTCTCGGGGACGGTGTGGCGCTGGAGGGTCTCGAGGTAGAGGCGGATGGATGCGATGGGGGTTTTGAGCTCGTGGGTGACGGCGTTGAGGAAGGAGTCCTGCCGCTCGTTGCGGCGGACCTCGCGGACCAGGAAGACGGTGTTGAGAACGACGCCGGTGGTGAGCAGGCCGAAGAGGATGAGGCCAAGGACTACGAGAGCGAGACGGCGCTCGTTGACGATGATCCAGGCGATGTTGAAGACGATGAGGCCAACGACTACGAGCACACCGAGGGTGATGGCAAGGGCAATGGCTCCGCGGCGTCGGTTGATGTTCATGGCGTGAAGATGAGTATAGCGGGGGGAGTGGTCAGTGGTCATGGATAAGAGGAAGGTGTAAGGGGTAAGGTGTAAAAGGTAAGGGATACGTTGGTTGGGATGGGAGTGGAGGCGAGATGAAGCGACGCGATGTGTTGATGGGATTCGGTGCGGTGGCGATGATGGGAGCTGGCGCGGGTGAAGCGTTTGCTGCGCAGACGGCAGGGGCTGGAGTGACGGATAAGACGGTGTATGAGCTGCGTATATACCACCTGAACGAGGGCAAGCAGGAGGCGATTCTGGAGCGGTTCCGGACGCGTGAGACGAAGATCTTCGAGCGGGTGGGGATGCATGGGGTGGGATACTGGGTGCCGACCGACGATCCGCTGGCGGGACGGACGCTGATCTACATGCTGAGACACAAAAGCCGACAGGCCGCGACCGAGAGCTGGGCGAAGTTCAATGCGGATGCGGAGTGGGTGGCGTTGCAGGCGGAGACGGAGAAGGACGGCTCGTTCGTCAAGCTGCACGAGTCGACGTTCATGAAGCTGACGGATTTTTCGCCGAAGGTGTGAGGGCGGTTCTCGGCGCGGCGCGAGTTAGTGAGTTTTATCTGCGCCAGGGGTTGGGCGGGTAGTAGTAGGCGACCGGGACGGGAACGACGCGGTAGTACGGGGTGGAGACGAGCGCCCAGACAAGCAGGACGAACCAGCCAATGACCGTCCAGCCAAAGAAGAGATTGAGCAGGAGAACGAGCGCGATGCCGTGGCCGCGGCTGGCCGCGACGATGGTGGGAAGGAAGTAGAGAAGAGCGGGAAGGATGAGGAAGAGCATCGGTTACCTCGTCGGGGTCGGGGTTGTTGCTCTATGTACTACGCAGCGGATGGGCGGGAAGTTCCGGGGCGGGTGATATTCTCGGGCGAATTCTTCCGTGGGGTCAGATGGGTTGCGGGTGATATTCTCGGGCGATGAGAGATGAGCTGGAGACAGGGGCAGCAATGCGGAGGCTGGTGGAGCTGTATCGCGCGATGTCTGACGGGGAGTTGTTGGGGCTGGCGGCGCGGCCGGGCGACCTGACGGACGAGGCGCAGGATGTGCTGCGTGGCGAGATGGCGAGCCGGAGGTTGCAGGTGAAGGCGGCGGAGGGATTCGCTGCCGAGGCAGGGCGTTTAGCGGGGGCTGGGGCCTATCTTGGCACGGAGTTTTATACGGGTGCGCAGCGCGAGCCGGAGATGAAGCCGGAGCCAACGGCAAAGGGATTGGCGAAAGGGACGGTGGTGCTGACGACGTTCCATGACGCGATTGCGGCGGGGGAGGCTATCGACTATCTGGAGGCGGATGGGATGGAGATTGAGGTGCGGGACGTGGCGAAGGAGCAGGGCGGAGGCGGATCGTTCTACGGCGGGCCTCCGGTGGCTTTGCAGGTGATTGTGCAGCAGCGCGACCTGCGGCGGGCGATGAATCTTCTGCAAGAGAAGATGGGGCTGTTTCCCGGGCAGGAGGTCGAGGAGGCCGATGAGGCGATCGACGATGGGACGACGGCTGTGCTGGGGGCGTTCGGGCACCGCAGCGATGCGGAGGATGTGGCGCGAGTGCTGGAAGAGGCTGGAGTGTGGCATCGCATTGTGGCCAATGCGGAGGGGAGGGTGGAGGACGAGGACTGTTACTCGCTGGAGGTGAAAGAGGTGGATTTGGTGAGGGCGGGTGAGATGGTGGAGCGGGGGTTGGGGCTGCCGGAGGGGTGAGGGGAGTTGTTGGTTGTAAGTTGTAAGTTGAAAGCAGATACCTCCGCTGCGCTACGGAATGACAAGCCAGAACAAACAAAAGCGAAATGCGGGGATTCTTCGCTACGCTCAGAATGACAAGCAAGAACAAACAAAAGCGAAATACGGAGATTCTGGCTTCGCCAGAATGACGACTCTTGAGGGCTTCGCCAGAATGACGACTCATTAGGGCTTCGCAAGAATGACGATCTCAGTGCGGCTTCGCCAGAATGACGACCGTTGAAACGAACTGCGCGGGTTAGAGGACGCCGGCGGGTTTGGGGTTGGAGCGGTCGTAGCGGGCGGTCTGGACCTTTGTGGCGAGGCCTAGCTTCGCTAGGAGCCAGATGCCATAGTAGTTGGGGTCGAACTCGTACCAGGCGAGGCCGTGGCGGGCGCTGACTGGGTAGGCGTGGTGGTTGTTGTGCCATCCCTCGCCGCCGGTGAGGAGAGCGACCCACCAGGAGTTGCGCGAGTCGTCGTGGGTGTCGAAGCGGCGGGTGCCGAAGAGGTGGGTGGCGGAGTTGACCAGCCAGGTGGCGTGCAGGCCGAGGGTGACGCGGAGGAAGGTAGCCCAGAGGAGCATGGAGACGGCTCCGTAGAAGGCGTGGCCAGTGGGCGCGAGGGCTGCGCCGATAATGATCTGCGCGATGCCGGTGAGGGCGAGCGGGAGCCAGTGGAAGCGGCTGAGCCAGACGTGGCCGCGATCGCGGGTGAGGTCGGGTGCGTAGCGGCCGAGGAGGGCGGTCTCGGAGTGGAGGGCGCGGCCGGAGATGATCCAACCGGCGTGCGACCACCAGGCGCCTTCGCGTGGAGTGTGCGGGTCGCCTTCGTGGTCTGAGTTCTGGTGGTGGACGCGGTGGGTGGCGACCCAGAAGATGGGACCGCCTTCGAGGGCCATGGTCCCGCAGGCGGTGAAGAAGTATTCGAGCCACTTGGGGACGCGGTATCCGCGGTGGGTGAGCAGGCGGTGGTAGGCCATGCCGATGCCGACGTTGATGGCGAAGAAGTACATGATGGCGAAGGCGGCGAGGTTCTTCCAGGAGAAGCAGAAGAGGGCGGCGATGGCGCCAACGTGGAAGAGGAGCATGACGGCGGCGGTGATCCAGTTGATGCGACCCTGCTGGTGGGCGCGGCCCATGCGGAGATCCTGCTTGATCTGGCGGGCTGTCTCCAAACGACGGGCGCCGGCGGAGCGGTGAGCGGAGGCGATGAGGCGAGTTGCGGCGAGGCCCTCGTCTGCGTTGGGTGCGGAGACGGGCTGCGCTGGGGCGGGTACAGCGCGACGAAGCGTTTGCGTGCGGGGCTCGGAGGCGGGAGCTTCGGGGATGAGGAGGGTTGGCGACATTGGGTTGGATTGACCTCTGAAGTTGCCGGACTTGCTGTTAGATTCAACGCTAGCAGGGCGCGGTTCGCGTGGGGTGTAAGAGTTTTGTAATGGGGATGTAAGAGTGATTTGTTAGTGTGTGTGGATGAGAGATTCGATTGCCAGAATGATGCGTGGATGCGGAGTGTGGAGTGGGGCGCGGGTTGGGTTGGGCTGGATCGTGCCGATTGTTTCGTGCGCGGCAACGGGCGTGTTGGCGCAGGGGACGGGTTCGGTGGTGGTGAATCTGCCGTCGAGCAAGCAGATTGTGGGGGTGGTGCCGGGGAGTCCGCAGCGGGTGAACTCGGAGCCGATGTCGATGGCGGTGTCTCCGGATGGACGGTATGTGGTGACGTTGAATGCGGGGTATGGAACGTTCGAGTCGAAGTACGAACAGTCGCTGGCGGTGATGGATACGCGGACGGGAGTTGTGACGGACTTTCCCGATGAGCGTACGGCGATGGCGGGCAAGCAGAGTTTGTACTCGGGGCTGGCGTTCAGTGGGGATGGGAGGCATTTGTACGCGAGCATGGCTTCGTTGACCGATCCGACGGGGAGTGAGAAGGGAGATGTTGGGAACGGGATTGCGGTGTATGGGTTCGATGCAGGGAAGATTACGCCGGAGAGATTGATACCGATTGGGTTGCAGAAGCTGGCGGGGACGCGAAGGACGAAGCTGATTGGCGGGGTGGATGGGGCGACGGGAGTGCCTTATCCGGCGGCGATTGCGGTGGTGGAACAAGATCCCACTCATCGCGATAAAACCGCGATGAATGGGGCACCCGATTTGGTTGTTGGCGAGCGGCTGCTGGTTGCGGATAATTTGTCGGACGATGTGTTGCTGATGGATGTGGCGACGGGAAAAGTGGTGACGCGGTTCGATCTGTCGGAGAGCGATGTTGTGCCGAGTACTTATCCGGTGGCGCTGGCGGTGTCGAAGGATGGGGCGCGAGGGTTTGTCGCGCTGTGGAATGCGAGCGAGGTTGTGGAGCTTGATCTGAAGAATGGGAAGGTGGCGCGGAGGCTGGCGCTGCTGAAACCGAGCGATCCGGTGAAGCCGGGGACGCATCCATGCGCGCTGGAGATAAGCCCGGATGGGAAGACGCTGTATGTGGCGCTGGCGAACCGGGATGCGGTGGCGGCGGTGGACGTGTCGGGAAGCGGAGCGGCGGCGAAGTTTGAGGTGAAGGGGTACTTCGATACGCGGCTGCCGGGGCAGAGTTATTTTGGTGCGGAGCCGGTGGCGCTGGCGTTGAGCGCGGACGATGGGCGGTTGTATGTGGCGAATATGGGCTCGGATGCGGTGGCGGTGATCGAGACGCGGAGGTTGACGGCTGCGGCGGCGAAGCAGGGGATGGTGGAGCCGGTGGGATTCATCCCGACGGAGTGGATGCCGATGAGCTTGGCTCTGGTTCCCACTCATCGCGATAAGACCGCGATGAATGGGGCACCCGGCAGGGAACAGGGAACAGGGAAGAGGGAAAAACTTTACATTGCGACGGATAAGGGGCGGGGGACAGGGCCGAACGACTTTGCGCAACGGCAGGTTGGAGGGTCGGCTTCGAGCGCGAAGACGAAGCGGGATTTCAGTTATATTGCGACGCTGTTGTATGGGTCTCTGGCGGCGGTGGATGTGAGTGCGGTGGATTTGAAGGCGGCGACGGCGGAGGTGATGCAGTCGAACCGGATGCGGGCGGCGGAAGAGAGGATAGAGTTCGCGGGGAGTGGGAGTGAGAGTGCAAAAGCAGATTCCTCCGCTGCGCTACGGAATGACA
>PLOT01000125.1 GCA_003142215.1 Granulicella sp. | reverse complement strand
GTTTGCCCCCTGCTCCCTCCGGTGCTTTGTTGACGGCGAGGAACCACTGTAGGGAGAGGCGCGGCTCGATGACGGCACCGGTGCGCTGCGAGAGCGCAATGGCGAGGTTGTGGTCCTTGATGGCGACCAGCAGGCCGGCGGCTTCGAGGTCGGCAACGATGCGTTCGCGGGCTATGAAGCGGTCGAGGCCGTGGTAGGGCGAGCCGGGCAGGTCGATGTGCGCGGAGGTGTCGAGGATGGTGATCGAGGCGAGGTTATGACGCTGGCCGATGGCGAAGTCGTTGGGGTCGTGCGCGGGCGTGACCTTCACCGCGCCGGTACCGAACTCCGGCTGCGCCCAGTCGTCGGCGAGGATGGGGATCTCGCGGTTGGACGCGCCGTTGACGGAGCTGAGTGGCAGCGAAATGACTTTGCCGATGATGGCGGTGTAGCGT
Organism: Granulicella sp.; assembly: GCA_003142215.1. Lineage (GTDB taxonomy): Bacteria > Acidobacteriota > Terriglobia > Terriglobales > Acidobacteriaceae > Edaphobacter. The sequence continues at coordinate 14,420 of PLOT01000125.1, read as the reverse complement.
GCGTCGGTCGGGTTGACGGCAACGGCAGTGTCGCCGAGCATAGTTTCGGGGCGCGTGGTGGCGACGACGATGGAGCCAGTGCCATCGGCGAAGGGATAGCGGATGTGGTAGAGCTTGCCGAGGCGGTCTTCATGCGTGACTTCGAGGTCGGAGACGGCGGTCTGCTGGATGGGGTCCCAGTTGACGATGTAGCTGCCGCGATAGATGAGGTTCTGTTCGTAGAGCCGGACGAAGGCTTCTTTCACGGCGACCGAGAGCCGGTCGTCCATGGTGAAGTACTCGCGCGACCAATCGACGGAGGCACCGAGGCGGCGCATCTGGTCGGTGATGGCAGAGCCGTATTGGCGCTTCCACTCCCATACGCGTGCGGTAAAGGCCTCGCGGCCGAGGGACTTGCGGTCGGTGCCTTCGCTGGCGAGTTGGCGTTCCACCATCATCTGCGTGGCGATGCCGGCGTGGTCGGTGCCGGGAACCCACAGGGAGGTTAGACCACTCATGCGATGCCAGCGGGTGAGGATGTCCATCTCCGTCTGGTTGAGCATGTGGCCCATGTGCAGACGGCCGGTGACGTTGGGCGGTGGCAGGAGAAGGGTGAAGGCGGCGGCACTCTTCCCACCCATGCTCTGCATGGATGGGGCACCCGAAACTGTCTCCGGGCTAGGGACTTCAAAGAGCTTCTCGCTGACCCAGTACTCGGCCCAGCGGCGCTCGATGATGGAGGGGTCGTAGGCTTTGGGAAGGCTGCTGGCAGAAGCATCAGCGGACGATTGGCCGGTCGATGGGGCGAGCGGTATATTCTGCGATTCCGGCAGCGATTGGGCAGGCGATTTTGGCGTGTTTTCGTGACTCATGGGGATAAGTCAAGGGTAGCACCGGCGGAGAGACTTGGTCGTGCAAGGAATCCTAACCACGGAGCAATCGCATAAAAGCCATGCAAGGCCGAGGAGATGCTTTGAATTCACCTGTTGCGAGACAGGGATCGATTGTCCGAGGATTTCTTGCGTCGCTTGAGATTGCCAAGTCATGTTTCTGAATCCAACCAGGTTATTTTCGCCAACTCAACATACGAATTCCTCAAAAATTGTTATTGCCAACCGTCACGCGATGAGCTTAGTATCCGATTCGATCCCGCAATGAATGCACAAACACGCACCGCAAGGACACAGAACTAAGTTGTAGCCGGATATAGCCCGAATCACCGGGACAATCCAGGAGAGGCAAGTTTGGGTTCAAAGCACCCTTATCCACAGATAAGGGATTTGAATTCCCGTGCTTTGGAGTGACGAAACAATGACTTGGTACGCCTACTGCATAGCAGAACGAAACGCATTTCCTGAGCTTTGTCGACATCGCCGCCCAATGCCACTGGTTGGAGTCACCGGCCTCTTTGGGAACCAGACCTTTCTGTTTCCGGCAAGCGATCTGGCGGTGATCGTTTCGGAACACACGGCGGAAGACGCTGCCCGGATGGACCAGAACGCAGCCAAGGACCACGCCCGCGTGATTGCGGACTGCTTCAAGCTTTCCACGGTGCTTCCCTTTCGTTTTGGCACCACCTTTCCCGACGATGACGCGCTGCGCCGGTCGGTTCGCTCGAACCAACGGCACTTCACGGCGAATGTGGAGCGACTGCGCGGCAAGGCCGAGATGCACCTGAAGGTTCTGATGGACGATACCTGCCCTGGCATCGCCGCACGCGATATGACGGTGGGACAGCAATACCTGACCAGCCTGCGCGAGAGCGCGGTGCGGCAGCGGGACCGCCAGTCGCGGGCCAGGGCGCTGTCGGTGCAAATGCATCGCATGTTCCTGCCAATTGCCGAGGAGATCACCTGCAAGCGTACGGAGTCTGGCAAGATGCTGCTGGATATCGCCCACCTGATCGACAACAAGACGGTGGAGCGCTACCAGAACAAGTATTCTTCGGCGACGTTGGAGATGAAGGAGTGCCGGATGCAGTTGTCCGGTCCCTGGCCTCCGTATCACTTTGTTCAGCGCCACTCGCCGTCGCCGCTGCACAGCGCATAAGGCCACCGCATAATGCTTGGTGCGGGCTTGTTGCTTCGCCAGATGCACCGATCATTCGTTGCTTTCAATCGAGAGGGCTGCCCGATGCGGTCCTCTCGATTTATTGGGATAGACGCGCGTGGGTTTATAAGAGAAGGATGATAACTCTCAAGGGCAAGGTTGTTCTGATTACCGGGGCCAGTTCGGGCATTGGCCGGGCCACGGCGTTTGCGTTTGCGGGCGCGGGCGCGCGGCTTCTGCTGTGTGCGCGTCGCCTGAAGCTGCTTCAGGAGCTGGAAGCGCCACTGATGGAGGCTGGCGCTGCGGCCGTATCGCTCCTCCGTCTGGATGTACGGGAGCGCGAGGCGGTCGAGGCGGCGGTGGCGGGTCTGCCGGCGGATTGGAAGGCTATCGACGTTCTGGTCAACAATGCGGGGCTCAGCCGCGGGTTGGCCAAGCTGTACGAGGACGACCCGGAGAACTGGGACGAGATGATCGACACCAACGTGAAGGGGTTACTTGCGGTGACGCGCGCGGTGGTTCCTGGAATGGTGGCGCGGGGAGCCGGGCATGTCATCAACCTGGGCTCGACCGCTGGGCATATTACATACGCAAATGGGGCGGTGTACTGCGCGACGAAGGCAGCGGAGAAGGCCATCAGCGAGGGGTTGAAGATCGATCTGATGGGTACTGCGGTACGGGTCACCTCGGTCGATCCCGGTATGGTGGAGACGGAGTTCAGCCGGGTAAGGTTTCGCGGGGACGAGGAGCGCGCGGCGAAGGTTTACGAGAAGATCACGCCACTCGAACCGGAGGACATCGCGGATGCGATCCTCTGGGCAGCCACCAGGCCCGCCCATGTGAACATTCATACCGTTGTGATGACCACGATCGACCAGGCGAATTCTACGGTCTTCCATCGACACGACTAAGCGCTCGGTTGGGTAAGAGCAATACGGAGGAGTTGGACAAACCGCTGCTTTCTTGTCCTGACGGCATTCCTTGCAGCCGCAACGACGAAATCATCAACTCGGCCGATTCAACCGGACACCGTTATATGTGGATCGTCCAGCCAAGCTCAGTCAACTTCTCCTCGATGTCGGCGAGCGCGTTGGCAAGTGCGCTGCGCCGGATCGGGCTGGCGGCGTGCTCGGAGAGGATGCGGTTGCGCTGAAGAATGAGAGCCTGTCGTTTCCGCGTGCGTTCGGCCTCGCGAGCGTGGGCGATTGCTTTGTCTTGCCTGGATGGGGTGGCCTGCAGCGGACGCTTTTCAACAGATTGTGTTGCTAATCCTTGTGACATAAGTTAATTTTACGCCGACCCGCTGGATTGCATCAGATTCCGGGGGGCGACGGCCTGCGTGGGAGCGGTCCGCGTGGTGCCTGTGCGTGGTGGATCCGATGCGCGGATGCCTATAATCGGATCACGCGAGATTGATGAAATCGAGTGGGGGAAAGTTTGTCAGTCATTGTTCAGATCGAGGGCCTTCGCAAGGTCTATGAAGGCAAACAACGCGTCGTTGCCGTGGATGGCATCGAGTTGGGTGTGCGCGCAGGCGAGATGTTCGGCCTGCTTGGCCCCAACGGAGCGGGCAAGACGACGACCATCGGCATCTGCACTACGCGCGTTCTGCCGAGTGCGGGAACGATTCGCATTGCAGGCGTCGATGTGGTGCGATCGCCGGCGGTGGCGCGACGGTCGATGGGAATCGTGCCCCAGTTCAACACGCTCGACCGTTCCTGCACCATCTATGAGAACATCCACTTTCACTGTCTCTACTTCGGGTTCTCGCACGCCGAGGCGAAGCGGCGGACGCACCAACTACTCGATCAGTTTCTGCTCACCGAGCGGGCAGATGCTTATCCTTCACAGCTTTCCGGCGGGCTGGCGCAGCGGGTACAGATTGCGCGTGCGATTGCGCATCGTCCCAAGGTGCTTTTCCTCGACGAGCCCAGCGCAGGGCTCGATCCGCAGAGCCGGATTGCGATGTGGGATGCGGTGCGGCGGCTGCGCGAGGAGGGGATCACGGTGGTGCTGACAACCCACTACATGGAAGAGGCCGACGAGCTGTGCGACCGCGTAGCGATCATCGACCACGGAAAGATTCTGGTGGAGGACACGCCCGCCGCGCTGAAGGGATCGGTGGGCGCGCAGAAGGTCTACGCGCTGGAGTTGAGCGAAGCCGCGGGCGCAGCAATGCTGGGCGAGCAGTTGAAGCAGATGCCGGGCGTGCGTGGCGTGGAGACTACGTCCAGCGGAATCCTCATCTTCGCCGACAACGCCGATGGCCTGCTGCCTGACATTGTTCGGGCCAGCAATCCATACGGCCTGCGCGACCTGACCATTACAGAAACCAGCCTTGAGACGGTCTTCATCCGGCTCACAGGGCGCGACCTTCGCGAATAGAACTGCGGGAGTAGAGACTCATGGCGCCACTGCAATCTGAGATCGTCGCAACCGATCGGCCGGAACCGGAGCAAAGGCCCGCTGCGTCCATGACTGTGCTGTACGCGCGCGCCTTTGCTGGGCTGTTTCTGCGCGACCTGCATGTGCTGCGGCGCGAGATGGTGCCGTTCCTGGTGCGCGTGATCATGAATCCGCTGCTGTTTCTGTTTGTGTTCACATACATCATGCCGCACATGAGCGGAGGCGCGGCGATGAACCCCACGGCCTCGATGGCTGGAGCCGCAGGGGCCAACTTCTCGACCGTTCTGCTGCCTGGATTGATGGCGGTGGCCATCATGTTTTCGGGGATTGCGGCGGTGGCGCTTCCTCTGGCCCAGGAGTTCGGCATTACACGCGAGATCGATGACCGCGTGATGTGTCCGTTGCCGGTGGCAGCGGTGGCCATCGAGAAGATCGTCTTCTCCGCGGTTCAGAGCATGATTGCAGCGGCGGTGGTCTTTCCTCTGGCGTACTACATGCCCGCGACGCCAGTATATGCGCACGTCAACAGTTGGGCGTTTCTGATCGCCGTTCTCTCGCTGGCCAGCCTTACCGCGGGAGCGCTTGGCCTGGTGATTGGCACCAGCGTGCGGCCACAGCAGATTGGGCTGATCTTCGGCGTGGTGGTGATGCCTATCACGTTTCTGGGCTGTGTGTACTATCCGTGGGCCGCGCTGAAGGCGATCCCGTGGTTGCAATATGGCGTTCTGATCAACCCGATTGTGTATATGAGCGAGGGGCTGCGCGCGGCGCTTACGCCGGGGATGCGGCACATGAATCCGTGGCTGATTCTGGCGATGCTTCTGTGCTCGTTTGCGGTGCTGACGTGGTTTGGGATACGGGGATTTCTTCGTCGCGTCATCGACTGAGACATCCCATCAACGCGCCATCCAGGAAGAGCTCAGGCCAGGTCGAAGAGCAGAAACTCGGTGCCGGATTTGCTGGCAATGGTGATGGAGGGTTCAGCTTCGAACTGTAGGCCGTCGCCTGCTTGCAGCGTTGTTCCGGCGACGGTGACAGCGCCGCGCGCGACCTGCAGCCAGCCGTTGCCGAGCCGGAAGGTGTGGCTGACGGAGCCGCCGGGGTCGAGCTTTGCGGCGAGGAGTTCGGCGTCGGAAAAAATCTTGAAGGAGCCATTGCGCGCGTCGGTGGAGGCGAGCAGATGAAGTTGATTCGGCTCGTCCTGTATGGAGAAACGCTTCTGCTCGTACTTCGGGGGAATGCCCAGTTGGTTCGGCACGAGCCAGATTTGGAGCAGGTGAAGGGTCTCGTCGGCTGAGGGGTTAATCTCGCTGTGGCGCACTCCGGTTCCGGCTGACATGTGCTGCAACTCTCCGGGAACCAGGGTTTCGCTTGCGCCGGTCGAGTCCTCGTGGCGGACCGCACCTTCGAGGACGTAGGTGAGGATCTCCATGTCGCGGTGCGGATGCTTGCCAAAGCCCTTTGTGGGCGCGACGCGGTCCTCGTTGATGACGCGCAGTGCGCGGAAGCCCATGTGCGCTGGATCGTAGTATTCGTCAAACGAAAAACTGAAGTTTGAGTCGAGCCAACCGTGGTTGGCGTGGCCGCGCTCGGTGGCCGGTCGTATGGTTACCATTGCAATTCACCCTGGATATCAGATGCTCAAGAGCGCACATCGATGCAAAGGGAGGCTCGCTTCACAGTCCTTTGCGGAGGGCCCGCCATGCGATGTCGCGGCGGAACTGCATTCCGTTGAAGGAGATTTTTTCGAGGGCGGCATAGGCCTTGGCGAGGGCGGCTTCGAGCGGCGTGGTGGATGAGGACGACGGCTGGCCGGAGACGGCTGTGACAGCGAGGACCCGGCCGCCGGCGGTGACGACGGCACCGTCTTTGGAGGCGGTTCCGGCGTGGAAGACTACGGTGTCCGGGTTGCGTACGGAGTCGAGGCCGGAGATGGGTTGGCCATTGACGACCTTGCCGGGATAGCCTCCGCTGGCGGCGATGACGCAGACGCTGGCTCCGGGCTTCATCTTGATTGCGAGGCGGTCGGTGGTGCCGTCGATGGCGGCGTCGAAGAGGTCGAGGATGTCGCTCTCCAGTCGCACCAGAATCGCCTCCGTCTCGGGATCGCCGAAGCGGGTGTTGAACTCGAGGACCATGGGCTTGATTGAGCCGTCGGGCTGGGGCGTCATCATCATGCCGCAGAAGAGGATGCCGTGGAAGGGCGTGCCTTCGCGGGCCATCTCGTCTACGACGCGCTGGGCTACGTTCTTGAGTAGCCACTGCTCGAGGTCGGCGCTCATCAGACCATCCGCGGTGTAAGCGCCCATGCCGCCGGTGTTGGGGCCGGTGTCGCCTTCGCCGATGCGCTTGTGGTCCTGCGCGGCGGCGAGCGAGACGGCGTGCTTGCCGTCGCAGAGGGCGAAGAAGGAGAGCTCCTCGCCGTCGAGAAACTCTTCGAGGACAAGCTCCTTTTCGGCTGTGCCGAGGAGTGCGCCGGAGAAGATCTCCGCGGCGGCTTTTTCGGCCTCGGCGTGGGAGTTGCAGAGGACTACGCCCTTGCCAGCGGCGAGTCCGTCGGCCTTGACGACGACCGATGCACTGAAGCGGGGAAGTTCGCGGCGAAGGTCTTCGAGGCAGCGGCAGACGCCGTAGGCGGCGGTGGGAATTTTGTGGCGCTGCATGAAGTCCTTGGCAAAGGACTTGCTGGACTCCAGGCGGGTAGCGGCTTGGGTGGGGCCGAAGACGCGGAGACCGAGGCGCTCGAGCTCATCGACCAAGCCGAGCGAGAGCGGGAGTTCGGGGCCGACTACGGTGAGGGCTGGGCTCTCGGCTTCGACTACGCGGAGCATGGCGGCGAGGTCCGCGGTGTTGACCGGAACGCAACGGGCGGACTTCGAGCCATTGTGGAGAAGAACCTGCGCGATGCCTGCATTGCCTGGTGCGCAGACAATCTCGGAGACGCGAGCGGACCTGGATAATGCCCAGACGATCGCGTGCTCACGTCCACCTCCACCGATTACCAGAACCTTCATTGGGGAATCCTCGAATATTCAGCTTGAATGCCGACTAGTCTAATGTTTGGCGAAGCGATTGGCGAAGAACAGGCAACGGCAAGAAGGCAATCGCACGAATTGTTCGCCATTTGTTTGTGGTTTGTTCTCCCCCTCCCCCCTCCCCCCTCCCGGGGGTATCTTGCGAGGAACTTGTTTTGTATCAATCGTCTGCCGGAAGTCACTGTCGCCAAAGTAGTCATTGCAAATGCTTTACAGCTAAAATATCTATTATGAATCGTTTACGGAGTATTGAGGGAGCTGAGAGCGTGGGCTCGCGGGGTTCGATTAATTTGATCCATATATTAATTGTATCAAGCGGNNGTGGTTTAGTTGGTGTTGGTTATAAGGATTTTTTGGTGTCGAGGGGCTTGACAAGGGGATTTGCTGGGGTTTTTGAGGAGATTATTTTCGCGTCCTCGATCGCTGGCGCGATCGAGGACGCGAAGAAGTAAAGTGGCGCGCAATACGGCACACGTAAACGTGTGCCCTTCCGGTTGGTGGCAACGGCTGGCAGTGGCGATTCGGCATACGGCAACAGGCTGCGAAAAAGGCTTGATTGCCGCTTCTGGCAAAAGGCCCGGGGCTAAATCCCCTTGATTCAATTGGCCTTATTCAGGGGATGAATCCCCTTGCTCCCTCCGGAAGAACAGGCAAGGGCGGCGGGTTGGTGGCTTACATCCCACCCATCGTATGAGACAAAGGCGCGATGGATGGGGCACCCGGCCATCCGGCACTCCCAGGTGCCCAAGTGCGAGGCACCTGGGGCACCCGGCGGACGAGAACAGACAACGGCAAGGGCAAAAGCGAAATGCGGGGGTCCCTCCACTGCGGCGGCAAAGTACGCCGCCTCCGGTCGGGATGACGGCTTCATCTAATTTCCGGTCGGGATGACGGTTGTATTTGGCGCTGCGGCCGGGATGACGGTAGTTGGGGTGGGTGCGGACGAGAACAGACAACGGCAAGGGCAAAAGCGAAATGCGGGGGTCCCTCCACTGCGGCGGCAAAGTACGCCGCCTCCGGTCGGGATGACGGCTTCATCTAATTTCCGGTCGGGATGACGGTTGTATTTGGCGCTGCGGCCGGGATGACGGTAGTTGGGGGTGGGTGCGGACGAGAACAGACAACGGCAAGGGCAAAAGCGAAATGCGGGGGTCCCTCCACTGCGGCGGCAAAGTACGCCGCCTCCGGTCGGGATGACGGCTTCATCTAATTTCCGGTCGGGATGACGGTTGTATTTGGCGCTGCGGTCGGGATGACGGTAGTTTTGTTTACGCTCCGGTCGGGATGACGGTAGTTTTGTTTACACTCCGGTCGGGATGACGGCGTTGAGAGCGGGTATAGCGATAGCGACTACGCCAGGGGCAGGTTGGCGTGGCGGGCCGTGCGGAGCGAGTCAACGATTCTGGCGGCGAGCACGGGGAGGCCGAAGAGCGCGCCGGCAGTGAGCGCGGTGGAGACCAGATCGTTGCGGTAGAAGGGAAGGCCGGCGATGTAGCAGGCTCCGAGACCGGCGAGCGAATGGGGGTACATGCTCATGGAGCCGGCGGTCCAGACGACGAAGTTGCTGATGAGGAAGAAGGAGGTGGAGGAGGCAAGGACACCGGCGGCGACGCGCAGCAGGGTGGGTTTTTGCAGGATGCCCATGCCGAGCAGGCAGACGGCTGCGTACCAGAGCCAGGTGACGAGGTACGTGCGCACCTGGAAGGGATAGCCGTAGGCGAAGACGGTGAGGTAGTAGTCGGTTGCCATGAGGACGGCAAGGGCGGTGGGGAGCATCCATGCGGCGCGCCTGGAGCCGGCCATGCGGGAGCCGAAGAAGAGCAGACCTCCGCCCAGGGCGGTGAAGTTCCAACTGACGGCGTGGAAGGCGTGAGGAAGGATGCGGCTGAGCACGGCAAGCAGAAGGACGAAATAGGCGAGCATGGAAGACCTCGAACTGGAATCTGGAGAGCAGGCCCGGAGTGGGAGTGTCTGTCAGGTTCGATTCTCTGTCTTTGCGGCGGCGCGGTCAACTGTGGCTGACTCGGCACTACGAGAAAAGGCCCGGGGCTAAAGCCCCTTTATTCGATATGCCTTATTCAGGGGGCTGAAGCCCCCTGCTCCTTCCGAAAGACAAAAACAGGAGTTATTCCGCAGTCTGTGAAGCCGTGTGCTTACGAGGAAGCTTGCAGTTCCATCGAGCGTCAGGCAAGGCCGGAGCCTGAGGCGAGCAAGGAGTGGATGGTGATGTCGTCGAGGAAGCTGATCTCCAGGCGGATGGTGACGATCTGGCCGAGTTCGGCGGCGAGGCGGAGATGCTGGCGGCGGGTGCAGAGTTCGGTGAGGGCTTCGTGGCCGGCGCGGGTGAGCTCGACACCGGTGGCGATGATGGCGGCGTAGAGGTCGAGGACCGCAAGCACCTGGATCTCGACGCGGAACTCCATATTGGTGGGGGAGAGGGTCTTGCGCTCGAGCACCCAGCCGCCACAGTTGCCGAAGGCCGCTGTAAGTTCGGGGAGCAGGCCGTGGCGCTGTTCGTAGGTAAAGCCCTGAATGTCGAGCGAATGCATGGGATCGATGTGCCGCCGCGGCTTGGAGGTAGTTGCCGCTGCTGTGTTCATCGGAGGCATTGCACCGGCGCGTGATGGGTCAGGGGGGTACGGGGGTCACGTGACCAGGAGGGCAGGGTGCGAGGTTCGAGGAGCGAGGGAAAGGCAGGTTTCTTGACTCTCGAGCAGTTCTCGTATTGATTTACTCCGTTTTCTATGCGAACGAAATGCGGGGATTCTTCCCCTTCGGCAAGCTCAGGGTCAGAATGACAAATTTTATTCGATATCAATAGAGAAAATGCTTTAATTCTCCATGACGACGACGGCGAGGGCGATGTCACGGCCGTGGGTGAGGCTGAGGGAGACTCTTGCGATGCCAAGCTGGCGGGCGCGCAGGGCGGCGCGTCCGGAGAGCGCGAGGGAGGGCTTGCCGCTGGGCTCACGCTCGACCTGCAACTCGAGCCAACCGATGCCGCGGCTGATTCCGGTGCCGAGGGCCTTGGCACCGGCTTCCTTGGCGGCGAAGCGTGCGGCGAAGCTCTCGGCGGCGTTCTTCTTGCGCTGGCAGTAGGCGATCTCCAGCGGGGTGAAGACGCGTGCGAGAAAGCGCGTGCCGAAGCGGTCGATGCTCTGACTGATGCGTGCAATCTCGATCAGGTCCGTGCCTACACCGATGACCATTTCGCCTCTGTGTGTTTCGGCTCTAGTGTAGCGTGTGCGGGGGGTGGTAACCTCAGATCAAGCTCTACCGCAGCTTGAAGCGGGTTGTATGCGCATGGTTCGCGGAGAGGATTGAGGAGGTTTATGCCCAGCCAGCAGGAGGTCCGATGGTCGCAGTTGAAGATCGGGGTGATTGTGCTGGGGTCGGTGGTGATTCTGACGGCGCTGCTGTTCCTGATGACGAGCTCGTCGGGGCTGGGGTTGTTCTCTCGCAAGCTGACGGTGACGACGTACTTTGAGAACTCGGCGGGGCTGAAGGTTGGCGCGGCGGTGAACCTGGAAGGGGTGACGATCGGGACGGTGAAGACGATCGCCGTGGTGACGACGGCGGAGCGCAAGCTGACGCCGGTGCAGGTGGTGATGAAGCTGGACAGCAAGTACCAGAGCAGCCTGCGAACGGACTCGACGGCGGCGCTGACGACGGTGGGGGTGCTGGGCGACACAGTGGTGGACATCAACAGCCAGACCGCAACCGGGCCGGAGTTGCGCGATGGCGACGAGCTGAAGACGCTGGAGACGCCAAGCCTCCAGGATGTGGTGAAGGAGAGCCAGGGAACCTTCGATAACCTGAACGTGATTCTGGCGAAGTTGAACACGGTGGTGGACAACATGCAATCGGGGAAGGGCTCGTTTGGCCAGTTGCTGACCAACCCGGATCTGTATAACAAGTTGGTCGCGACCGCGGACGATGTCCATCAGATCACGGTGAAGCTGAACAGCAACGACAACACAGTGGGCAAGTTCTTCAACGACGACGCTGCGATGTACAACCGGCTGAACGACGCGATCGGCCGGGTGGATGAGATTACCAAGAACCTGCAAGACGGGAAGGGCTCGGCGGGCAAGATGCTGACGGACGATACGATGTACAACAATCTCAACCATTCGCTGGCGAACCTGAACTCGATCCTGGCGGACGCGGAGGCGGGCAAGGGGAGCGCGGGGATGTTGCTGAAAGACCCGACGTTCGCCAAGAAGCTGAACGATGCGATCACCCAGACGGATGAGCTGGTGACGGCGATCAACTCCGGCAAGGGGACGCTGGGCAAGCTGGCGACCGACGATGCGGTGTATACCAACCTGAACAAGCTGCTGAACGAGAGCACGACGCTGGTGACGACCATCCGCCAGGACCCGAAGAAGTATCTGACGATCCATATGAAGATCTTTTGAGGCAGGTTCGAGGTACGAGGTTCAAGGGAGTGGCTGCCAGTCTTTGCCTCGAAGCTTGAACCGCGAAACCGACAACTGGTTTTTCAAAACTGTTTCTATGGAAAGTGGCGCAAAGTCGCCGCAGCTTCTACAATAAGCGGTAGGAATTTTTGTATCCCCAGAGAGTTGCTCGCAGCAGATGGCGTGTCGCAGTGAGGCCGCCGGCGAGGATTAAGGAAGCGCATGACGTTGAGCAGGATTGGCCGGATTACACGGGCCCTGGTTGTATCCATGGCGGTAGTGCTGGGCATGTCGGCGTGCGGCGGCTACACGGTCGGGTTTATGTGGGTTCTGGGCACGCAATACAACCAGATAGCCGGGTTCAAGATCGACGACTATACGGGGAACCTGACCTCGATGGTGAACTCACCCTACCCATCGGGGGGCGTGGACCCCGTGGCGATTGCGGTGCGTATTGGGGGGAACTACGTCTTTGTGGTGAACAAGGGCACCTACAATGCCAGCGGAGTCAGCAACGGCGATGGCAACGTCGCGGTCTTCGCCGTGGGCGAGGACGGGGTGCTGACCTTCCAGAACACATACACCACGGCGGGCAAGTCGCCGGTGTGGGCTTCGACGGACGGGACGGGGAGCTATCTATACGTTCTGGACTCGCAGGCCCCGGACTATGCGACGACGGGCAACGGAGACGTTACGGTCTTCGGCATCGACCCCAGCACGGGACGGTTGCAACTGATACCGAACCAGCTGATCAAGAATGCCGCGGGGCAGCAGTTGAATTACTTTGAGGTTGGCAAGGCGCCCACGACATTTCGCGTGAGCGGCTCGTGTTTGTACACGCTGGATTCGGGCGACCAGACGATCTATCCGTATGGGCTGGGGGGTGGCGGCCAACTGACGATCGAGATCAACTCGACGATTCCGCTGGGAACGGTCAATGCGACCTCGCTGAATGTTTACGGAAACAGCATCTACGTCACGGATGCTGGATCGACGTTGTCCAGCGGAGGATCGATTATTCCCTATACGCCGGGGGCGAGCTGCTCGCTGAGCGTGCAGGCCGACGGCGCGGTGGCGAACCTGCCTCTGACCTCCAACCCGGTGTACAGCATGACCGACACCAAGGGCAAGTTCCTGTATGTACTGAACCAGAGCGGCACCAACTCGAACTACGCCAAAAGCACCATCTCGGCGTACATCATCGAGGCGACGGGCCAACTGCAGCCGATCTCGGATGCCAACAACCCATATCCAGTGGGCAATGGGCCGGTATGCATGGTGGAAGATCCGTCGAGCCAGTATGTGTATACGTCGAACAGCGGCGATGGGACCGTGACCGGCAAGTACATCAACCAGAACACGGGGCAGCTCTCCGACCTGACTCGCGGATCGTCCTTCTCTGCCTTTGCGGCACAGGCGACGTGTCTTGGGGTAAGCGGGAACGTCGATTAGCGCCTGCGGCATAGATTCAGCCTGCGGCAGAGGTTTATTCGCCGGCACAGGTTCGACTGGCAGCACGGTTGTGCTGGCGCGCGCAACCGAAACATGAGGCAGCAGACGGGCGGGAGGAAGGCGAGGTTGGCCTCTTCCGTACGGGATGGGGGCGGAGACAATCTGCCCCGGAGCTAGGAATCGCATGAGGTTGAAACCGATGGGCCGTGCGGGTACGGCTTCGATGTTGTCCCTGGCGATGGCGCTCGGCGTCACGGCGTGCAGCAACGACTACACCGTGTCGTACCTGTATATGACGACGTCGAAGGCGCTGCCACACGGGCTGATCAACGGCTACCAGATCGACTACCAGTCTGGATCGCTTCTTGCGCTGGCGGATTCGCCGATCGACACCGGGGGACGCGACACGGTGGGGCTGGTGGTGGCGCCCAACAACCTGTTTCTTTATACGGTGAACAACTTCGACTCCGATGTGGTGGAGTTCGCCATCGGGACGGACGGAAAGCTGTATCCGCAGAACACGTACAACATCTCGGGAAGCCTGCCGACGGCGGCGGCGATCGATGCGGCGGGCAAGTTTCTCTATGTGACCTTTACCTACCAGAACACGCCGATCTCGTATACTCCGGCGAATCCCGGGCCGGGCGGCGTGTCGATCTTTCCCATCAATGCGGACAACACGCTGGGCACGCCGACGACGGTGAACGTGGGACGGAACCCGGTGGGGATTGCGACCAGCGCGGCGGGCAACTTCGTGTATGTGATCGAGCAGGATTCGGCGAGCACGGCCAATCTTCTGGGCTTTTCGGAGAATGCGGCGACTGGCGCGCTGACGCCGCTGGCCGGGGTGACGATCAACGCGGGCAACGTGCCGTCCGTCGGCTTTGCAAGCGGCGTGGCGCCGAGCGGGATTCTGGAGGACAAGACGGCGACCCATCTTTACGTCACCGACCAGACGGCAAACCAGGTGGCGGCGTACACGGTGGGGGCGAATGGCATTCCCGCGGCGATCGCGGGTGGCGCGGCGCAGACCGACGCGGGGCCGATGGGGATGTCGTTCGACCTGAGCGGCAAGTAT
>PLOT01000283.1:23926-24062 GCA_003142215.1 Granulicella sp. | reverse complement strand
TCGCGCTGTGCGCCGATGCGTGGACTCCTGAATTCCAAGGCTCGATTTCTAAGTTCGCCTAGATGGGGGATCGACCAGCGCAGCAGCTGCTTTTGCCCATGCAACAGAGGCAACAGCTACACATGCAGGCTGTGGT
>PLOT01000283.1:911-23838 GCA_003142215.1 Granulicella sp. | reverse complement strand
CTTGATAAGATTAGTGTGAAATCTGGATAGAGTCAAGCGGAAATGGTGGATATATATTCCCAAAATGGGGTATCTTCCGCAAAAGGCGCAAAAGGGAAGATTTCGATGCGTGGGGAAGGCGATGGCCAGGGATGCGAGGAGGGTTCGAGGGGCGGAACCTGGGTGGCTGCACATGTCTCAGAAGCGAGAGATGGGGCAGCCGGAGCCTGACGAACCGTTGCGAAGGAGGGTTTTGAAGTAGACTTTTGTTTAGAACAATGACAAACAAACTTACAGCGACCGTGCTTCTGCTCGGGTCCCTTCTGGTTGCGCCGGCGGCGCGGACACAGAAGCTCTCATCGGATGGGGCCATGCAGACCTTCAACTATCTCTCGGACCAATTCTTCTCTCAGGTTTATTTCAAGTTCTCGCCAACCAGCGGGACGGCGGCGGGACTGCATCAGTACGACACGCAGTTGGAGGACTACTCGGCCGCGGGCGTGGAACGTGAGGTTGCGGCGCTGGACGGATTTGAGAGACGCGTGGCGGCGATCGACCCCGGCGCGCTGGACGCTCCGGTGGCGGCGGACCGCGAGATTCTGCTCAACAACATTCATTCGGAGCTGCTGTCGCTGGAGGTGATTCGCGGCTGGGAGAAGAACCCGGACAGCTATTCTTCGGGGATTACCAGTTCGGCGTTCGTCATCATGGAGCGGCCTTATGCTTCGACGGATACGCGGCTGCGCGCGCTGGTGGAGCGCGAGAAGCTGATGCCGCAGGCGTTGCTGGAGGCGCGCAAGAATTTGAAGAATCCGGCGCGGATTTCCACTCAGATTGCGCTGGAACAGATTGACGGCGACGTGAGCTTCTTCGAGAACGATGTGCCGAGCGCGTTTCTGAGCGGGCCAGATGCGGTTACCGACGCGGTGACCGATGCGGCGCTCAAGGCGGAGTTCGCCAAGACGAATGCAGCGGTGGTTGTGGCGTTGAAGAGCTATGGCGCGTGGATGAAGGCGGACCTGCTGCCGCGGTCGAATGGAGACTTCCGGCTGGGCGCGGAGACATTCCAGAAGAAACTGTCGTACGACGAGATGGTGGACATTCCGCTGGACCGGCTGCTGGCGATTGCCTTCGACGATCTGCACAGGAACCAGGCGGAGTTTGCGCGCGTGGCGAAGCTGGTCGATCCGGCGAAGACGCCGCAGGAGGTGCTGGCGGAGCTGGCGGCGATCCATCCCGCGCCGGGCGATCTGCTGAATACGTTTCATGGCACCTTCGACTCGCTGATTGCGTTCATCCGCGCGAACCACATCATTACCATTCCCAGCGACGTGCAGCCGACGCTGGAGGAGACTCCGCCGTTTGAGCGGGCGACGACGTTTGCTTCGATGGACCCGCCGGGGCCGTTCGAGACGCACTCGACCAAGGCGTACTTCAACGTGACGCTGCCGGAGAAGGACTGGACCGCGGAGCATGTGGCCGAACACATGGCGAGCTTCAACGTGGGCACGATCATTTCGACCAGCGTTCATGAGGCTTACCCCGGACACTATGTGCAGTTCCTGTGGTCGCCGAAGGTGGAGAGCACCATCCGCAAGCTGCTGGGCGCGAACACCAACATCGAGGGCTGGGCGCACTACTGCGAGCAGATGATGCTGGACCAGGGCTATGCGGCTGCGCCTGAGGGCGCGACGCCGGAGCAGTTGAGGCAGGCGCGGCTCATCCGGCTGGGGCAGTTGCAGGATGCGCTGCTGCGGGACGCACGCTTCGTCAACTCCATCAAGCTGCACACCGGCCAGGGCGAGCCGGGAGGGAAGTGGACGATCGAGCAGGCGGAGGACTTCTTCGTGAAGGAGGGCTACCAGTCGCGCGCGGTTGCCGAGGTGGAGACGAAGCGCGGCACCGGCGATCCGACGTATCTCTACTACACGCTGGGCAAGCTGGAGATCATGAAGCTGCGCGAGGACATGAAGACGAAGCAGGGCGCGGCGTTCAGCCTGCAGAAGTTCCACGACGACTTCATGCGGCAGGGGTTCGCGCCGATCAAGGTGATCCGCAAGACCATGCTGGGCAACGATTCGCCTGTGCTGTAGGAAATGGTATTTATCTATGGTAAAATGGCATTTATGAATGCCATTGCCGAAATCGACAAAGCAGGTCGCGTTGTTGTGCCGAAGAAGTTTCGCGATGCGCTGCACCTGGTTCCCGGTACGCGTCTCAGCCTCCGCCAGGAGGGCGAGAGCCTGGTGATTCAGTCCGAGAGCAAGCCTCGCGGCCTGTACATGGACCGAGGGACTCTGGTGTACGACGCAGGACCTGTGCCGCCATCGGACGTTGTGGAATGGATTGCGGAGGACCGTGAAGCGCGCCTGAAGCACCTGATAGCGGCGGAATCCAAGCGATGATCTTCATGGACACGTCAGTGCTGGTTTGTGCATCGACGCCCTCCGATCCTCGGTACGACGCCTGTGTCGAACTATTGCGGACAGCAGAAGTGCGCGGCGGAACCTGCGCATCC
The DNA here is from genome assembly GCA_003142215.1 of Granulicella sp. Lineage (GTDB taxonomy): Bacteria > Acidobacteriota > Terriglobia > Terriglobales > Acidobacteriaceae > Edaphobacter. Next base: position 21,341 of record PLOT01000283.1, on the reverse strand, counting down.
CACAGCCTTGCGGAGTTTTTCTCAATGTTGACCGGCCGCCCGCATCCCTTTCGCGTAGCCCCTGTAGATGCCGCCAGAATTGTCGCTCACACGAGCAAGAGGTTCCGCTTCATAAGTCTTACTGCGTCAGAGTATGTGGCCGCCATCGATGGTCTTGCCGGGCTGGGCCACAGCGGCGGGATGATCTATGACGCGCTGATCCTCGCCTGCGCACGCAAGGCCAAGGCAACTCGAATTTACACGCTGAACCAGAGACATTTTCGGTTGATCGCTCCGGACCTCAGTTCGCGGATTGTCGAACCTTGAAGCTGTGCGCCGATCGAGGTGATCCGCAAGGCAATGCTGGGGAACGATTCGCCTGTGCTGTAGCCGAGATTCGAGGTTCGAGGGATTAGGCGGTGTCAGGTTCTAACCGGTTTTGAACATCTGCTTCATGCCGCGGAGGGCCTGGCGGGTGCGCTCTTCGTTCTCGATGAGGGCGAAGCGGACGTGGTTGTCGCCGTGTTCGCCGAAGCCGATGCCGGGGCTGACCGCGGTCTTTGCGTCCATCAGCAGCTTTTTGGAAAACTCCATCGAGCCCATGGCGCGGAACTGCTCGGGAACCTTGGCCCAGACGAACATGGTGGCTTTTGGAAGGTCCACCGGCCAGCCGAGTTTGTTGAGGCCGGCGACGAGCACGTCGCGTCGCGATTTGTAGTTTGCAACGATCTCGGCGACACATTCCTGCGGGCCATCGAGCGCGGCGATGGCGGCGACCTGAATCGGCGTAAACGTCCCATAGTCGAAGTAGCTCTTGATGCGGCCGAGCGCGGCGACCAGCTTGGGGCAGCCGACCATGAAGCCGATGCGCCAGCCGGGCATGTTGTAGCTCTTGGAGAGGGTGAAGAACTCGACGGCGATGTCTTTTGCGCCGGGGACTTCGAGGATGCTGGGCGCGCGGTAGCCGTCGAAGACCAGGTCGGCGTAGGCCAGGTCGTGGATGATGTAGATGCCGAGGTCCTTGCACAGCGGGACGAGGCGCTCAAAGAAGGAGAGATCGACGCACTGCGTTGTGGGGTTGGCGGGGAAGTTGAGGATGAGGAGCTTGGGGCGCGGCGTCATGCGCGGCAGCTCGCGCTCCAGGGTCTCGATCAGCGTGGCTTCGTCGGTGTCGTCGAGCGCAATGCTTTGAATTTTGGAGCCGGCGATGACCGGGCCAAAGATGTGGATGGGATAGCTGGGGTTGGGTACGGCGACGGTGTCTTCGCTATCGAGCATGGCGAGGCAGAGATGGCCGATGCCCTCCTTTGAGCCGATGGTGACGATGGCCTCGGTCTCGGGGTCGAGATCGACATCATAGCGGCGCTTGTACCAGTTACAGATGGCCTTGCGCAGACGGGGTACGCCGCGCGAGAGCGAGTAGCGATGGGTTGCGGTCTTCTGCGCGGCTTCGATCAGCTTGTCGACGATGTGCCTGGGGGTCGCGCCGTCGGGGTTGCCCATGCCGAAGTCGACGATGTCCTCGCCGCGTTTACGCGCCTCGGCCTTCAATGCGCCGGTGATATTGAATACATACGGGGGTAGCCGCGTCAGCCTTCTGAACTCTTCCATTCGTCTTCCGCCAATTCTATTTACAAAGATTTATATTCCATTTGAACAGCACTGGCCTGTGTACACAAAGTCAATGCGCGTATGCGGTATATGATAGGGCAACTCCGCTCTGCTTTTCCGTTGCGTTACTTCGCGGTAAAGAGGATCTTGACCGGCAGCGTCTTCGGCGGGTAGCAGGAGGCGTTATCGCAGGCCTGATACTTCAAGGCTGCGTCCATTGTGTGGTCTCCCGGCGTGGCCACTACCGGCAGCCGGATGATGAAGTTGCCGGCGTAGACATCCAGCTTTTCGCCGGGAACGGAGGGGAAGCTGTAAGGCTGGCCGGCGGGATATACCGGCGCGCCGGGCTTGACGCCAGTTGCCGGTTCGAGGGTGAGCGTGGTGGGAATCAACAGCTCGGATTTGGGCGTATGCGAGTTGATGTGGAAGCCCGGGACGATCTGGAAGCGAAGCTCCAGCACGGCGCGGCGCGCGGCGGGGACGGACTGCGGCTCGGCGGCGTAGACGACATAGGCGCGGGGCTTGGCGGGCGCGTCCATGCTGAGTTGTGCGCTGCCGAGTTGCGCGGTTGCTCCGGCGGCGAGGGTAAGGGCCGCGATGGATGCGAACGCGCGTCGAGCCGGAAACAGGCGAGTCGCTTTCATCTGCCACCTGCCGCGATGGTCTCTTTCACCATTGCTTCCAGTTGGTCTTTGGAGCCGAGCCCGGCGGTTATCTCGATTACCTTGCCCGTCTTGTCGACGTAGAAGGACATGGGCAGCACCTCGGTGTTGCTGAGGTAGTCTTTCTCGGCCTTGGGTGTGGAGAGCAGGATGGGGTAGGTGACGCCGAGCTTCTGCGTCTCTCTGGCGATGGTGTCCTTGCCGACCTCGGAGTCGTAGGTTACGCCGACGACCTGAAAGCCATCGGCTGCGTATTTCAGGCTGAACTCCTGTAGCCAGGGCATCTCGATCTTGCATGGGGCGCAGTAGGTTCCCCAGAAGTTGACGACCAGCGGACGGCCCTTGAAGTCGCTGAGCGAGATTGTTTTGCCGTTGAGGTCGAGCAGGGTAAAGGCGGGTGCGGGCTTGCCGCGGAGCTGGGACTCGCCAGCCGATGAATCGCCCGCGGCTGCGGGTTGCGAGTCGGGGATCAGATCGACGCGGCGTTGCTGCTGCTCCTGCATGGCGCTGCGGCGCTGGCGCAGGTTCTGCCAGCCGGACCAGACGACGAGCGCGATTCCGGCAAACAGCATCGACAGCAAGATTGCTCTACGCATCACTTCGTGGTGATCCTTCCAGGCGAGCGGGAATCGCTTGCCTCCATCCTTCGAGTCTACCGTGTGTTGGACTGACGCTGCTGCTCCTGCAACATCCGCCAGCCTTCGGGAAGCATGTCGCCCTCGCTGCGGCAAGGCCGGAGTTGGGTGAAGCAGGAGAAGCGGTAGTCCAGCAGCAATGCCTGCTCGGACGGGTCCTCTTGCGGATCGAACATCACGTTCAACCCGTGGGGATAGGCTTGCACCATGCGGTATGGATGCAGATGAGGGAACTCCGATGCGCGCGCGTGAAACCGGGAGAACCCGCCGGACGAGACCGAGAGATAGGGGACATAGTCCCCGGAGATGTTCCAATCCTCGACGGGCAGAGTCACCTGCTCGCCGAACCACTTGGATGTGACGATGCCGTGTTCCACGGTGAATCCGGCGCGTGCCGCGGAACTGCGCAGGCCAAGATGGCCGACGATCTTCGGCAACCAGTTATTGACGCCCGTGCCGGGATGGCCTCCCAGTATTGGCGGAAGCGACTGGATGAGGTTGATCTGGTAGACGCAGGATTCCGCGGTGCAGTCTGGCTTGGGGACACTCCACTGGCCCCAGCGGGCCATCATCTTCTGGGCGTCCGGCCACTGGCTGCGATTCACCTCGAGCGAGCGGACGCCGGTGAGCAGCCTGCCAGCGCGCCAGCGGAGGAGCCATTGATAGGCTTCGCCGGAGGCCCATGCGGCGCAGAGCAAAATCAGGATTGTGATGAGAACCTGGCGAGACGAGCGGAGCATTGCGTTCATGAATAGAAGTAGAACACCGATGGCTTTGGGTAAGTCAACCCGCAATGGGATTTCGCGTGCCGTGGGCTCGATGTTGAGGCCGTCCTCTGCTAGCATCGGAGAGGTCTCACAAGCGGATGGCGAGCTCACCTCAAATGGACAAGGGACACACACGAGCGTCGGATGTGGTGCGGGTCGAGGCGCGCGCTCTGCTGGAACTGGCAATGCGGCTGGACGGGCCGATGGCCGCACCGTTCACGCACGCGGTAGAGCTGCTGGCGGAGGTTTCCAGGACTGGAAGCCGCGTCATCCTGCTGGGCATGGGCAAGAGCGGGCTGATTGCACGCAAGATTGCGGCAACGCTCTGCTCCACCGGGACGTCCGCGTACTTCATGCATCCGGCGGAGGCGCTGCACGGCGATCTGGGTGTGGTGGCGACGGGCGATCTGGCGGTGGCGCTCTCCGCAAGCGGGGAGACAGAGGAGGTGGTGGCTCTGCTGCCAGCGCTGACGCGGCTGGGTTGCGGGGTCATTAGTCTGTGTGGAGCAGGTAGCTCGACATTAGCTCAGGCGAGCGAAATATGGCTCGACGCGAGCGTTGCGGCGGAGGCTGGCGAGCTGAACCTTGCGCCGACGGCTTCGACGACGGTGATGCTGGCGCTGGGAGATGCGCTGGCGCTGGAGGTGAGCCGGAGCCGGGGATTCGCGGCCCAGGACTTCGCCGAGTTGCACGCGGGCGGACGGCTTGGCCGGCGGCTGGCACGGGTGAGCGAACTGATGCACACCGGCGACGCTCTGCCGCTGGTGGCGGTGGACACGCCGATGGCGCAGGTGATCCACGAGATGAGCCACAAGAAGCTGGGAATGACGACGGTCCTGGGCGAAGGGAACGCGCTGCTGGGGATGATCTCGGACGGCGATCTGCGGCGGTTGCTGGAACGCGACGGCGGGAACGCGCTGGCGCACTCGGCTGGGGAGATCATGAACGCGCATCCCGTGACGATTGCGCCGGAGGATTTTGCGGGTGAGGCTCTGGCGTTGATGGAGGCGCGCAAGATTACTGCGCTGATTGTGGTTGCGCCAAATGGTGAGGCTCTGGGTGTGCTGCATCTGCACGACCTGTGGACGAGCGCGCGGGCTTGACGTTGTTCTTCACCATGACAAAGAAGGACAGAAGCAGATTCCTCCGCTGCGCTGCGGAATGACAATCAAAAAGCGTTGCGCTTTGGAATGACAAAAATTTACTTGCTGGCGGCGCGGCCCCATCGGGTGTCGAGGAAGAGGTCGCGGCGGGGGTTGTCGGGTTGGGAGGCGGGCGTGGCGTCGAGCGGACCACGTGCTGCGGCGGACCCCAGCGCAGATCGCCGACCGGCGGCGCGGCGAAGGGAATGCCCTTGTAGGCGATGACCTTGACGTCGGCGGTGAAAACGCCCTACAGCTTTCCGCTGTCGATCTGGACGGGGCAGCAGCACCTTCTGCGCGGAGGCTGTGGCGGCGGCGGAGAGAAAAACCGCCAGCAGAGTGATTGCGCTGTTGTTCTTGAGGCGGCGCGGATGCATGAGGTCATCTCCGTTGGCAAAGTTATCACAGGGGGGGAGTGGACCGGTTTGGCGGCGCTGCCAATGCTGTTCGCCGGCTGCTTCGCAATCAAATTACAGCGTCAAAGCAATCGGAACATCATCGGCACTCATTCGACTTTGCTCAGGAGAGGCACGGAAGCTATGCTCCTCGGGCCGAACCGCGCTGGGATTGGCGCTACCCAAAATTAGGCACAGACTGATTTTGTCTGGAACTTGCCACGGGAGAGCGGGATTCCTATAATCAGCAACAAGTGGGTCGCAACTCTTCCTGCGGTAAAAGGGCAGACTGGTTCCACGCACCAAGCTGAGAACCATCCTGACCTCCGGAACAACCGGGCGGCAGGAATCTATCGAATTTTGACTGAGGAGTCTTGAATGAAGAAGGTCGTCTTAGCCTCTCTCCTGGCGTGTGCCGTATTTGTATTGGGTCTGAACACGGCGTTCGCGCAGACCAACGCCTCCCCTGATTCCCAGGCTGCCCCACCCGCTGCCGCGCCGGCTGCAGTGCCCGCTGCCGCGCCGGCTGCCCAACCTGCTGCCGCACAGCCCGTTCAACTGGGTACACAGCAGGATAAACCGATCCAGATGGGCGATGCGGAGTTGACTCTCTATAACAACGCCATCGGCCAGACCGATCCAAAGGCCAAGGCAGCGGCCGTCGAGACGTACCTCGCCGCCTATCCGCAGTCGGCCGTCAAGCAGCCGATGCTGGAGATCCTGATGGCCGCCTACGGCGCGATCCCCGATATGGCCAAGACGCAGGACGCCGCCGACCGCATTCTGCAGGTGGACCCCGGCAATCTGCGCGCGCTGTATGCCGAGGCGCTGATTCGCAAGGCAAACGCCGACGCTGTTACGGACCCGGCAGCCAAGCAGGCCGCGCTGGATGTTGCCGCCGGATATGCGCAGAAGGGCGTTGCCGCTCTGGCCGCGCCCAAGCCGGCAAACATGCCAGACGCCGACTACAAGTCGCTCAAGGATGCTGCGACCCCAGCCTTCTACACTGCCATCGGCTTCGCGGCCTTCAACAAGAACGACAACGCAGCCGCTATCGACGCCTACAAGAAAGAGCTTGCTTCGGTCCCACTGGCAGCCACCAAGATACCCGGTTCCGTTCTTATGGACACCTTCTACCTTGCCGAGGCATACTCCCAGTCCACCCCGTCCGACCTTCTCGACTGCACCTTCTATGCCTCGCGCGTAGTTGCCTACGCCCCAGCCGCATTGAAGCCACAATTCTCCAATTACGCCAATTATTGCTACAAGAAGTACCACGATGGCATGGATGGATACGATGCGGTTCTGGCCGCCGCCACAGCCAATCTGAACCCGCCCGATGGCCTGTTTGCCTCGATCAAGCCTGGTTTGACCAATGCGGAAAAGATCCATAACTCGATCACCGGCACATCCGATCTGGCTACGCTTGCCACCGAAGACAAGGAGATGGTCTTCCAGTTTGGCTCGTCGGACGACGCCGCGAAGGTATGGGATTCGATCAAGGGCAAGTCGGTGCAGATTCCAGGTGCGCTGGTCGTCTCGTCCTCGCCAACCGTGCTGAAGGTCGCCGTGACCGACGACGCCAAGCAGTCCAATCCCAAGACCGCCGACTTCACCTTCAACATGACGCCGCCCGAGGATATCCCCGAGCTTAAAGACAATGCGACCGCTGCCCAGAAGGCCGCCTACAAGAAGGCAGTCGATGCAGCCAAGGCGAAGGCAGACGCAATTGCCGCGGCTACCGCCGTTGGCCAGACCGTCACCCTCACCGGGACCTACGACTCCTTCACCCCCAGCCCGATCCAGATCATCATGAAGGATGGCGAGGTGGTGTTGGCCAAGGCCGCGGCAAAGCCTGTAGCCAAACCCGCAGCCAGGGCGGCTGCTCCCGCACACCGCGCCGCTCACAAGTAACCGATACAGAATCCGCGGCAAACGAAGAGGCAGCCATTCGTGGCTGCCTCTTCTGCGTTATGACTTCAATAACCGTGTGTCCCATTCATCGCAATGAGTGGGATGTCATGCCACTACACTCCGCTGGTGAGCCAGCGCAGAGCGTTGGCCAGGAAGCGGGCCTGGAGGACGGGATGCAGATCGGGGATGCGGTGATAGAGGAGCTTGCCCGCGCCGAGCCGCGTGGTGAAGGTTCCCGCGCCGATCTGGCGGGAGTGGTCGCGTGAGTACGCCGCGACGATCTCGATCTCGGCACCACCCGGTGCGCGGTCGATGAGCAGCCCGTTGGCCTCGCGGCCACGCGCCTGATAGTGGATGCCCATCGCCTGATCGACGGGAAGGCCGTCGTAGAGCGGGTGCCGGCGCACGAAGTACCAGTTGCCCATCCACGGCGCGCGCACGTCGCCGACCGCGCCGCTGTAGGCGAAGGCACCGGCAGCGGCAAGCTGTTTCGCTACGCCGTCGGAGAGCGCGTCGGTCTGCGGGATCGCCAGCAACGGCGCGCCCGCTTTGACTGCATCAATGATGCCTTCGGCGAGCGCGCCGGTGCGTGGCGCTCTGCGTGTTGTGGCCGCCGAGCCGCTCGGTTGCGCTTCGAGTCCGGTGGTGTCGCCCGCCCCCTGCGTGGTGGATGCTCCAGCGACGATACCGGAGGAGATGATGGCGTCGTACTTCTCGCCCGGCTTGAAGTCTTGCACGGTGAGTTGAAAGTCCGGTTGCGCCAGCAGCTTGCGCAGCGCGGAGGAGATGCCGGAGACGCCAACCTTCAGCGGCGGCTCGGCGCTGCAGCCGCAGGGTAGAGCAGCAACCCATATCTCTTTCGTCTGCGTGGCCAGCGGCGCGGAACTTAGCGCGAACTTGAAGCGATACAGGCCAACTTCGGTGAGTGGCGGAGTGATGAATGCCTCTTTGATGAGGTAGGAAAAGACATCAGGCGTCTGCGCGGGGGCAGGGAACTCGCCGAGCTTTAGCAGCTTACCCGAGGGCGTGACGACGGTGAAGGTGAGCGTGCCGGTGGCGGACTTCGATGTATCGTTGAGCAGGTAGAGATCGAAGGTTGCGGCCTCGTCCAGCGCGATGCACACGGTGCGTTGCTTGGCGACGGGGCGCACGGGCAGCAGCGTCGCGGCGATTGGCGTCGGATCGCTCTTGAAGTTGCGCAGGTTGTCCACAATCCCCGAGTGGTTCTCGATCGCCGTGGACTCCCAGCCGGAGATCGCCGCAAAGTCCAGCTCGTCGCTGATGCGCGCGTTCTCCATGTAGTTCTGCCAGGTGTCGTAGCACTTCTTGCCCAGCGAGAGCCAGAGCTTCTCGGTCGCCGGAAACGCCCCGCGAAATCCCCAGCGGTCGATGAACTTGTCGTAGGCCGCTAGAATCTCGCGGTGGTCGGCCAGGTCGTAGCTTGTGTTTGCGGGCTGGTTGCCGATGCCGGTGGCGCGGGGGTTGGCCAGCTCATGCAGCATCAGCGAGTGGTTGTCGGGCGTGGCGCAACCCTCCATCTCGCCGAACTCGCTGATGGCCTTGCGCTCGGGCGACCGGTAGGTGAAGTCGGTGGGCGATTTATAAAACTCGTCGTACCACTGATCGCCGGCGCCCTGATGCTGGTTCCACCAGCCGCCCCACGGCTCCTCGTCGGAGCGATGCAGCTTGGCGTCCCACGGCGCAAACCATGCCTGCGCGGCCTTGGCCGGGGCCGCAACAAATCCGTCGTTCAGCACGATGCACCGGCTGGGGTCTTCGGCGCGCATGGCCTCCAGAATGGCGATGGTGTCGGGGTTCTTCAGGTCCGCGCCGATCTCGTTCTGCANNGAACATATATCGCTGGGCGAATTTGTCTGCGGCGTCGGTGGGCTTCTCCATCACGGTTCCTGGCGCGTTGGCCTGCGCGCCCGAGGGCAGCTTGCCGATGGCCATCTTGCCCGCGCCCGGCTCCATGTAGCGCAGCAGGCCGAGGCGGTCGTGCGCGCGCAGAACGTCCTCCTTGGCGAGGTTGCGATGGAAGTTGAGGCAGTTCAGGTTGAGCTTCTTGGCCTGCGTTACCTCTTTTTCGGCAAGCTCCGGCGTGGGCCACATGCCATTGATGCCCCAGTATCCCCACGAGATCGCGGTATAAATCTTCATCCGCCGACCATTCAACCGAAAGATCGCATTCGTCCCAACGCCTTCCGGCGCAAACCAGCGGATGGCGCAAACCGCTCGGTGCGTTGGATCCAGCTCCTGCGGAGCGCCTTCCTTCCCCGTGCGTCCTATCCGCACGCGAAGCTCATAAAGCCTCGGTCGGTCAAGCTCCCACAGAGTAGCGTTCTGCACCGTCAGTGGCCTTGCCTGCCATTCCACCTCACCCGGCTTCATCGCCTCCAGCAACCGGCCGTGTGTGTCCAGCGTCTTTCCCGTCGTCGGATCCACCAGCTCCATAATGATTGAGTAGGCCGTTGACTCAATCGGCTCGAAGCATTCGACTTCGGCGCACGCCTGAATTGTGGACACCGTCACACCTTCGCGCGCCACGACGCCGGTATCAGGTGTGTTCAGCACCCACGCACTTTTGATCCGCACCGCGTCCGCATGCGCCGAGATCGTCATCCCGCGGTCGAGGCCGCCGAAGCCGTGGGAGCGGTAGAGCTTGACCGCACCCCACTGGGCGTTGAGGCCGTCGACCCAGTCGTAGCGGCCGAAGGGGTTGGTGATGCGGATGGCGAGCAGATTCTCTCCGCCGGGGTTGGCGGCGGTGGTGAGGTCGGCCTCGAAGGGCAGCTCCTCCATGATGGAGTAGCCGACCAGCTTCCGGTTGAGGTAGACCTCGGCGCGCAGATGCGCTCCGCGAATGTGCAGGAAGATGCGCTTGCCCGCCATGGACGCGGGGATTTCGATCTTGCGCGTCCACCACGAGACGCCGAGGTAGGCCCCGTTCTGCGGGATGGGATCGTCGGCGGCGTAGCGATACTCATCCGGCGTGTAGGAGCGTGGCTTGCCATCCTCCCCCGCTCCGTACTTGCCCCAGAAATGCTGCTCCACCGTCCCCGGCAGTGTCACCGCGATCCCCGCCGCATCACCCAGCACGCCCCACCCGCCCGTCGGCGCGTTCACCGGCAGCGGCTCACCCTTGCCTCGCACTACTCCATCCGAACCTTGCGATACATCCTCCGGCAGAAAGATCGCGTCGTCCTTCCACTCGGCGTGCTGATCGACCCACAGCCGCCAGCCCTCGTCTGGAATCAGCGTGCCGTTCTCCGGCCATGCGTCTGCGTGTTCGTGCGCCCTCGCCGCGCCCTGCGCACCGGCAAACTTCATCTGCACCGCAATCGTTGCCGCCGTTGCCGTACCAAGAAACGCGCGTCTGCTGACCTTCGTCTTCTTCATAACCGTAGCCCCAGTCGTTATTCTTCTTTGTCCTTAATCCGCGTTGCTCCGTGCAAATCCGTGGTTGCTTTTCGTCTTACTCGCCGAGCATGATGCGCTGGATTGCGGTGGCGCGTCCAGTCCCGCCATCGCAAGCGATCAGCGTGGCGCACATCTTTGGGTTGCCCTTGGCGGCCTCGAACTTGCCCGGCATTCCGGTGAGGAAGCGGTGCAGCACCAGCTCCCGCTCCACGCCGATGACCGAGTCGAATGGGCCGCTCATGCCGACGTCGGTCTGGTAGGCGGTGCCGTTGTGGAGGATGCGCTCGTCGGCGGTGGGAATGTGGGTGTGCGTGCCGAGCACAGCAGTGACACGGCCATCGAGGAACCATCCGATGGCGACTTTTTCCGACGTGGCCTCGGCGTGGAAGTCCAACAGGATGACCTTGGCCGTGATCTTCGACAGCATCTCCGTGGCCATGCGGAAGGGGTCGTCGCAACTGGACATAAAGACGCGGCCTTGCAGGTTGAGCACCGCATACGGCTGGCCGGTGGGCAATTCGCCCTCATACACGCCGAAGCCCGGTGTGCCGACCGCGTAGTTCGCAGGCCGAAGCACGCGCCGTCCGCGCCCGTGCGAGTCCTCGGGGACGGTCATGTACTCGAAGATCTCCTTCTTGTCCCAGATGTGGTTGCCAGTGGTGATGACATGCGCGCCCATGTCGAAGAGTTCCTCGGCGATGGAGGGCGTAATGCCGAAGCCGCCGGCGGCGTTCTCGCCGTTGAGCACCAGCAGATCGACCTCGTTGGTCTCCATCACATGGGGCAGATGTTCGCGGACGATGTGGCGGCCGGCCGAGCCAAAGACGTCCCCTACAAAGAGAATATTCACATGAGAAGGCTAGCACGACGGGGGAGCGTTTCGCAGATGAATGGCGTGCGTGGCGCAGACGCGGGACGCGGGCCGATCCTGAGCACTTTGATTTTGGCGTAGTCGGGTCAACCGTCTGTGTGATAGCTTGCTCTCCATGGCAAAGAACGGTCGTTTCGGACTCAGTCTGAGAATTTTGATGGTGCTGGCTGCGGAACCTGACACGATGCAGCCCTCGGCGGCGATTGCGAAACAGCTTGCAAAGAGCGCCGTGATGGTGCGCCGGTGTTTTCTGCTGTTGCACAAGAGGGGCCTGATCGAGCAGCGCAAGGGGCCGAATGGCGGAGCGAAGCTGAAGCTGACGGCAAAGCAGATTGGGCTCGGCGACATCTACTCCGCCAGCGAGGGAGAGTGGCTGGCTCACGACGAGCCAGCCATTGCCGGGCTGCTGAAGCGTGTGCGCGAGGACGGGGTGCAGGCGATGAACGAGACGACGCTGGCCCAGGTGCTGAAGCGCATTCGCAAGAACACTCCCGTCGCGAAGGCCGGGGGCGATGCGGCCCTCCATAGGAAAGCAACCGCGTAGGGCAAACGGTCATCTCATCCGAAAAGCACCGAGCAGAGAAGGTGCGCGGTTTTGCGCATGTCGTTCGCGGTGTGTATAAAGAACCCAGCGACTGGCGTTTATTAGTGACAGAAATTCTGCAACAGATTCAGTGGAGGTTGGCATGGAGAATCCTGGGCGCCTTTGGGCGGGCTGGGCCAGAGTACTGATTTGCGGTGTATGCATCGCTGTTCTTTGCGGCACGACTGGACGGATTGCGGCACAGACGAGCGGGCAACAGGCTATCGTGCAGCAGGCGAGCGGGCAGCAGGGGATTGAGGTGGCGGCGAAAGAGGATGCGCTGGCGTTGCCCGATGCCCCGCACCCGGCGGAATCGGCGCTCGAGGGCGGCGAGCCTCTGTCAAGCAGCAGTTCTTTTCAGGCTTCCGCGCTGAACCAGCCGCCGTCGAGTGGGCCATCGCTGGGCGACCTTGGGCTGACACCGGCAGAGACCGAGGGAAGCGCCGCGCGGCAGGCACTGATGGACCGGCGGACACATATGCTGAAGATCCATCAGAGGCTGGGGCTCATCACGGTGATTCCGGTCGCGGCCGCGTGCATCAGCGCCGCGGGCGCACCGCCGTCGAAGGGGAATTACAGCGATACAACCTCGCGCGACATCCACATTGCGCTGGGCGCGACCGCGGTGGCAATGTATGCGGCGACGGCATCGTACGCGATCCGCGCTCCCAGAGTTTCGCATGAGCCTGCGCGCGGCGGCGTCAAGTGGCACAAGTACCTTATCTACATTCACGCGCCGGGAATGGTGCTGACGCCGATTCTGGGCGCAATGGCCTACAACCAGATTGCCAGTGGGCAGAAGGTCCACGGCATCGCATCGGCCCACGGCGCAGTGGCCGCAGCTACGGCGGCAAGCTATGGCGCGGCGATTATCGCTGTCTCCTGGCCGATTCATCTCAAATTTTAGGGGACCCATGAAAAAACTTTCTCTGCTCGCAATCTTGTTGCTCACGCTGCGTGCGTTCACGATGCTGAACGCGCAGGCACCTGCGGATGACCAGACGTGGAAGCTCGATCAATCCACTCTGACCTATCACATGTCGCATCCGATGCATGAGGTGGATGGGACCAGCCACGCCGCTCTGGGCAAGGGAGAATGCCGCGCGGGGCAGTGCGATTTTCTGGTTGCAGCGGCGGTGAAGTCCTTCGACTCCGGCGACAGCAATCGCGACCTGCACATGATCCAGACCACACGCGGCGCGCAGTTTCCCATTGTCAGCGTGCGGCTTCGCCTGGCGCAGTCGAGCCTGAACTCGCCGACTCTGGATTGCGACCTTGAAGTTAATTTCGCGGGCAACACCGCTCACTACGCGCATGTGATCTTTCAACAGTCGATCAATGGCGCGGCGCACCACATCACCGGCGTTGTTCCGTCGACGGTGAGCGACTTCAAGATCGATCCGCCCTCATTCCTCACTATTCCCATCAAGAATGCGATTCCGGTCCGCGTGGATATGGTGTGGCACGCGCAACCGTAGGCGCGGCGCGCATCCACAAGCAGCTTTCGGTCAGGTTGTAAGATCGAGTGAAACCGATCGACAACCATGGGAATGATGACTGAAGTGGATTTATTGATTCTTGGCGGGGGCGCCGCGGGGCTGATGTGCGCCATCGAGGCCGGACGCCGCGGGCGGCGCGTGCTGGTTCTGGAACACGCCGATGGGCCGGGCAAGAAGATTCTTATCTCCGGCGGCGGGCGTTGCAACTTCACCAACCGCAATGCGACCCCGCAGAACTTCCTCTGCGCCAATCCGCACTTCGTCAAGTCCGCGCTGGCGCGCTTCACGCCGCAGGACTTCATCGCGCTGGTGGAGAAGCATGGCGTCTCGTACCGCGAGAAGACGCTCGGGCAACTCTTCTGCGACCGCTCGGCGCACGACATCCTCAATCTTCTGCTCGGCGAGTGCGGCGACGCGGGCGTGCGCATCCAGTGCGCGGCACGCATTCTTTCGGTGGTTGAGAACCCATCCGCGTCGACCGGCAGAGCCTCGCGTTTCCGTGTGGAGTGCTCCGACGGTGCGATTGTTGCGGCATCGCTGGTGGTTGCCACGGGCGGACTTTCAATTCCAAAGATGGGAGCGACTTCCTTCGGCTACGAGCTGGCGAAACAGTTTGGTCACCGCATCGTCGAGACGCGCCCGGGACTTGTACCGCTGGTCTTCAACGCCGGGGACCAGGCGGACTGGTGCGATCTCGCAGGCGTCTCAGCCGAAGTCATCGCCTCGGTCGCCGTCGAGAATGCACGGGGCAATAAAATAAAAATCAAGGCCGCACGAAGCGCTTCTACTAAAGCGGTACGAAGTACCTTTCGCGAGAGGATGCTGCTCACCCATCGCGGACTCAGTGGCCCTGCGATCCTGCAGGTGTCGTCGTACTGGCGACCGGGCGAGAGTATTGAACTGGATTTGGCACCAGAGTCGGCGGCAGACGCGGCACGACGTCGCGCCGCCGCACCCGGATCGGTCGAGTCGATCCGCATCTTCTCTGCGCTGACGGAGGAGAACGCCCGCCGCGATGTCTTTGCCGCCGCAGTGGCGTTGCGCGATCGAATGCCGAGCCGCATGGCGGATCGCTGGCTTCGCATCAACACCCCCGGCGGACTCGGCAAAGTCCGCAGCAATATCCTGCGCAACACGGCGCTGGCCGAGATGGAGCAGAGCATCCATCGTTGGCGCATCGCGCCAGCGGGTACCGAGGGATACGCCAAGGCCGAGGTTACCGTGGGAGGCGTCGACACGGATGAGCTCGACGCAAAGACGATGCAAAGCCGCAGAGTTCCTGGCCTCTACTTTATCGGCGAGGTTGTCGATGTAACGGGATGGCTCGGCGGGTACAACTTTCAGTGGGCATGGGCCTCCGGCGTGAGCGCGGGCCGGTCCGCATGATCTGGCTAAATGCCCTCTCAAGCTGTGCCAACCGCATGATCGGTGCATCCCTACTGCACGATGAGCGTGAGATTGATGCTGCGGGCGAGGCCCGCGCCGGTTGCTGAGACCACCAGGTTATAGGTTCCGCTCGGCGTTGGAGTCGCGGTTGTTCCACCGCCGCTTGAGCTTGTCGACGGAATCAGTCGCGAGGCGGCGCATCCCGCAATCAGCAGCACGCAGCACAGCATTGCCAGCGTGCGCAGACTCCGCGCGCGACGCTGACCCAATCCAAGCAGCCCCAGAGGCAGCAGAGTTGCAAGCCAGGCAAGAGGCTGCTTGCCCGGAAGCAGCGGCCAACGCAGCTCCGCGCCGGCCACGCTGGTTGCAACCGTCACAGTAATCGTCGATGTCGCCCCCAGGGCAGCCGTTGACGGAGCCACCACGCAGGTCGCATGGGCCGGTATCGGCGAACAGGTAAACGCGACGGTTCCCGGCACGCCTGCCGCCGAGGAGAGAAGCAGCGGATAAACAGCCTCGCCGCCGGCGGTGATCGTCGCCGTAGTGCTGCCGTTCGCGTTCAGCGTAAAGTCAACTCCAGTGCCGGTTAACTGCAAACTCTGCGGCGACGACGCTGCGTTGTCGGTCACGGTGAATGTGCCCGTGCGCGCCGCGGCAGCGCTGGGCGCAAAGACGATCTGCACCGTACATTGCGCGTTCACGGCAAGACTCGCGCCGCAGGTGTTGCTGCCTGCAACGATGGCGAAGTCGCCGGTCACCGAGATGTTCTGGATCGAGAGCGGCAGGCCGCCGTTGTTGGTCAGCGTCACCGTCTGCGGCGTTGCGGTAAGGCCCACGCCGGTGGCCGCAAAGGCTACGGTCGAGAATGGCGATAGCGACACGCCGGGAGGCGCGACGCCGGGAGGCGCGACGCCGGTCCCGCTCAACGCAACGGTCTGGGTGCGGTACTGGTCGGAGACGGTCAGCACGCCGGTTTCCGCGCCGACGCTCTTGGGCACATAGGCGACCAGCAGAGAGCACGACGCGTGGCCTGCGAGCGAGTTGCCGCAGCTATTGACGACGGTGAAGTCGCCGCTGGCGATCTGTGCCGCGATCAGCAGCAGGGAGGAATCGCCGGCGTTGGTGAGCGTCACCTGCTGGGTTGCGCTCGCCGTGTTCAACTGCTGCGCGGTGAAGGAAAGCGCGAGCGGCGTCAGTGAATCCGTCGCCGGAAGAACGCCCACGCCGGTCAGCGATGCGGTCTGCGTGCCCACGCTGTCTGTGATGCTGAAGCTGCCGGTGCGCGTGCCGGATGCCGTCGGCTGGAACTCGATGCCGACCGTGCAGCCGACACCGGAGGCCAGCGATGAGGTGCATGTGTTCGCCGAAAGGATGAAGCCGGGCGTGACCGTGGGCGTTCCCAGCGTGGCCGAACCGCCGCCGGTGTTGGAGATCGTAATAAACTGTTGCGCGCTGGTTGCGCCGACGTTGGTGGAAGCGAAGCTCAGCGTGATCGGACTGAGAATAATCGCCGCCGCAGTTGTACCCATGCCGGCGAGCGCTGCTGTCGCCTGTCCGCCGGAGACGTTGCCATAGATTGTCAGTGTGCCGGCGAGCGGGCCTGTCGTTGTTGGCAGGAATTCGACCTGCACCGCGCAGGAATTGCCCACGGCGATCGCCGATCCGGCGCAGTTGTCGGTTTCGGTGAAGTTGGCCGGCGGTGTGATCTGCGTGATGGTCAGCGACGCGTTGCCGGAATTTGTAACCGTGATGCTCTGCGCTGCGCTCGCTGTTGCAACCGCCTGCGCAGCGAAGGTCAGGCTGGTTGGACTCAACGTCATTACAGGTGCTGCCGGACTCGCCGCGGTGAGCAGCGGAATCTGCCAGATGCCGCGCCCGTAGGTGGCGGCGCGCAGTTCGCCAAAGCGTCCATCGCCGGTGGCAAGGCCCGCGGACGCCTGCAACGCGACCACCGGCGCGTTGGGCAGGCCGGTGCCGTAGACGCTCCAGCAGCTTGATGACGCGGTTGCGCAGCTCGCTATTTGTGAGGTTGTGTAGATGCCGGTGTCCATCGCAACGTAGATTGTGTTGGCGTCGTTGGGATCGACCAGCAGGCTGTTTGCGGGAGCGTTGGGCAGGTTGTTGCCGATGTTGGTCCAACTGGCGCCGCCGGTTGTGGAGCGGTAGACGTGCGCCGCGTTGACGCCGTTGCCGGAGAAGCCCATCACGGTTGCGTAGACCGTCTTGCCGGTCGAGTCGTGCGGGTCGGCGACGACGGACGAAATGTCGAATCCGCCGGGATTGAAGGCTGTGCCCGAAGCATTGCCGACCGTGGACTTGGCGATGTCCGTCCAGGCGCTGCTGCTGTTCGCGCTGCCCGCGGCGTAGTTGGCGAAGATGTGTCCGCCGAAGTTTGCTCCGCCATCGAACGAGCCGGCGAGGCCAGCGTAGAGAATGGTCGAGCCGGCGTTCTGTGCAGCAGACACTCCGCTCGCAGGGCCGCCCGCGGCGAGGGAGCGCACCATTGCGTTGGTTGCGGCGCAGGAGGTGTTATGCGAACCGTCGAATGCTGGGCTGATGTTGTTCGATCCCGGCCACGCAGCGGTGCTATCGGCCAGTCCGCGCCATACCCTGCATGTGCCGATCAGAACGCCGGTGAGCTGTACGGGATCGAGCAGGAACGGCGGTGCGATCGGCGACGCGTCGTTCGCCACTTGCGCATAGCCGATGGTTGGCGAGCCGGTAAAGTTTGCCGCTGTGCATGTATTCCCATTGCCACAGAAGTGAATGCTGACGCCCGCCTCGGTCGAGACATACCAGTTCTGTGGATTGGTCTGGTCGATGGCGACCGTTCCGCCCTCGCCGGTGGCGACCTGCGGCCACGCTGACGCGGTGGTTGCAGCGCTCGTGGCGGCTGTTCCGTTTGCGCCGAGGCCCGCCAGAAGAGTTGCCGGGTCGGTGGGGTTCTCGGCGAAGCTGACGACCTCTGCCAGCGAGCCCAGGCCGGAGTTGAGGTTCTGGAAATGGGTTGCATCGTCGGCGGAGCAGGGCGTCTGCTGCTGGTTCACGCCATCGAGCGAGCGCCAGAGACCGCCGTCGTTGCCCACATAAATCAGCGGCAGCGTGCCACCTGTTCCCGCGCCCGCCAGCGTGGCGATGGCGTGTTGCGCCGGGGAGACCATCGCCGGGGCATTGCATCCATCGATCGCGTTGGTTGTGTTGCGCAGAACGCACCCGGCGGCGAGCGAACAGCGATACAGGTCCACCGTGCCGGCGAAGAGCAGCGTGTCTGAAGTTGCTCCGGTTCCGGTTGGCACTGCCGCCAGTGAGAGGTTGTAATCCGCCTGCGCGATTGCCGTCGATCCGCTGCCAACCTCCAGCGGCGTCGAGGGCAGCTTATTGGCGAATGCGACTGAAGTGGTTTTGCAGCTCGATCCCGTGAGTGCGCACACATCCTGATAGATGCCCTGGTCGAGATTGTTGACGTCCACGGTGAGGGTGAATGTGTCGCCGGTCGCCGGTTGTACCGCAAGCGCGCCGCGAAAGATGGGGCACGCCGTGCTGCCGATTCCATTCGGATTGGTCGGGCAGGCCGTCATCGTCAAAGTTGTGCCGGGCTGGTTGGTCAGGCGTGTCCAGATGATGCCGTCGGGCGACTGGTAGTAGCCGTGATAGCGCACCGCCGCGTAGAACATCTGGCGCACGGGGTTCCACACCACGGCGGTCGCGGCGTTGCCCGGTGCGCCCTCTGGCACGGCCCGCTGCACATACTGGCCGCTGCCGTCCATAATGATCCCCATCTGCCAGGTGACGCCCGCGTCCAGTGAGTAGTAGAGTCCCATGACGCTGTAGTTTGCGTCTGGCGCGTTCACCAGAGTACCTTCCGCGGACTGCGAAAGCGCCGCAACCACCGTCGTCGGCGTACTGCTGCTCCACGCAAAGCCCGCGACGCTGAGGCCGGCGAACGAATGATTCCCCGCCACGCCGTCGTTCGATTGCTGAATCAGCGTCCATGTGTTGCCGCCGTCGGCCGAGCGCAGAATCCCTTCGCCGTAATACGAGTCCAACGCATCGTTTGGGTCGCCCGTTCCGGCCAGCAGTACGTCGGTCCCGCTCGCCTTGCTCATGCTCAGCGCGCCGATGCTCAACGAGGGAATCGCCGCTGTTCCCGCGTTTGCGCTGAAGACCGGGAGCGTATCGGTGAGCGGCACGAAAGTCACGCTGGCCGCCGCGCCCGCCGCGTTGGTGGACTTCCAGACGCCGCCGCCGGTGGTTCCCAGATAGACCGTGTCGCCGGATGAGTCTGCGGGGTCGATTGCCACCGAGGTCACGCGTCCCGTCACATTGCCATAGCTCTGGCTGGCGATCTGGGCCGGTCCCACGGCCTGCCACGCGGCGTTCAGCGAATTTTGTGCGTGTGGCTTGGCCACTGGATTGTCACGCGGCTGCGCCAGTCGCGCATTCGCGCCAGTCGCCTGCGCGGACGCGGGCAGACACAGCACTGCCAGGCAGAGTCCCAGACAACACGGTCCAGCCCAACGCGGTGCTTGCAGCATCTGCGGTCCCCGGCAACTCTCTACTGAATCGTATACGTGCATGGCATAATTGGCCTGAGTCCAGTCGCATCCTTTCTGGAGCAGCCAGCAA
Organism: Granulicella sp.; assembly: GCA_003142215.1. GTDB lineage: Bacteria > Acidobacteriota > Terriglobia > Terriglobales > Acidobacteriaceae > Edaphobacter. The sequence continues at coordinate 1,851 of PLOT01000283.1, read as the reverse complement.
AGCCGGATGAGTCAATGCAGAGGGAGCAAGGATTCCTGCCGATTCAGAAGGAGACGAGGGCCTTCCAGGGCTTACTCTGCGGTTGCCCTGGGAAACCTCTAATGTCTGTATCGGCAGCGGGCCGTTGCCTCAATAGCGGAGAGCAAACGGAACTGCGGGCGGCGGACAATCCGCGAGAGATTGATTGCGCGCGTCGCGTTCCCAATCTACCACCGGGAGCACCCGCGCAACAGCCCAAAGCTCCGGTCGCAACGGCCACGGCTCTGGCCCCGGCGGCCTCTGGGCTGGGGCGGGCCCATCGCTAACCTCTTCGCTAGAGCATTTTCACTATTGCTATAGAGGAATAAGGATTGTCATTCTGAGCGAAGCGAAGAATCCCCGCATTTTGCTCGCAGAGCGACACTCTACACCATTGGTGAAAATGCTCTAGACCTTGCTTGGTCCAGGTTTGCTCACATAAGCCGCGCGGTGCGTAGTGTATGCTTGGCGCGGTGGTTTCAATCGCTTGGCGAGAGGACTGTACGATGGATATTAATATGACCCTGATCGTGTGTGGGATTCTGGCGCTGGTGGTATTGGTCCTGGTGTTGAAGACGCTGTATACCGTGCGCACATACACGGCGGGCGTGGTGGAGCGCTTTGGCAAGTTCAGCCGCATCGTGCAGCCAGGGCTGCATACGCTGGTGCCGTTTGCCGAGAGCGTCTACTTCGTCGATCTACAGGTGAAGCAGGCCCAGTTACAGGTGGAGACCAAGACGCGCGACAACGTCTTTGTGCAGATTCCGGTGAGCGTGCAGTACCAGATTCTGCCGGACAAGATCTACGACGCCTTCTACAAATTGAGCGCGCCGCAGAAACAGATTGAAAGCTTCGTCTTCAATTCGATCCTGGGGCACGTACCTAAATTGTCCCTGGACGAAACCTTCGAGCAGCAGTCGGG
>PLOT01000283.1:0-793 GCA_003142215.1 Granulicella sp. | reverse complement strand
GAGCGGCAGGCGATCATCGATGGTCTGCGCGCTTCGATTGAGAACTTCCGCGAGGGTGTGCCGGGGGCGACGGCGTCGGATGTGATGGCTCTGGTCTTACTCACGCAGTACTTCGACACACTGAAGGACATTGGCACCAAGTCGGGAAACAATACGGTGTTCCTGCCCAACAATCCCGGCGCGGCCAACGACTTCATGACCCAGATTCTGGCCGGCCTGCGCGGCAGCATGAACGCCGGCAGTGGCGCGGGAGGCATGGGCCTGCCGGTGGTGAATCCTGCCGTGCCGCAACCGGTGGCGAAGAGCTGACGGCCAATCGCTAATCTTCGCGCGCTGGCTGTGGTGCGGATAGCCCACGCACGGCCTCTTCCAGCGTCGCGGTGAACTGCGCAGGATCGGTCTCCTCAGTGGCCGCATCGATCGCACGTCCAATGCGCACCTCGATCTTGCCGGATCGGAACCACCGCGAGTGCGTGGCGCGAATCTCGCCCAGCCCATCCAGCGCCACCGGCACAATCGGAACCCTCGACTGCGTCGCCAGCAGCCCGATGCCAGGCCGGAACGCATGAATCCTGCCATCGCGGCTGCGCGTTCCCTCGGGGAAGATCAGCACCGAGTAGCCGCGGTCCATCGCCTCGCCCGCGTGCGCAAAGCTGCGCCGGAACCCGCGCGCACGCGGCAGGGGGAAGACGTTGAACAGCGCCGTCAGCAGCCAGTACGCCGCTGGCCCAAAGTAATTTGCAACCGTATTCGCCTGATTGCGCGCCCGCCGCATGTCGTCGAGCATCTCGCC
>PLOT01000142.1 GCA_003142215.1 Granulicella sp. | reverse complement strand
GGCGGATTTATCGACACCCACATCACAGCTTTATCCAGCAACGACAGCGTGGACGCGACGCGCTGGTTCTATCGCCAACGCGTGGAGGCGGCCATCAGCCGCGAGGCGCGCCCGTGGTTCCTGCTGCTGGATGCGGGCAGCCATGCGCCCTTTGCGGACGAATCAGCCTCCGCGCAGGTTGAGGCAATCGCGGTCACTCTGCCCGCCGTTCGCACGACAGTCGAAGGCTTGCGCTCACCGATGCGCGACGCGCAGACGATCCGCCCGGACGCACGGCTGCTGTTTGTCGCTGGGGCGGGCTGGACCAAGAAGCAGCCCGACGGGCAGATTCACGTCGCCGAGGCCGGCGAACTGATCCTCGCGTTCCTGCGCCTCAGCGGCGCGTCGCTGGGCAGCAGCAAGTCGCTGGCGGACCAGAAGGCCGAGGGGCCCGGCGAGGAGCAATCTGTGCTTCCCTTCCTCACCCACATGAACCAGATCGGCCAGACCGGCTCGACGCCGCGCCACGCCAAGGGGCTCTCCACCTGCTGCCACGGCGAGGAGCCGCATGTTGTGGGCTGGCGCTTCATCGGGGAGCGGCGCGCCATCAGCCTGGACCCGAACTGCGGATGGACGCGCGGCAAGGCCGACGTGGTCTACGTCGCAGATGCGTTTCAGGTAATAGCCAAGGTGAATGCGCTGCTGGAGACGCGCAGCTCGTAGCGCGAACTTCAGACCATCCGCTCAGACGCGAGGCACCACCGAGAGATCGACGGTCCAGACATAGACGGCGATGGCCGCAAAGATAAAGAAGGCCGCGACCCATACGCGCCAATCCAGATGCGCGCGCTTCCAGTAAGGACGTTTCTGCGGTTCCGGCTCGTAGGTAGGAGTGAAGTCCGGCTCTTCGGGCTGATCTTCGCGATTGCTGTGCATGGTATTGCTCTCTCCTGCCTGCGGCTTGCAAGCCTGACGCATCCCTGGCCGCTTGCGCCAGAGGGACACAAGCTGTCTGATGCCGATTCTGCATACGGAGGATCGGGAAGGCTGCTTTTGCTCATCGACGAACGAATCGCGCAACAGTTTAGCTTGCGCCACCGCTGGTCATTCCACTGACGACCTCGACGGGCAGGATCCCCATATCGCGATAGATGGGCCGGATGGCTGCGCGCACGGCAGGCAGCCGTGTGGTGAACCACGCCGCGCCGACGAGCACTGCGGCCCCATTCAGGATCACGGTCATGGGCGCGCCAATCCAATGCGCCATGGTTCCGGCTAGCAGGCTGCCGAAGGGCGCCATGCCGACGAACGCGATGGTGTAGTAGCTCATCACGCGGCCGCGCTTGTCTTCGCTCACAATGGTCTGAATGATCGTATTGCTCGAAGCCATCCCCTGCATCATGCCGAAGCCCGCGACCAGCATCGTTGCCATCGACAGCCAGAATGTGTGCGAAAGGCCGAAGCCGATCAGTCCCGCGCCAAAGACCGCACTGGAGACGGCGATCTTCCGCCCCAACCCCAGAACGCTCCGCCGCGCGGCCAGAAGCAGCGCGCCCACCAGCGCGCCGGTGCCCATCGCGGCCATCAGGAAGCCGAAGGTGTGCGGGCCGCCGTGCAGCACGCGCGCCGCGAAGATCGGCATCAGCACCACGAAGGGCATCCCCATCAGGCTGACCACCGCGAAGAGCAGCAGAATGGTGCGGACGGGCACAAACTGCGAGACGTACGTCCAACCCTCTTTCAGTTCATGCAGCATGGAGGTGACGGCGCGCTTCCCTGTGGGGGCGTTAACGCGCATCATCAGCAGGGACGCGATGACGGCCAGATAGCTGATGCCGTCGATCAAAAAGCACCAGCCCTCGTTGCTGGCCGCGATGATGATTCCGGCCAGCGACGGCCCGATGAGCCGCGCCATGTTGACCATCGACGAGTTGATGGCGATGGCGTTGCCCAGGTCGCGCCGGTCCTCCACCATCTGCACCAGGAAGGCCTGGCGGCCGGGCATATCGAACGCGTTGACGAGTCCCTGCACTATGCTGAGCGTGAGCACCCAGGGGATTGTGATGTGTCCCGATAGCGTCAGCGCGGCCAGAACGAGCGACTGCACCATGGCCAGCGTCTGCGTCCACACCAGCACCTTTTGCCGGTTCAGCCGGTCCACCCAGACGCCGGCGAAGGGGGCCAGCAGAAACGTCGGAATCTGTCCGGCGAAGCTGACCGTGCCCAGCAGCAGCGCCGATCCGGTGAGGCGGTAGACCAGCCAGCCGGTGGCGATGCGCGTCATCCATGTGCCGATCAGAGAGATGCTCTGCCCGCCGACGAAGAGCTGGAAGTTGCGATGGCGCAGCGCCCGCCACGAGTGCGAGGCGCGGCCTTCGGTACGTTGTCCCTCCGCGCTTGCGGGCTCCTCCGCGCTGGCGAGGTCGATTGCGCTGGACGAACTCGCCGCGCCGGGCTGCTCGACCGCTTCCGTGCCCGCGCCAGTTGGTTCTTCTGAGTCGCTCAAGTTTGCTTCCTCATTCACAGTTCGATTGCCGCCTCTCCCAGATTGCCGCCTCTCCCAGATTGCCGCCTTCGAACGCTGCAACCCGCGCTCGCCGCAGCCGGCAAGAGAACCGCTCCTCCTCCATTCTCTCGCATCGGATCGTGCGAGTGGGCAGGCCAGGAACTTTGGCGCGCCGGGGATAACACAAAAGTGTCACGCGGAAGTACCGCGAACGTTCGCGGAAAAATCGAAGTTAGGATGGTGAGGGGGATTCTCCTCGCCGATAGTACAAGTAGTGTGCGGCGCTGAAGACGGGTGCAAACCCACACATTTTTTTGGGTCCTCACCGTTCCGGCCCGGCCCCAAACTGCCGAGGTCACACCAGGAGAAATTACTATGCAGCATGCAGTAGCGTTGACGTTTGTTGTAGTTGCAGTTGCTCCCCTCATTGGCATCTGGTATGGACATGTGTGGGCGAAGGCCAATCGCATGACTCTGCGTACGACCTCCCCATCGACCGAGTAGAACAGACATGTCGCGTAGATCGGTCGTGCAAAATAGACCGGCCTCGAAGGGCTAAGAGAGGTGGGAGAGTCGCCAAACGGGCGCGCCCGCTCCTCTTCGACTCCTTGCTCCGCGCAGCAAAGTTGTAGAAAAATGTCCGCGATTCACGACACCCGCAATTCTTCTTTACGCTTTGTCTGCCCGCATTTTCTCTGCGCTTTGTCTGCCTGCATTTCGCTGCGTCCGCTGAACGCAGCTATGTAAGAAACTGCGGAACGAAGTATTCTGTAGAGTGTGAGCACAGAACAGATTAAAATCCAGCTTCCCGATGGGTCAGTGCGCGAAGTCGCGCGCGGGGTTACTCCCCTAGAAATCGCCACCAGCATCTCGCCCCGGCTTGCCGCCGCGGTCGTCATTGCGCGCATCCGTCCGCTTGCAGGTTCCACCCAGGTCTCGGGATCGATGCCTGCGGCACCCGCATCCGACGCCAGCTCGGACTCCGAAGCCGCCATGTACGGTGCGGCCGCTGCAGGCGACGACGGCACTCGCCTGGTGGACCTCGCGGCGCCGCTGCAGGAAGACGTGGAGCTGTGGCTGCTGAAGGAGGCCGACGAGGCCGCGCTCAAGGTGCTGCGCCACTCCGCCGCGCATGTGATGGCGACCGCGATTCTCGAACTGTTTCCCGAGACCAAGCTCGGCCACGGCCCTGCGACGGACAACGGATTCTTCTATGATGTCTACCGCGAGACGCCGTTCACCGAGGCCGATCTCGCTGCCATCGAAGTACGAATGGCCGAGGTCGTTGCGCGCAATGAGCCGTTCGTCCGCGTGGAAGAGCCGCGCGAGGCAGGGCTGAAGGACTACTCCACGCAGGGCGACTTCATGAAGGTCTACTTCATCGAGAAGTTCACAAAGCCCGGCGACGAAATCTCCTTATACAAGAATGGTGGCTTCACGGACTTCTGCCGCGGCCCGCACCTTCCCTCCACCGGTCGCGTGAAGGCCTTCAAGATCACCTCCATCGCCGGTGCCTACTGGCTGGGCGACGAGAAGAACCAGCAGCTCCAGCGCATCTACGGGACAGCGTTCTTTTCGAGCAAGGATTTAGACGCGCACTTCAAGCGGCTGGAAGAGATCAAGGCGCGCGACCATCGCGTCCTCGGCCGTCAGCTCGACCTATTCTCAATCCAGGAAGTCGCCGGCGCGGGGCTGATCTTCTGGCACCCCAAGGGCGGCCTCATCCGCAAGACGATGGAAGACTGGATGCGCGAGGAGTGCGTGCGGCGCGGTTACAGCCTCGTCTTCACGCCGCACATCATGCGCCGCGAACTGTGGAAGATCAGCGGCCACGAGGGCTACTACAACGAGAACATGTACCCGCCGATGGAGCTGGACGACGCCGAGTACCGGCTGAAGCCGATGAACTGCCCCGGCCACATCCTCATCTACAAGTCCAGCCCGCGCAGCTATCGCGACCTGCCGCTGCGCTACGCCGAGCTGGGTAACGTCTACCGCTACGAGCGGTCGGGCACGATGCACGGCCTGCTGCGGGTGCGCGGCTTTACGCAGGACGACGCGCATATCTTCTGCACGCCCGGCCAGATCGAGGACGAGGTCGTCGCCTGTATCGACTTCGCTCAGTCCGTGCTGGAAACCTTCGGCTTCAAAGAGTTCAAAGTCGAGCTTTCGACGTGGGACCCGGCCAAGCCGAAGGACTACACCGGCTCGGCCGAGAACTGGCAGAGCGCCACCGACTCGCTCCGCCACGCGCTCGAGCGCCGCGCGATTCCCTACCGCACCATCCCCGGCGAGGCCGCGTTCTATGGGCCCAAGATCGACATTAAGCTGGTGGATGTGCTGGGCCGCATGTGGCAACTCTCCACCGTGCAGTTCGACTTCAACCTGCCCGCGCGATTCCAGCTGGAGTACAAGGGCGAAGACGGCGAGTTGCATCAGCCGGTGATGGTTCACCGCGCCTTGTTCGGTTCTGTCGAACGCTTCTTCGGCGTGCTCATCGAGCACTACGCCGGAGCGTTTCCCTTCTGGCTCGCGCCGGTGCAGGTCGGCCTCGTTCCGATTTCGAGCGAGAAGCACCTGGTCTACGCGGAGAGCGTGAAGGCCACGCTCGAGGCCGCTGGCCTGCGCGTGGAACTTGACGCACGCAACGAGAAGATGAACGCCAAGATCCGCGACTTCGGCCTGCAGAAGGTCCCATTCATCCTCATCCTCGGCGACAAGGAAGCAGCCTCGAACAGCGTCAGCGTACGCACCCGCGGCAAAGGCGACCAGGGCAGCGTCACCCTAGACGCCTTCCTCGCCCGCGCAAAAAAACTACAGGACGAGCACGCCATGGTGCTGTAACAAACGCCAACGATCTCCAACTTTTACGGCATCCTCATCCAGATGTATTGGAGCGACCACGCTCCGCCGCACTTTCATGTGCGTTATTCTGGCTACAAGGCAACCGTCGACATCCAAAGTCTGACGATACTCACAGGCGGGCTGCCGCGTATCGCTGAGCGTCTGGTGCTCGAATGGGCCACGGAACATCAAGCCGAATTGATGGAGGACTGGAGACTATGCGAAATCAAGTCGCAGCCATTGCAGATCTCACCCCTGCCCTGACTCCGCCCATCGTCTGCGAGCATCCTGACGATGTCGCAGAGGTGCGTGCCGACAGGAATTACCGCCTCTCGGTCAAGTTCTTCGACGGCACCGCGGGCACGGTCGAGATGGCTGCGCTTGTCCACTCGCCCAACGCAGGCGTCTTCGCTGCCCTGGCCAATCCCGCTCTCTTCGCACAGGCACGCATCGAACTCGGCGCTGTCACCTGGCCCTGCGGCCCCGATCTCGCTCCCGATGCGATGTACGCCGCCCTTCGCCAACACGGCGTCTGGAAGCTCGAATAGCAGCGGCTCGGCATGCAGCGAGTGCTTGCAGCCATTCCGCATGAATCCAGGCAAAGGGCGCGCAAGGCTTGAACGATACTGACGCCGCGGCGGCCGTACAGGTCTATACTGTCTCTATGCAAAACGAGTTTACGGCGCTCATTGAGAAGCATGGAGAGTGGTATGTGGGGTTCTGTCCGGAGATTCCCGAGGCGAACGGACAGGGCAAGACCGTGGAGGACTGCCGTCAGAATCTTGCCGAGGCCATCGCTCTCGTCCTTCAGGACCGAAGAGAGGATGCTTTGCGGGACATCTCGAATACCGTGCTGCAGGAGAAAGTGACCATCGCGGCATGAACCGAGAAGCGCTGATTCGATATTTGCGTTCCCATGGATGCAGTCTGAAACGCGAAGGCGGCTCACACACAATCTGGGCGAGTCCCGCAGGCAAAATGCAAGTCGTTCCCCGGCACAACGAAATCGAAGATTTTCTGGCACGCGCCATCTGCCGCAAGCTGGATCTGCCCGATCCCAGACGGCATGATCGCTGATTCATGTTCATCCATCTCCTCTCTCTCGGCCGCGTGCCCTACGCTGAAGCGCTGGAAATCCAGCGGCGCGTCATCGCGGCGCGCAAGCAGGACCTCATTGGCGACACGCTCCTGCTGCTGGAGCATCCGCCGGTGCTCACGCTGGGCCGCAACGCATCGCGCGCCAACATTCTGGTCAGCGACGAGTGGCTGGCGAGCCGCGGAGTTGAAGTGCATGAGATTGATCGCGGCGGCGATGTGACCTACCATGGGCCCGGTCAGCTCATCGGCTACCCCATCGTCGATCTGCGCGGCGAGTGGCCTGGCAAGCGCGGCCCACATCTCGGCCCCGTCGATTTTGTCCGCCTCGTGGAGGAGGCGCTGATCCGCACCTGCGCCGACTTCGGCGTAATGGCCAAGCGCATTCCCAGGCTCACCGGCGTCTGGACGCTTGGAGGCACCCATGATTCGGGAAGCGACCATTCGCGCGGCAATGTGTCCGCAAGCGATGGTCGGCACGGCGAGATTCGCGAGAAGAAACTCAGCAAGATTGTGGAGAAGAAGCTGGCCGCAATTGGCGTCCACGTCTCGCAGGGAGTCACCTCGCACGGCTTTGCCTTGAACGTCACCACTGACCTCGGCGACTTCGATTGGATCGTGCCGTGCGGGATCAAGGACCACGGCGTCACCAGCCTTGAACTGGAGACCAGCCATCGAGGCCGACGCCAGCATCAGGAACCCACCATGGAACGCGCGATCCACGCCACCGCGCGCAACTTTGGGCGCGTCTTCCAGCGGCAGATGCTGTGGTGCGACTCCATTGAGCAACTCCTCGCGCAGTCACGCAATCGAGTGTGAAGGATAAAAAATAGGAGTGCCGCGTGCGCCCTCGCGAGCATCTATTCTGTGTAGCCGCGGTTCAACTCGCGCGCAGTGTTCGAGCGAGCCACCGGCCCCAAGCCTTATAATCCATAGGCGCACGGGCGCATTTGCAGCGCCCACCAACTCTGGAAGGAATCCGATGCCGACTGACGTAGTTATGCCCCAGATGGGCGAATCGATCACCGAAGGTACCCTCACAAAATGGCTCAAGAAGGTTGGCGACAAGGTCGAGCGCGACGAGCCGCTCTTCGAGATCTCCACCGACAAGGTGGACGCAGAGATTCCCTCCCCCGCGGCGGGAACGTTGCAGGAGATTAAGATCGCCGAGGGCGCAACAGTCCAGATCGACACGGTCGTCTGCGTCATCGCCGAGGGCGCGGGCAGTGCAGCCGCGCCGGCCCCTGCAGCCGCGACCGCAGCGGCTCCCGCAACCGCCGTCTCCCCGGCCGCTGCAGCGCCCCCATCACCGCCCGCAGCACCACCCGCAGCACCACCCGCAGCTTCGACTGGCAGTGCCGGCACAGACGTGCCCATGCCGCAGATGGGCGAATCCATCACCGAAGGCACCATCACCAAATGGCTCAAGAAAGTCGGCGACACTATCGAGCGCGACGAGCCTCTCTTCGAGATCTCCACCGACAAGGTAGACGCGGAGATCCCTTCGCCCGCGGCAGGAACGCTGACCGAGATCAAATTTCCCGAGGGCGCGACCGTCGGCATCAACACCGTTGTCGCCGTCATCGGCGGTGGCGCAGGCAAGCCCGTGACAGCGCCCGCACCCGCTGTGCCCACACCCGCGGCTCCCGCGTCGGCAGCCGTGGCCCCGGCAGCACCAGCCGCATCGGCAGCCCCAGTCGCCTCAGCAGCCACAGTCGCCTCAGCAGCCACAGTCGCATCGACAGCCTCAGGCGAGCGTCCGCGTTCCTCGCCGCTGGTGCGCAAGATCGCCAAGGACAACAGCGTCGATCTGGCCCAGGTCCCCGCAACCGGCCCCTCCGGGCGTATCACCAAGACGGACATTCTCGGCTACATCGAGAACCCCGCCGCGAAGCCCGCGCCCGCCGCCGCAGCTCCGGCGATGGCTCCCGCCACACCTGCTCCCATCCCTGGCAGCCTGGTCCCCATGACCAAGATGCGCAGCATCATCGCGCGGCGCATGGTCGAATCCAAGCACACCAGCCCGCACGTCCACACCGTCTTCAAGGTGGACATGACGCGCATCGTGCGCCTGCGCGAGCGCGAAAAGTCGAAGTACGAACAACGCAACGGCGTCAAGCTGACCTACATGCCGTTCATCACGCGCGCCGCCATCGTCGCGCTGCGCAAGCACCCGATCGTCAACGCCACCATCGAGGGCGATTCCATCCGCTACAGCAGGAACATCAACATCGGCATCGCGGTGGCGCTGGAGTGGGGCCTCATCGTTCCCGTCATCAAGCAGGCCGAGGAGCAGAGCTTCCTGGGCATCGCGCGGTCTATCGCCGATGTCGCCGGGCGCGCGCGCGGAAAGAAGCTCGCGCCCGACGAGGTCTCCGGGGGCACCTTCACGCTGACCAACTCCGGCATCTTCGGCGAGCAGTTCGGTATGCCCATCATCAACCAGCCGCAGGCGGCCATCCTCGGCATCGGAGGCCTCAACAAGGAGGCCGCGGTCCTCACCGACAAGGAGGGCAACGACTCCATCGCCATCCGCTCCATCCAGCGGTTTGCGCTGGGCTTCGACCACCGCATCGTGGACGGCGCGGACGCCGGCAAGTTTATGGCCGACTTCAAATCCTATCTCGAAAACTGGGACGAAGAGATCGGCTAGGGATTCTTCAACCGAATTGTCGAGAGAAAACTCGATGTCATTCTGAGCGAAGCTCCCCCTTGAGAGTTGTCATTCCGAGCGCAGCGCCTCCTTGAGAATTGTCATTCTGACCCTGAGCTTGCCGAAGGGGAAGAATCCCCGAATTTTTGTTCGAAGCGCGACACACTACACCATCGGTAAAAATGCCCTATGCTGTCCTGCGCAGCAACCCAAACCCCAACCCACCCACCGTCACCAGCGCGCAGAAATACGAAAATAAATCGCCGTGCTCGGAATAAAAAGTGACATCGTGCTCATAGTCGAATCCTGCGCGAAGACTCGTCCGTCTATGTCGTAGCGCGGAAACTACGACCCGTCCATAGGGATCGATCGCCGCAGTCACCCCGGTATTGGTCGCGCGCAGCACCCAGCGACGGTTCTCGATTGCCCTCATGCGCACCATATTCAAGTGCTCCCACGCCGCGCTGGTGTCGCCATACCATCCATCGTCGGAGATATTCACCAGCACATCCGCGCCCATCCGCGCATATTGGCGCATCTCGTCGCCAAAGACCGACTCATAACAGATAAACGTACCGATGCGATGTCCACCGGTTGTAAAGACCGACCGCCGCGTTCCCGGATCGAGATCGCCTACATCGTCCAGCAGTTTTCCCGCAAAGAAGAACAGCTTCTTGTACGGAACATACTCGCCGAATGGCACCAGATGCATCTTGTCGTAGCGTCCTACGAAGCTCCCGTCCGGCTGGATAAAGTCCGCGGAATTATATAAGTCATACCCACGCTTCACGGCGCTGTCTGTATCGATCCCAAGATTGCCAACAATCATTGGCGCTTCCGCCGCGCGCGCCAGCCTGGAGATTGCCGCGCGAAACTCCGGATCGCTCTCAAGAAAACCGGTCGGGGCCTCAGGCCACACAATCAAATCCGTCGGCTGCAAATAACGCGCGCCGCCGGAATCCGCGCCCTGTTGTGAAGCAACGGAACCAGCGCACTGAGTTCCAGGCAGCTCAGGGATTCCATCGCAAACCTCGCCTGCCGGAGGAAAGAGACTTAGCTGCGAAAACGTCCGCAGCATCTCACTCTTTGTAAGCGGTGGCCCTTCGCTGGTCGCTTCCGCACCTACCTCCAGGTTCTCCTGCAGCAGGGTCGCCGTCGCTTGTGTTCCTTCATGGATTGGCGGAACAGCCCTTCTTGAAAAAACAACGTACAGCAGAACAATGGCCACGCAAGCCACCGTCAGCACCGGCCATGTGTAGCGCCGCTGCTTCAGATGAATCCGTAGCAGCCAAAGCGCATTCACCGCCGCAACCACAAACGAAATTCCATATACCCCGGTAATCGGAGCAAGCCGCGTCAGCAATAAATTATCTACCTGAGTGACGCCCAGCAGGTCCCACGGAAACCCCGTGATCCGCGACCGCGCCAACTCCACCGCAACCCAGGCAAATGGACTGAGCAGAAGCGCGCCTTGCACTCCCAGGTTCGCTCGCCGAAACGCGGCAATCAGCGAGCCGAAGAGCGCATGATAAAGCCCAAGGTAGAGGCAGAAGAGAACCAGAATCCCAGCCGCCGCAGGCTTTGCGATCCCACCATACAGGTGCATCGTCGCATAGACCCAGTAACAGTTCCCCAGGTACCAGACAAACCCAGAGACGTAGCCCAGCGCCGCGCCCTGAATCGCGCGAAGTGGCCGCCCATTGGCGTCTTTGCCGGTAAGTGCCAACAGCAGCGGAGTTAGCGCAACCCAGCAGAACGCCGTCCGCCAAACCGGAGCAGGGCCCGCAATAGGAAAGGGCAGCACCTGCAGCAAACCCGACAAAATAGCCAACACCCACAACCGAACCGGAATCAATCGCATTGCTATGCAGTCTAACATCGCGGCGCCATAGCCACTAGAGGCAGCCTCATATACATTCTGCATCGACAAGGCGGAGTTCGTGAGTCCGCGGACATCAATGAGACCGGTTCCAGCCCATGCGAACTACCCCTGCAGACCCCTCCTGCAACCCTCAGTCACACGGCCGATAGAACCCTGTCGTCGCACCTTGCAATAATAATTGATGGCATCACTTCTGTTGTGGCAGGACCAAAACTCCCAAGTCGTGCTGGCCTGAGCGAAGGCCAGAAACTCAGTATTTTTCTGTAGCGGAACTCATTCTATTTGCAAGACCCTTTCTATTTATGTATTCTTTGCATTGACGCACGTTACCGCACTTAGGCTCGGAGTTATCTCCTAAGTTAATGTTCGCAACCTATTGAAATATTCATGACAAGCACAGAAAATGCAGTGGGGAAGTTAATGCTCCATTGCAACAAGGAGGCAACACATGGAAGTAAGCCGTATTCTTGAGGAAATCGACTCTCAGATTTCAAAACTTCAACAGGCACGCGAACTGCTCTCGGGCACCGCCGTTAAGGTAAGCAAGGGCCGTGGCCGCCCCAAGGGAAGCAAGAATGCCAAACCCGCCGCCAAGGCCGCGCCTCGCAGACGCAAGATCAGCCCCGAGGGCCGCAAGCGCATCGCAGAAGCCATGAAGAAGCGCTGGGCAGAGCGCAGAAAACTGGCCGCAGCCGCAAAGTAGCAATTCCCCTGGTTCCCCGCAAGTTACTCCCGCAAGCAGGGCGCAGTGCTCACTCTACCGGAGAGCGCTGCGCCATTGTGTTCAATCCAAGGATTCTGCTACAAACTGCTGCAAGGGAGCAATCCACCTAGCGCGTAACCACAACCTCGCGCATGTTGTCCTTGGCCAGAAAAAAATGAAAGCTCTTGAACGACTCGAACAGCCTCTCAATCTGGCGGTTCGTAAAGTTTGTGAGCTGCGGATACTCCCCCGCTCGCTGCACGTCCACCTTGTTTGTGCCGGTCAGGTGGTAACGGTGGAAGCCCGTCTTTGCCGCCCCCGGTGTAGACAATCCCTTCGGCGGATGAAACATCGCCAGCATCTGTCCCTCCGGCACCATCACCGCGTGGATACGCTCCAGCACCGGCACCAGCAGCTCCTGGGGAAGGTAGTCCGCCGTGTCCCAGAACAAGACCACATCGAATCCACGCCCGGAAAAGTTCAGGTGCGCCGCCAGAAACCGGTCTACATCGAAGCGCATTCCCTCGCCGTTCTCCTGGGGAATGCTCCAATCGTGCTTTGACGCGTCCTCCACCAGGTTCGCCAGGTAGATGCTGTGCCCCAGTTCGGTAATAAAGTTGATGTTGGTCGACGACGTCGGACCAATATCCAGAACACGCAGCGACTCCTCGCCGCGCATCCGCTGCAGCAGTTGGCCCCATCCGCTGGAATACCGCGAGACGCGACCGTTCTCCGTTGCCGCGCCGCCTGCCTTGTCCTTGCCGCCAAAGAAGCTGGTCATCCCCCACTTCCTTCCCGCTCAGATCAGGTTCAGGACCGCAGTGTCCGTCGCGGGATACTGGGAGCCGGGCAGGCGCGACGAGACCTCCGCCGTCGCGGTCTCCAACAACTCAACCTTGCCCTTCATGCTCGCATTCTCTTCAATCGACAACCTCCCGGCGACGATGTCTCCCTTCACCACCGCCGACTCACGCAGCTCAATCCGCCCCGCCACGCGGAGATTGCCTTCGACCAGCCCGAAGATCACCATCTCCTGCGCGTCCATGTCCGCCATCACGCGCGCATTCGGCCCCACCGTCAGCCGGCTCTCGGGCAGCGAAACCGTCCCTTCCACCACGCCGTCCAAAAACAGGTCTTCTTTGCCTGTCACATCTCCTCGAATCGTGACGGACTTCCCAATAACGGTCGAACCCTCGGCTGGCTTCATCTGTTTGTCTCTCTCCCCGGCTGCAATGATGACACGAATACTTCACTTATCGTACTTGCCGAACTATACCAGTCCCGCGTTCCAAGGCAAACCCTCACATTAAACTCACGCTAAACTCAAGATGTATTCCTGAAGGCGTACCCCTCGTTCCGGGGCGAAGAAAACCTAACGTCTGATGTCCGCGTCAAACCCAGGTAGACGGCAGAATGCACTCGCCCCAAACGATGAGAACCGCAGCCTCGGCCGCCCAGCCCACAACCCGATCCCGTAATAATGCTTCGCGGCGGTCCGCGTCACAGCATTGCAGAGCCGTACGCCGCTTCCTCCTCGGCGCATGTTTCCTGGCGCTTGCAACTGCCGTCCCAGCAGCCTCGCCGCAGCCTCCCTCCGCAGCTCCTCTGCTCGACGGTCCCGCCCGCACCTGGGCCGTGGACTGCGCCAACAACGAATCCCTCGTCATCCAGCATCCCGGCTCCTTCCTGCGCTATCGCCTGCATGTGATCGACGAAAAAGGCGACCACCTCCGCGACCAGATCGAGACTTCCGAGGGCAGTGTCGGCCGCACCCTCCAGAGCAATGGCCGCCCCCTCACCCCGGCAGAGGACGCGGCGGAACGCCAGCGCCTCAACGACCTGCTCGCCTCGCCCGCCGCCTTTGCCCGCCACATCCGCAGCGAGCAGAATAACAAGCAGATGGGCGTCCATCTCCTCAAGCTGGTGCCCGACGCCATGCTCTGGAGCTACACTCCCGGCCAGCCGCAGCTCCCCAACCAGCCCGACGGCGACCCCGCCCTCATCGTCCTCGACTTCAAGCCTAACCCCGCCTGGTCGCCGCCAACCATGGAATCCGAGCCCCTCACCGGCCTCGAAGGCCGCCTCTGGATCGACCCGCGCACCCGCCGCATGGTCCGTCTGGAAGGCAGCCTCACGCGCGCCGTCAACATTGGCTGGGGCATCGTCGCCCACATCTATCCCGGAGGCACCGTCACCCTGCGGCAGGCCAACGTCGGAGGCCAGCGCTGGATCGTCGAACACATCGTCGAGCAGCTCAACCTGCGCGCTCTGCTGGTCAAGAACGTCCATCAGCGCCTCGTCTTCGACACCGCGGACTATCAGCCCGTCCCCGCCATGACCTACCAGCAAGCCATCCAGATCCTGCTCGACACACCGCTGCCCACTCGCTGACGCCCACCAGTCTCAAATTGCTACAGAGCGTCTGAGCGAGCAATGAATTCGTGACGATGCGCCGCAAGAAGTGAGAAGATAGCGGAGACATGGAAGCGACAGGTTTTGCAGTAGCCATCATGGCCGCGGGCAAGGGCACGCGGCTCAACAGCAAGCGGCCCAAGGTGCTGCACGAGGTTGGCGGACGCGCTCTGCTGCTGCATGTAATTGCAGCGGCAGAGACGCTGGTTCCCTCCAAAGAGATCTATTGCATCGTCGGCCACCAGGCGGAGCGCGTCGAGGCCGCGGTGGCCGCCACCGGCGTCTCGTTTGTCCCGCAACCGGACCAGCGCGGCACCGGCCACGCCATGCAGGTGCTCAAGGCCTGGCTGGAGCTTTCCGGCGCTCCGCTTCCAAAGCACTTGCTTGTTCTCTCGGGCGACGTTCCGCTGATCCGCCCGCAGACGCTCTCCGCGCTCTGTGAACAGCATCTGCGCGAGCACGCCGCAATGACCATCCTCACCGCTGTTCCCAAGGACCCAACCGGCTACGGCCGCGTCCTGCGCCGCGCCGCAGGTTCGCCCGAGGTCACGGCGATTGTCGAGCAAAAATCCCTCCGCCCAGACCAGCTCGCAGCGCCGGAGATCAACTCCGGAATCTACTGCTTCGAGACCGCGGCGCTGTTCAGTAAGCTCGACCTGATCTCCACCGACAACGCGCACGGCGAGTTCTACCTGACGGACGTCGCAGCCCTGCTGGTGGCCGGCGGCAAGCGCGTCGTCGCGCTTGAGGCCGCGAGCGTGGACGAGGTGCTGGGTGCCAACACCATCGCCGAGATGATGCATCTCGACCAGGCTATGCGCGCCGCCACCGCCCTCCGCCTGATGGCCCAGGGCGTCACCATCTTCCGCCCAGACACATGCGTCATCGACGCCGAAGTCACCGTCGGCCCGGACACCGTGATCGAGCCATACGTCCAGCTTCTGGGTGCGACGCGCATCGGCTCGGAGTGCCGCATCCGCTCCTACTCGGTGGTCCAGCACTCCGTCCTGGGCAACTGCGTCGTTGTGCGCAACGGATGCATTCTCGACCGCGCGGAGGTCGGCGACGGCGCGGTCCTCGGTCCCTACGCGCACCTCCGCCCGGAGAGCAGGATCGGCGAACTGGCCCACGTCGGCAACTTCTGCGAGACCAAGAAGACCACGCTGGGCCGCGGTTCCAAGGCCAACCACCTCACTTATCTGGGCGATGCGGTCATCGGAGCGGGCGTCAACGTCGGTGCCGGAGTCATCACCTGCAACTACGACGGCGCGCGCAAGCACACCACCACCATCGGCGACGGGGTCTTCGTCGGCTCCGACTCCACGCTGGTCGCACCGGTCAGCATCGGTGACGGAGCGTACGTCGGCGCGGGCTCCTGCATCACCCATCCCGTTCCCGCCGGAGCGCTGGCCATCGGCCGCGCCCACCAGGTCACCAAGGAGGGCTGGGTCGCAGCCCGCCGTGCCGCCCGGGCCGCTGCACGCGATGCAGACCAGTCCGGCACACAGTCCCCGGCCCACGCCATAGGGAAAAAGAAGTAACCCCACACCATTTCCGGCGTGATGCTCCGCGCCACGTTGCCGATAGACACCACATACCACTCGCGGCTTCGACCGGTCGCGTGACGGCAGCGCCACTGGACCGCTTTCGGATCGACTCGTGCCTCTGGAGAGAGCGGACCTGGTGAGCGACAGAAGTCCGCCCTGAACCGCAGGGTGGCGGAGAGCATTGGCCTATGCAGCAGGAAACCGCGCAGACGCAGCAGGGATTCATGCCAGCGCAACTGGGAGAGATGCGGCAGCAGGAAGCTGCCTCCGTGCGGCAGGATCACATTTTAGTGGTTGACGACGAAGCCCCGGTGCGCGGCGTTCTGGTCACCATGCTTGGGCACAGCGGATACGACGTCACCGCGGTGGCCAACGCCGAACAGGCCCTGCTCCATCTGCAGGACGACCCCGGCTGCGACCTCGTCCTCACCGACGTCATGATGCCCGGGGTCAACGGCCTCACCCTGCTCGATGTCGTCTGCCGCAACCACCCCGGCGTGCCCGTCGTCATGCTGACCGCGCTGCACGACATCCACGTCGCCACCAACGCCTTCCGCCGCGGCGCCATCGACTACCTGCTCAAGCCCTTCGATCGCACCCAGCTGCTGAATGTCGTGATCCGCGCACTGGAGCACGGCCGCCTGCTCAAGCAGAACGCCGCGTACCGCCAGAACCTGGAGCAGATCATCGGCTTCCGCACCAGCCGTCTGCGCACCACCATGCACGACCTGGAAAAAAGTTACGACATTACGCTGGAGGCCATGGGCGACGCGCTCGACCTGCGCGACACCGAGACCGAAGGCCACTCCCGCCGCGTCACCGCCTACACCATCGCCCTGGCCCGCGAGTTCGGCCTCGACCAGGAACAGTTGCGCATCATCGCGCGCGGCGCCTTCCTGCACGACATCGGCAAGATATCCACCCCCGACGCCATCCTGCTCAAACGCGGTGCGCTTACCGCCAATGAAACCGAGATCATGCGCCAGCACTGCGTGCGCGGATACGAGATGGTGCATAAGATCCCCTTCCTGCGCGAAGCATCCGAACTCGTCTACTCCCACCAGGAGAACTTCGACGGCTCCGGCTACCCGCGAGGCCTGCGCGGCGAAGAGATTCCGCTCGGCGCGCGAATCTTCTCCATCGCAGACACGCTCGACGCCATCACCTCCGACCGCCCCTACCGCAAGGGCCTCAGCTTCGCCCAAGCCCGCGAAGAGATCGCGCACTGCAGCGGTACCCAGTTCGATCCGAAGATCGTCAAGGTCTTCCTCGGTATGCCCCTCGAGCTGTGGAGCGACATACGCAAAGAGGTGGAACACGCCCCCGCCGGGACCTTTGGCGTGACCTTGTAGAACTTATCGTTTGAGGGCATAGAATCAGTTTCGCAGGCGGCGTCCGGATACCCAACAGGTAAAAGCCCCAGATTGATAACCTGGGGCTTTTGTGTTTAACAAGCCGTCGCGGTTGCGTCCAGTAGACCGCACGGCCTACCATCGGCTTGCGATCCACTCGCCGAGGCCGGACCCCATGCAACCCACCAAACAGA
>PLOT01000279.1 GCA_003142215.1 Granulicella sp. | reverse complement strand
CCAGCGCATTTTTATCTTCCAATCCGGCCCAGGCGCACCATGACGAATGCCGTTACGGCAAGTCACTCAACGCCCCCATGGCCGAGGATGCAGAAGAACAGCGGTGGGAGAGGCAAATCGCAGTCTCTGGCCAGACACCGTACGCAACGGGTAAGTTGCAGAACTCGGATGTCTTTGCCTGCGATGCCTGCACTCGTTCCAATCGAGCGCAAGACCAGTGTAACACAGTCGAGCGATGAAGCGGGCGAGGAACCAGAAGAGGCACGGGGCGAAGATTTCACTTTGCCGTGGGGCCTGAGGCGGCGCAACTCACGCCAATTTCATCGCGATGGATTCTTCGAGTATCTCCTGGACCGTAAGCGGCACGATGATGCAGTGCTCGCGGCGGAAGAATGCGTCGATCTCTCGCATGGCATCCGAGGAAAACTCGAAGGAGATGAAGAATCCCTTGGTGCGTTTTTCGCGCAGCATTGCTGCCTCGAACGAGTCAATGTCCGGTCGCCCCACCTTATCCTTCTGCTTGACCTGAATGGGATACCAGACATCCATGAAGTCGAGTTCGCCCGCAGTCTTTCCGCTGCGAGTCGGCATGGAAGACACAGGATAGATGCGACCATCGATTCCCATGTCGCCCACCTGCGCCTTGTTGGGAATACCGCCGAGCGCGATGACCGCCCAGTTTTCGAACTCGAATGGCGGAATCTTGCGCAGTTGCTTCTCCGACCAGGGCAAATCGCGCACGATGAAGCCGCGACCTGCGCGCCATAATTTTTCATCTTCCGGGAGACGGCATACGTCGCGCAGCCGTTTCGCCATCACGCGGCAAGCCGTCGGAGAGATATCGATTCCGATCCACTGCCGCCCAAGATTTTGAGCAGCGACCAGAGCCGTACCACAACCACAAAAGGCGTCTAAAACAATATCGTTCGGATTCGACGACGCCTTGATGATTCGCTCAAGAAGAGCAAGTGGTTTTTGCGTGGGATAGCCAAGATATTCTTTTCCTCGCGGGGCAATTGCAATCTGCCACCAGTCTTCAGGTACCTTTCCCTTCGCGTGAATAAGGTGGTCGGCTTCAACAAAACCGGAACCAATCAGACCGGGCTTGTAATTTGCTTTCGTCTTTTGGCTATGGGGAACCCGAACCGCATCGGCATTGAATGTCCACTCTTCACTTGAGTTGGAATACCAAAAAATCACGTCATGCTTTCGCATAAACTGACGCATCCCCGGAGAACCGGGCCCCGTGTAACACCAAACGATTTCATTGCGAAAATGATTTTCTCCGAAGATCTGATCCAACATGACCTTCACATAATGGCTTGCGTGCCAATCGCAATGGACAAAAATGCTGCCTGTCTTCTTCAGAACCCGCGCCAACTCGACACAGCGCGGGCGCATGAACTCGATATAGGCCCGCGTGGATTCGTGCCGGTCATCGAAGGAACGCTTCTCCTTCGACTCGCCCCAGAAGACCTCATAGGTGCGGTTGGAGTTGAATGGCGGGTCAATATAGATCAGGTCGATGCAGGCGTCCGGCAGTTTCCTGAGTTGATCGAGGTTGTCCCCGCAGAAGATTGTGCGGGTGTCGAGCAGCGAGGAAGATTTTCGGGACGAAGCACACATTGCAAAAGTATCTCACGCACAGGTTAAAACAGCAGGACACATTTACGAGTGCTTCAACGGGGTCATTCATCTGAGTCGCAAAGATCGGCGCGGCATAGCTTGAGACCGCGAACTACGACGAAGTTGGGCCGGATTGCTGGGGGCGACGCAGCCTGCGGCGCCATGAGTATGCCAGCCGGGCGAGCACTCCGGAGATGAGGTAACCGAAGGCAATGATCATCAACGCCCACTCGGAGTTCCAGAAGATCAGGGCGCAGATCACCGCCATCAGAGTGAAGAAACGAGATGGATGGCGGTCGCCGGAGGTGACCTCCTTGGCGCTCCAGAAGCGCCAGTTGCTGACCATCAGGAAGCCGGTGAAGAGCAGCAGCAGGAGCCAGACCAGCGCGGTCCAGGGGTTGTGGATGGGGTATCCGTTGAAGAAGTGGATGACGGCGGCGACGATTCCCGCGCCGGCCGGGATGGGCATGCCGACGAAGAACTTGTGGCCCGGCTTGCCGGGATTGCGCGGCTGCGGATTTTTGCTGATATTGAAGCGCGCCAGGCGGCTGGCCCCGCAGACGAGAAAGAGGAAACAGACGAATACGCCGGCGTGCAGCACGTTCTGGCGCAGGCCGGGATGGACCGTGGGCGGCAACNNGGCAACATGCGGAAGCCCCAGATGTAGGCGAGCAGGCTGGGCGCGACGCCGAAGGTGATGACGTCGGCGAGCGAGTCCAGCTCATGGCCAAAGTCGCTTGTGGTGTGGGTGACGCGCGCGATGAAGCCGTCGACGCCGTCCAATAGCGCCGCAACTCCGATGGCCAGCGCGGCGCGGTCGAAGAAAGCCGGCTCGGCCAGCGAACCCTGTACGCTCTGCGTCATGGCGTAGTAGCCGAGGGCAATGTTGCCGGCGGTGAAGAGCGATGGCAGGACATACATGCCTCGGCTGGGATGGCGCTGCGACCTGATCTCCTCGCCGTTGAGATCGCGCAGGCCCAACTGCTCGGCGGGCATCAGGAAGCAACCTCTGCTGAGGCGTTCGCTGAATTGATGGCGGGCTGCGGCAACACCGCGAGTATGGTCGATCCGCCGCGCACGCGCGATCCCGAATCGACCTTGGGCACAGCGTCGGCGGGCAGAAGGACATCGACGCGCGAGCCGAACTTGATCATTCCCACGCGCTGGCCGCGCTGGATGCGGTCGCCAACTTTGACCGTGCAGACGATGCGGCGGGCAAGCAGGCCGGCGATCTGTTTGTAGCTGATCTCGCATGTGCCCGCGTCGAGCACCACCAGGGTCTGCTCGTTGACCACGGCCGACAAGCTGTTCATCGCGTTCAAAAATCGGCCCTCGCGGTACTCCACCGCCTTGACGGTGCCGGAGACGGGCGCTCGATTGACATGCACATCGAAGACGCTGAGAAAGACGCTGATGCGCAGGCGGCTTCCGGCGGAGGTCTCGATCCACTCGGCCTGGGTGACGACGCCGTCGGCGGGCGAGACGATCTCACCCGGCCCGGTGGGAATCTTGCGTTCGGGGTCGCGGAAGAACCAGAGGAAAAACAGCGCCAGCAGCACAGGCAGCGAGGTCTCCGGCACGGACTGGGTCAGAAGCCACAGAAGCGCGGCGACCACGACCATCCCCAACGCATAGAAGTACCCGTCACGCACCATAGGCTTACCAGTATAAGGCCTGCGCATTGCATCCTGAGGTTGCGGCAGCCATTCCTTGCATGAGGATAGAGCCGCGGACCATCTCGCGCCCAGAATCGTGCCCAGATGCGCGTCCAGATGCGCAGGCGGGTTTTCGATAGAGATGCGGAGTTTGCGCCGATCAGAGGGCGCTGGTTGACGGGCGGGTTGGACGCTCGGCCGACTGGAAGAGGTAGACGGCGAGGATGCAGATGAGAGGTTCGAGGGGGTGGCGGAAGCGGGCGTGGACGGTGATGAGGTAGTAGGGGATGGGCAGAAGGAGGAAGGCCCAGGCGAAGAGTCCGGCGGCGGGGATGCGGCGGCGAAGGGCGAGGGCGAGGCCGAGGAGTCCGGCGATGGAGAGGAAGGCGAAGTTGAGGGTGCGGCCAGCTTCGTTGTACCAGGCTTCGTCGGAGGGGTGGGGCACGCCGATCCAGAAGAAGTAGATGCGGCGGGCGGTGTCGGCGGCGAAGTGGGCGGGGTGGGCGGCGATGAAGGCACGTGCGAGCGCGCCGCGCTGGGCGACGTAGCGGACTTCTCCGAGGGATGCGTAGAGACGAAGCTGCTCGGGGGCCTGGAAGGGGTGGTAGTACTCCATGAGCAGGCCGTTGGAGCCGGGGCCGTTGCCCATATAGAGTTCCGCGCCGAGATTGCCGCGCAATGGGATGAAGGCGTGGAAGGCCTGCCAGTTGCGGATGGTCCAGGGAGCGATGCAGACAAGGAAGAGGAGCGCGGCGAGAAGTGGGCCGACGTAGGCGCGGGGATCGCGGAGGAGTGGGAGGAGAATCCAGAGGCCGCAGATGGGGAGGAAGATGAGCAGGGTGGAGTTGGAGAGGGCGATGAGAGCCCAGAGGAGACCGAAGAGGAGCCACTGCGAGGTTCGGGCGGTGGTCCGGGATGAAGCAGGTCCCTCCGCTCCGCTACGGGATGACAACAAGGAGAGCGGAGGTTGGTTGCCGATGCTTCTCATGCGGAGGGCGAGGACGAGGGTGAAGGTGAAGAGAGCGGTGGTGATGGTCATCTCCCAGGGCCAGCGGACAGCGTACTGCATGGCGGCGGGATAGAGCGCCCAGATCCACGCGGACCAGAGGGCGACGCGGCGCGAGAAGCAGCGGGCGGCGATCTCCCAGGTGGCGAGCGCGGTGGCGGCGGAGAAGGCCGACTGGAGGGTGAAGAGGACCCACGCGGAGGCGGGAGTGAAGACGCCGAAGACGCGGAAGATGGCGGCCAGCAGCAGCGGGTAGAGCGGAGGCAGCCAGGCGGTGGGGCCGGTGTGGGCGATGAAGGCGTTGGCGAAGGGGTCGGAGTAGCCGTAGCCGGTGACCAGCGCGCGGGCGATGCGTCCCGCTTCCCAGCCGAACTGGAAGTGGTCCTCGGCGATGCGAATGCGATAGGTGTGGGCCAGCGTCATGTAGAGGACGCGGACGGCGAAGGCGACCCAGAAGATGCGGGCGGGGGCGCGGAGGGGGTTGGGCGTGGGCGGGTTGAAGAAGGCGCGGAGGCGGGCGAGCATCGACTTCGATTCTAGTCTGCCGCGCCGTTAGTCTTAAATAGTTGTCATTCTGAACGCAGTGAAGAATCCCCGCATTTCGCCAAGGCGCGTGACGGATACAATCGGAGCTTATGGTTTCGATCAAAGTGAAGAAGCTGGTGGGGTCGGCGCGGATGCCGCGGTATGCCCATGCGGGCGAGTACGGCGACCTGGCGGCGGACCTGTATGCGTCGGCGGACGCGCGGCTGGCGGCGGCGGGCGAGGCGGGATCGACGGCGGCGGTGGCGACGGGGATTGCGCTGGAGTTTCCGTCGACGCACGGGGCGCTGGTGGAGGACCGGTCAGGGCTGGCGGTGCGCGGGGTGACGACGCTGGCGGGAGTGATCGATCCGGGATACCGGGGGGAGATTCGGGTGGTGATGACGAACCTGGGCGCTGCGCCGGTGGAGATCAAGGCGGGCGAGCGGATTGCGCAGTTGCGGATTGTGGAGCGGATCGAGGCGAGCTTCGAGGAGGTTGCGGAGCTGGGCGAGGCGGC
>PLOT01000220.1 GCA_003142215.1 Granulicella sp. | reverse complement strand
ATCTTGTCGGTGAACATCTGCGGCGTCACCTCGACCTGCACCTCCATCTGGTCCAGTCCCTGCTCGCGGGTGAGCACGATCTGGTAGTGCGGCAGGGTGCCCTCGACCTCGAGCAGCGCGGTCTCCACCTGTGACGGAAATACATTGACGCCGCGAATGATCAGCATATCGTCGCTGCGCCGTCCGATGCGGCCAATCCTCCGCAGCGTGCGCCCGCACTCGCACCTGCCCGGCAGGATCATGGTGATGTCGCGCGTGCGATAGCGGACCATGGGCATCGCCTGCTTGCTGAGGGTGGTCAGAACCAGCTCGCCCTCGCTGCCGTCCGCGAGCGGCTCTCCTGTCTCGGGATCGACAATCTCCGGATAGAAGTGGTCCTCGAAGATGTGCAGCCCCCGATGGCGGCGGCACTCGCAGCCCACGCCCGGCCCAATGATCTCCGAGAGCCCGTAGATGTCGAACGCCTCGATCCGGCTCATCGTTTCAATGTGCCTGCGCATGGGTTCGGTCCACGGCTCTGCGCCGAAGACCCCTGCCCGGATCGGCAGATCTTTCATCTCCACGCCGAGTCCGGCGGCGCGGTCGATCAGATGCAGAAAATACGTGGGAGTGCAGCAGATAGCAGTCACGCCAAAGTCCTTCATCAGCATGATCTGGCGATCGGCGTTGCCAGTGGATGCCGGGACGACCGTCGCCCCCAGCCCTTCGGCGCCGTAGTGCGCGCCCAGGCCGCCGGTGAAAAGTCCGTACCCATAGGCAACCTGGATGATGTCTCCACGATGCAGTCCGCATCCAGCCAGGCCGCGGACCATCACCGAGGTCCATACATCCACATCTTCCTTTGTGTACGCCACCACGATGGGCTTTCCCGTAGTTCCGCTGGAGACGTGAAGACGGACGACGTCCTTCATGGGACTGGCAAAGAGCCCGAACGGATAGGTGTCGCGCAGATCGCTCTTCTGCGTGAACGGCAGCTTACCGATGTCTTCGAGTGAGTGGACCGCCTGCGGCGCGAGGCCGCGCTCGTCCATGCGCGAGCGGAAGAGCACGACTTGCTGCCACGCTCGCGTAACTACTGCCTGCAAGCGCTTCAACTGCAGCTCGCGCAACTGCGCAACTGGGGTGAAATCCGGCACGCTGGCGGGATGACAGTCGGCAATGCTCGATTCCAGAATTGAATTCATCCCTCCCGCTCAACTCCCTGCCCATTGGCCCGCCCGATGGAGAATGCCCGCAGATTCACCTCCTGCAGCTTCTCCGGCAGGTTGCGCCCGATCGCGTCATTCCATGCCTCGATGGGAAACGGCAAGTGACGGCTCAACATCCCCAGCAGCGCCACATTGATGCTTTTTTTGTTGGGCAGGCTGGACTCGTCGATCAGGGAAGCGTCAATGAGGACGCCGCCCTGGCCCATCATCCATGTGTTCACCGGGACCTGGTCCGGCGCGATGACAACCAGGAAATCCGCCTCGCCCTCCGGCACCATGGGACTGAAGACGCGCTCGCCAAACCGCACGTCGCTGGAGACCGATCCGCCGCGCTGGCTCATCCCATGCAACTCGCTCTTCTTCACGTCCAGGCCGGCGCTGAACGCAACGTCGGCCAGAATGTCGGAGGCCTTGATTACGCCCTGTCCGCCGAGCCCCGCAATCACTACATTCGTTGGCTTGCCGCACGCTACGTTAGTCGGTTGGCTGCTCATTGCACCTCTCGTACTCGCGAATCCAGCGGTTTGCCAGCAGGCAGTTGTGGCGGGAGATCACCACGGAGAGCTCCGGCCGGTCCAGGCAGTCTTGAATCGTCTGCTGAAACTTCTCAGGCTCCGCCGTGGGATCGATCACATACACATTCTGTATGCCCAGCGTGCGCGCCAGCTCCTCGAAGACAACTTTGCCCGTCTTTGCATGGGCCAGCGTGCGCCCGGTCCCCGGATGCTCCTGCAGGCCCGTCATGGCCGTGGTTCCGTTGTCCAGAATCACCACCACATGGCCGCTCTCCGGCGGGTTGTAGATCATCTCGACCAGACCCGTAATTCCGCTGTGTACAAAGGTGCTGTCGCCGATGACGCTCACCACTCGCTTCGCCGCCTCGGGCGGCAGCGAAAGGCGCAGCCCCAGCCCTATGCCGATGGACGCGCCCATGCACACCATCGTGTCCATGGCCTCGAAGGGCGGCAGTGCCCCCAGCGAGTAGCATCCGATGTCGCCTGAGACGATGCAGTCCAGGTTCTTCAGCGCCGTGTAGACGCTGCGGTGCGGACAGCCGGGGCAGAAGGCGGGCATCTTGCCGGCGACGCGCTTTGGCTCCGGCGAAGCATCCTTGTCCAGAATGCGGCGCACTCGCGCGCTGGTCAGCTCGCCGAAGCGGTAGATCTCCGGCTTGTCCTCCACCGCGATGCACGCGGCGCGCGCTCCCTCCACCAGATACGGATCGCCCTCTTCGATGACGATGCAGCGTTCCACGCTCGCGGCAAACGCGCGCATTCGCTCCGCGGGCAGCGGGTAAGTCATTCCAATCTTCAGCACGCTGGCCTCGGGCGCAACCTCGCGCACATGAAGGAATGCCGCGCCAGATGTGATGATTCCCAGCTTGGTTGAGCCGGGGATGAGCTGGTTCGGCCCCGCCTCATCGTTCCACGCGGCCATCTCCGCCAGTTTTTTGCGCAGCCGCGGATGCGCCGGGCGGGCGTAGGCCGGAATCATCACGCGGGAGGGAAGGTCGTGCTCGAAGTGCGCCGCCCTCGGCGGAGGAATCGCAACCGTACCGCGCCGCACCACGCTCTTGGAATGACAGACGCGCGTGGTCATGCGCAACAGGACCGGCACTTGCCAGCGCTCGGAGATCTCGATGGCGCGCACCGTGAACTCGTATGCCTCCTGCGAGTCCGAGGGCTCCAGCATCGCCACGCCCGCGGCCAGCGCATAGCGCCGGTTGTCCTGCTCGTTCTGGCTGGAGGCCATCCCTGGATCGTCGGCCGAAACCACCACCAGCGCCCCATCCAGCCGCGTGGACGCCACCGTGAACAGGGGGTCCGCGGCCACATTCAGCCCGACGTGCTTCATGGTCACAATGGCGCGAGCGCCGGCAAAGGCGACGCCGATCGCAACCTCCAACGCTACCTTCTCGTTGGGCGACCACTGCGCCCGTCCGCCCAGAGCTTCAAATGTTTCCAGAATCTCCGTCGAGGGAGTGCCCGGGTATCCTGTGCCAAGCCGCACACCACAGTCATAGGCGGCCATGGCAACCGCCTCGTCACCACTCAGCAGTGACAACGCATTCTGTTGCTGAAGAGAATCCAAGCTGGGGCCCTGTGAAATTCAAGTGTCGAGTCGAATCAAGTGTACACGAGCGCGAAATCCCTCCGCCACGGAGTTTTGTACAGTCTCTAAGGTACGGACTGCTTCAGCAGTTGGATTGCGTCTCTGTACCTCAGGCCGGACGCGACCGGCGAGAAGTGGCTCGCCTCCTCGTTGATCTGAAAGCTCAACGGCTTCACCATCAGCGCGTTGCCGGTCACATGCAGCGTCAGGCGTGTGAGCTCCCAATCGTGCTCGCCAACGTCGGTCTGTTCCAGCAGGACCGTTCCGCCCTTGTTCAGTTTGCCGATGATTCCGAATCCGAAATCTACATCCGCGATGAAGTGGCCATCCAGCCGGGTCAGCCGCTCCTGCCTTGTATCGATCCATACCTCGCCCGCGACGCCGCGCAGCAGATCAGCCTCCAGGTTGGGCGGAGTAAAGTGTGGATTGGGAGTGAAGCTCAGCCGATAGCACTGGCCCGCGGCGCAGGGAGTCATCCCTTCAAAGCGGTAGACAAACGCGTCTGGCAGCAGTGCAAGCAGGCGGTCGACGCGCTCTGCGTCCTTCTGCTCGCTCTTGTGGCGATGCTCCTGCAGCTCGGGGTGATTGGCCAGCGTGTCCAGGCGGTCCAACTCGGCGCGGTCGGCCTCGGCGCTGAGCGGCTTGCCATCGATGGCGACCAGGCGCGCAACGCCGCCGTCCACGGTCTCGATGATCTCCTTGGTTGTGTCGTGGCGCTCGTCGGTCCGATGAATGAGATAGCGGACCGGCCGATGGCTCTTGCCGGCGTCGAGCCGGTGTTGCACGGCGCGGCGCACCAGGGCCGTGGCATCGACCGGCATGGGCGGCAAGCTCTGCGCAGACAACATCGGTGCGGACGCAATGGCGAGCGATAAAAAGACAAGAGTGCCGAGGCCCATCCTGCATGGTTGCAACGGGAGAATTGCGTGGAGTGTGGTCCTCTTCGATTGCATCGCGGACGGAAGTAAAGCCATTTCATACAGAATACCGAACTCAGTGCAATCGCAGGCGCATTGGCACGCGAGGACGCAACGGAATTCTTTGGATTGCGGCGCGGATATGAAGCGGCGGTGAGTCTTGCGGGAAGCTGCTATCGTTTAATCAGCAGTGAATGTTCCGGCAACAGCGCTCACTGAAGCTGTCGTTCGTTCGTCCGGGCCACTGAGCTGTTTGGTGCAAGTCCCGCGCGGTCGATGCCGACCGTGCTGCCGGCCAAAGGAGTTTTGATGTGGATTGTCCGTCTCGCGCTTAGGAGACCCTACACCTTCGTTGTGCTGTCGCTGCTGCTCTTCTTCCTCGGCCCGGTGGTGATCGAGCGGACTCCGGTCGATATATTTCCGAATATCGATATTCCGGTTGTCACGGTGGTCTGGTCGTATGCCGGCCTCTCGCCGCAGCAACTCAGCGACCGGATTACAGTGCAGTTCGAGCGCAGCCTGACCACGACGGTCAACGACATCGAGCATACTGAGTCGCAGACGCTGAACGGCATCTCCGTCATCAAGGTCTACTTCCGTCCCAATGTCAATATCTCGCAGGCCGTGGCGCAGGTCACGGCGATCTCGCAGACGGCGCTGCGGGCGTATCCCGCAGGCACAACGCCTCCGCTCATCATTCAATACAGCGCATCCAGCGTGCCTGTGCTGCAACTCGGGCTCTCTGGCAATGGCTTGACCGAGCAGCAGTTGAACGACTTTGGGTCGAACTTCATTCGCACGCAGTTGGCCACGGTGGAGGGCGTTTCAATTCCAAACCCCTACGGCGGCAAACTGCGACAGGTGCAGGTGGACATCGACACCCAGAAGCTGCAGGCGCACGGCATCTCCGCTGCCGACGTGGTGAACGCCGTAGGCGCGCAAAACATCATCCTGCCCGCCGGCGAAGTGAAGATGGGCCACGTCGATTATCAGATTGAGACCAACAGCGCGCCGGACTCGATCGATGCGCTCAACGACCTGCCGATCAAGACCGTGAACGGTGCCACCATCTACGTTCACGACATTGGCAATGTGCGCGACGGATTTCCTCCCCAGACCAACATCGTGCGCGTCGACGGACAGCGTGCCTCGCTGATCACCATTCAGAAGACAGGCAACGCTTCCACCCTGGACATCATCTCGAATGTGCGCGCGCGGCTGCCGCAGATTGCAGCGCAACTGCCGCTGTCGCTGAAGATTCGCCCGATCTCCGACCAGTCGATCTTCGTCAAATCGGCGATCGGCGGAGTAGTGCGCGAGGCGATCATCGCCGGCTGCCTGACCGCGGCAATGATCCTGATCTTTCTCGGAAGCTGGCGTTCGACGCTCATCATCGCGGTGTCGATTCCGTTGTCCATCATCTGCTCGCTGCTGGCGCTCGCGGCGCTGGGCGAGACGATCAACATCATGACCCTGGGAGGTCTCGCGCTGGCCGTCGGCATCCTGGTGGACGATGCCACGGTGACCATTGAAAACATCAATCGTTTCCTGGAATTGGGCGAGCCGGTCGAGCCGGCGATCCTGGACGGTGCCGCGCAGATTGCCGTGCCGGCCTTCGTCTCCACCCTCGCCATCTGCATCGTCTTTGTGCCGATGTTCTTCCTCGGCGGAGTCGCCCGCTATCTCTTCGTTCCATTGGCCGAGGCGGTCGTCTTCGCCATGCTTGCGTCGTACTTCCTCTCGCGAACCGTTGTGCCCACCATGGCAAAGTATCTGCTGAAGGGTCACGAGCACGACCGCGTGCAGCAGGCGCTCGCCAGCCGAAATCCCTTCGTGCGCTTCCAGATCGCCTTCGAGCGCTCCTTCGAGACTCTGCGCGACTGGTACCACGGAGTCCTGCGGCTCTGCCTGCAGTATCGCGCTGGGTTTCTGCTCTCGATCGTTGCGTTCTGGGTCGTGTCGATTGCGCTGCTCTATCCGTGGCTTGGGCAGGACTTCTTCCCTTCGGTGGATGGCGGCCAGTTCAAGCTTCATGTGCGCGCGCAAACCGGAACCCGCATTGAAGATACGGCGCGCCTGTGCGATCAGATCGAAGATGTGATCCGCCGCGAGATTCCACCCAGCGAGCTGGGCACCGTCATCGACAACATTGGCGTCCCGTACTCGGGCTTGAATCTCTCCTATTCGAACTCGGCCCCGGTGGGCACCGGAGACGCCGACATCCTGGTCTCGCTGGCGGAAAAGCATCGGCCCACCGCGCAGTACACGCGCGCGTTGCGCGACAAGCTGACCGTGCAGTTTCCCGGCACCGAGTTCTATTACCTGCCGACGGACATGGTGAGCCAGATTCTGAACTTCGGCCTGCCCGCGCAGATCGATGTGCAGGTGGTGGGCCTGAAGGTGGACCAGAACCGCGCGCTGGCCGAACAGTTGATGCAGCAGATCGGCCGCGTCCCAGGCACCACCGATCTCCGCATCCAGCAGCCCTTCAACCAGCCGAAATGGACAGTCAATGTAGACCGCACCCGCGCCCAGGAGGTCGGCTACAGCCAGCGCGACGTGGCGCAGGACCTGCTGACCAGCCTGAGTGGCAGCTTCCAAACCTCCCCGACCTTCTATCTCAACCCGCAGAACCATGTCAGCTACAACATCGCCGTGCAGACCCCGCAGTACGAGGTGAAGGACCTTCAGGAGCTGCAAAACTTCCCCATCGCGACCAATGGCTCCGCCCAGCAGCCGCAGATCCTGGGCAACCTCGCGTCGCTCGTGCGAGGCACCGAGCCGGGGACGCTGAGCCACTACGACGCGCAGCCCATCATCGACATCTACGGCTCGGTCGAGGGTACCGATCTAGCCAGCGTGGCAGGCAGGATCCAGAAGATTCTGAACGACAGCAAAGCAAAACTTCCGCGCGGGACAGAGATCAATCTGCGCGGCCAGATTGAAACCATGCAAAGCTCCTTTCAGGGACTGGCGTTCGGACTGCTGTTCTCCATCGTGCTGGTCTACGCGCTCATCGTCGTGAACTTCCAAAGCTGGCTCGATCCATTCATCATCATCGCCGCGCTGCCCGGAGCATTGGCGGGAATTGTGTGGCTGCTCTTTCTTACCGGGACCCACGTCAGCGTCCCCGCGCTCACCGGTTCCATCATGTGCATGGGCGTGGCCACGGCGAACTCGATCCTGGTGGTCAGCTTCGCCAAGGAACAGATGGAACATGGCATGAGCGCGGCGGAAGCTGCGCTCTCCGCGGGATTCACGCGCTTCCGCCCCGTCATCATGACGGCCCTGGCGATGATCATTGGCATGGTGCCGATGGCGCTGGGCCTGGGCGATGGCGGCGAGCAGAATGCGCCGCTGGGCCGCGCCGTCATCGGGGGCCTGCTGCTGGCCACCTTTGGCACGTTGACCTTCGTCCCGGTCTTCTTCTCCTTGATGCATCGCAACGACCCGTCTGTCGCCGAGACCAAGGCTATGGACGCGAATGAGGCCCAGGCATGAGCCGCCGCAAGCGGACGAGACCAACCGAATCAGCGCCAATGAAGCGCACGGAGACGCAGCTATGAAGGACCCGGAGTCGAAGGTGTCACAAACAAGTCATGATGAAACCGCAACGCCCGAGGTCTCGCGCAGCTCTCTCGTGATGCTGGTCGTCGTTCTCCTCATCGTTGCCGTCGCCGCATCCATCGCCGGCATTGTGCGCCGCGTCCATGCCAATACCGAACTGGTGAAGACAACCAATGCCAGTGCAGCTCCGCCGGTCTCGCTGGAGCAGCCGGTCTTCGAGAAAGACGCACGCGAGATCGTGCTTCCGGGCAACATTCAGGCCTTCACGCTGGCCCCCATCTATGCGCGCACCACGGGCTACGTCAAGAGCTGGTCGCACGACATCGGCTCGCATGTGCGCAAGGGCGATCTGCTCGCCGTCATCGAGACGCCGGAGCTGGACCAGCAGCTTGACCAGGCGAAGGCCGACCTGGCAACCGCCGTCAGCAATGCTGCTTTGGCTAAAATCACCGCCGACCGTTATCGCGGCCTGATCGCGCAGAACGCCGTCTCGCAGCAGGACACCGACAACGCCGTCGCGCTGCTTGAGGCGCGAAACACCGAGGTGAACTCCGCGCAGGCCAACGTGCATCGCCTCGAAGAGCTGCAATCCTTCGAGCGCATCGTGGCGCCCTTCGACGGCGTCATCACCGCGCGCAACCTGGACATCGGCCAGCTCGTCACCCCCGCCGGCAGCACGACCACGCCGGGCTCTGGCACCGTCTCCGGCAGCAAGGAGATATTCGACCTCTCGTCCATCGGCACGCTGCGCGTCTTCATCAACGTTCCGCAGATCTACGCGCCGGATGCGAAGAATGGAGTCACCGCAACGCTGACGCTGCCCCAGTATCCCGGACGCATCTTCCACGGCAAGCTGGTGCGATCATCCGGCGCGGTGGACCCGGCGACGCGAACGCTGCTGGCCGAGGTGGACGTGGACAACCGCTCCGGCGAGCTGTTGCCGGGCAGCTACGCCGAAGTGCATCTGAACGTCTCGACCAACGTCCCCGCGCTCATCGTTCCCGTCAGCGCGCTGATTCTTGAGCCCGACGGACTGCACGTCGCCACGGTCGACGCGACAAACCACGCTCACATCGTTCTCGTCACCGAGGGACGCGATTCCGGCTCGACCATGGAGATTCTCAGCGGCCTCGCGCCCGGCCAATCCATCATCGCCAACCCGCCCGACTCGCTCACCGATGGCGAACTCGTACGCGTGGTGACGCCTGATGCGGAGACCAAACCATGATGGCCTATCGCCATCCCGCAACCATTGCGCTGCTGGCCGTGCTCACGCTCGCCGGATGCGCGCTTTTGCTCACCGGTTGCAAGACCGTCGGGCCGAACTACAAGGTTCCGCCTGTGCCCGCGCCGCCGTCCTTCTCCGATGCCGGCCACAACGGCGATTGGGCCGCAGCCGCGCCCGCCGACGCAGCCGACCGTGGCGCATGGTGGGCTGTCTACCAAGACCCCGACCTGAACACTCTGGAGCAGCACTGCGCCAGTGCCAACCAGAGCATTGCAGCCGCGCTGCACGCCTACGAGCAGGCCCACGACCTGGTGCGCGAAACCCACGCCTCGCTCTACCCGACGGTCTCCCTCGGCGGCTCGGCCACGCGCAACGGCATATCCAGCAACGCGCCCCAGGTAGGCCCTGCAACGCAACGCAATTACTGGGATTTCCTGATTCCTCTCAACATCTCCTGGGAGCCGGACTTCTGGGGGGCCGTCCGCCGCCAGATCGAGTCCGCCTCGGCTAGCGCGCAGGCCTCCGCCGCCGACCTCGCCAACACGCGCCTCAGCCTGCAAGGTCTGCTCGCGGTCACTTACTTCCAACTGCGCGGTCTCGATCTTCAGGCGCAACTGCTGCGCGCCACCATCGACGCCTATACGCAGACGTTGCAGCTTACGCAGGTTCGCCTCAAGGGCGGACTCAGCACGGAGAGCGATGTGGCGCAGGCCCAGGCGCAACTGGAAGAGGCGCGCGCGCAGCTCATCGACCTCGGCGTCCAGCGCGCGCAGTACGAGCACGCCATCGCGGTTCTTGTGGGCGAGTCCGCAACTGGATTTCACATTGCGGAACAGCCGCTTGCTGGCGGTCCGCCCGCCATCCCCACCGGCGTTCCCTCCGAGCTGCTGCAGCGACGTCCAGACATCGCCGCCGCCGAGCGCCGTGTCGCCGCCGCCAATGCGCTCATCGGCGTCGCCAAGGCCGCGTACTACCCCAACATCACGCTGGGTGCCGAGGGCGGCATGGACTCCGCACTGGTCAGCCGCATCTTCAGCTCCGGCAGCGCCGAGTGGAACGCAGGCCCATCGGCTAGCGAGCTTCTCTACGACGCAGGCCGCCGCCGCGCGCAGGTGGACTACGCCATCGCCCAGCGCGAGCAGGCCACCGCGCTCTATCGCCAACAGGTACTGTCTGCCTTCCGCGATGTGGAGGACCAGCTCTCCGCGCTGCGCGTGCTGCAGCAGGAGGCAGCCGCCCAGCAGCGCGCGGTCGACGCCGCAACCCGCAGCACCCAACTCTCCACGCTCCGCTATCAGCGCGGCCTCGCCACCTACCTCGAAGTCCTCACCAACCAGACCATCCAGTTGAACGACGAACGCGCCGCCGCCGCCCTCGTCGCCCGCCGCATCGTCGCCAGCGCCCAACTCCAGCTAGCCCTCGGCGGCGGCTGGTCCACCACCCAACTCCCCACCAATTAGCTCCGCCTCGCCCAACGAGCCGCTCAGTTTATGCATAGCTCTGCTTGCATCAAATGACCTGGCAAGCTTCACAGATCAGAGAGCCATGTTCTGCGGCAGATGGCAAAATCACTTTGAAATACGCCTATTTGCGCCGTTTTGAAATATCTCTTGAAGAAAACGGACAACTGTGGGCGTATCGTAAACCCTAACCCATTGCTGCTGAAGGGTTTTCTCCGCTTCTTCCTCGCTGATCCGTTTGCGGGCAAGTTTCTCGATGATCATCTGGGGGCTCGTGGAATCCTTGAGTTTAGCGTTTCCGTTCATTTTGCCTCCCTTTACCACGGCTAAGCGCTTCGTCAGCGGTTATGACCAATTTCAGCAGGCAGAGGTACATCAGAATCTTGTTTTCGATGTCTTCTAACAAACCGTCAAAACAATGAGCCTGTGCGCTATCAATACTAACGATCCCATGCACAAGTGGCTTGCAGTTTTCATGTACAGAAACCAGTGGCATTCCAAGAATCGCCTTATAAGGCTTATCGGCAAGTTTGCAGTCTGGTTCATAGAACATTTTTCCGGTCGACAGCGTCTGGGAAACCAACATCTCCTCTACTCGGTAAGAACGGAGCGGACGATCAGGATTTGCCCTACATACTACCGTGAGGGTACCTCCATTCGCATCCAGCGACAAGAGCGACACATTAAAATAGATGCCTTCATTGTCACCTGTGATGCCTTCAACTTCGGATTTGATCGCCGATAGGAGTCTCACAAAGAGGTCTTGCTTTTGCTCGGGTCTCAGCTGATGGTTCCAAATCGCCGAGGTGATTCCAGAAACTGCCACACCGGTTGTCAAATTCCTTTTAACATCCTCTCTAACCCATTTCGTTGACTTCCTTTTAGGCATATAGGGCAGTACGGTTATAAACCCTAGCGCGAGTATAAACATCCATAAGGATCTGGTTCCTGGCCCTGTCCACGTCGTGAACTTTGTTCCTGCCATCCAAATCGCAAATGCGACCGTGTACACTTTGGCCGCGAAGACACAGAGTGCTAATACCGCATCGGTTTTTGAAGCTGCGCTTGCGCGCCGCCACCAGTTCTTAAAAAACTTCGACAGTCGCATATTGCTCAGTTGAGGACGCCTGAAGTATATACGTCAACCGCCAATAATACGAAAAGAATCAATGGGGTGGGTGGCGTTTGCGATAACCGTGCGTTTGTCATATCTGAAACAAGCGCGACCGTATGCGGCAAATAGCCATTGATTCGATTGAAGCCGAGTCACGAGAACCGCTATACCGATTGTCGGTGGGCTGCAATGCGGCTATCGTCATCTGTCGTGCGTTGGAGTGGGTGTGGCGCGGAGTGAATCGCGCTGGTCAGCGTACCGGTTGAGCGCATAAGCTGGGAGCGCACACGCGGCTACACCCAACCAGCCGCAAAGGAGAACGCATGGCAATTCGTTTGCATTTCTGGGGTGCGGATCAAACCGTCACCGGGTCGAGCCACCACATCGAATGCGCGGGGCAGAACGTGTTGTTGGACTGCGGCCTCTTTCAGGGCCGTCGCCAGCAGGCAGCCGACATCAACTCGCATCTTGCGTTTACGCCGCAGCAGCTTGCCGCGGGCGGGCTGAATGCGGTCGTCCTGTCGCATGCGCACATCGACCACAGCGGCGACTTGCCTCTGCTGGCGAAGCAGGGCTATCGCGGGCCCATCTACTCCACGCCCGCCACCATCGACCTCTGCACGCCCATGCTGAAGGACAGCGCGCACATCCAGGAGAGCGACGCCCAGTTTCTCAGCAAGATCCGTGGCCGGCGAACCTCCATCGGTATGCCTCCCGGCCCCGCGCCCGTCCCGCCGCTCTACACCCAGGACGACGCCGCGCAGGTTTGCCAACAGTTCCAGCCGGTGAAGCTGCATGAGCCGCAACTGCTGGCCGGATCGACCAAGGACGCCGGCTTCACCATGACCAGCTCCAACGCGGGCCACATGCTCGGCTCAACCTGCGTGCTGATCGACGCGGTGGAGCACGGCCAGCGGACGCGCCTGCTTTTTTCCGGCGACGTCGGCCGCAAGAACCTGCCCATCACTCGCGATCCCGACCCCGCGCCCGGGGCCGACTACCTCATCATGGAGAGCACCTATGGCGACCGCCTGCACGCTCCCGTAGGCGACGTGAAGCAGAAGATCGCCGGCATCGTGAAGCGCGTC
>PLOT01000239.1 GCA_003142215.1 Granulicella sp. | reverse complement strand
TACGCTCAGGACAGGCTCTTCGCTGCGTTCAGAATGACAAACAGAGAACCGCTTGCCGCCGACCGCTCACCAGAGGGAATAGTTGCCGCGGGCGATGATCCAGAGAGCGAGCAACAGGTTCGACGTTGCATGCGCGGCGACGGCTTCTCCCAGCCGGCCGCGAAGCTTGGCGACGAGGGCGAAGACCACTCCGGCCAGCGTACCGGCGAGCCACATGCGACCGTGCAGGATGCCGAATGCCAGGGAACTGGCGAGCACGGCAACCAGACTGAGGCTTCCGAGCGGGACGCTCTCGACATTGGGCGAGAGGATGCGGCGTGCGATATAACCGCGAAAGGCGAGCTCTTCGGCGATGGGGACGGTGGTAACGGCGGCGATGATGCGGGTAATGATCCATGCGACGCGCTGGAGGTGGCTGAGCCGCGCCAGGCCCTGGGCTACGCCGGTCAGGAGCACTCCGTTGGAGGATGCGGCATCCCGGCCGATTGCGTGGTCGAGCGCGATCCAGAGGGCGAAGACCAGGACACCGGCTGCCGGGCCGAGCCATCCAAATCGCCAGTCCATGCGGCGGTATTGGCGGCGGTAGGCGAAGAAGACGGCAAGGGCCGCGATGAGGCGGAACGGGTAGAGCCATTCAAAGCCGTCCGAGGCGGCCTGGACGAGCAGCCCCGCGGCCAGGATTGCAAGCCAGGGCAGAAGATAGAGCGCGGCGAGATTGGATGCAGCCAGAGGGCTGCCGCCGACCTGCGGGGCTGGGGATGGGACCTCTGCCAAGGCGGGGCCGGAGAGACGAAACCAGGCGACGTTGTTGACCGTGAGCAGGAAGGCCAGGGCGACGCAACTGAAGAGAATCCAACCGGCCTGGGAGTGGAATCCTCCCATCGCGACATCGGGATAGCCGGCATTCCCAATTGCGATGAGCGCTGCGAGCCGCACCAGGTTGAGCAGCCAACTGAGGAGAAGCGAGAGGGGAACCAGCACGAGGGCGCGGGCAAGCCGCAGTTCGCGCCGCGCATAGAGGAGCCATCCCACGGTGAGGCTCAACATGAGGGCCAGACCCTCGACGCCGGAGCATTGGTCCGCGATGATGATGGCAAAGGCGCGGGTACCGACCATGTAATGGGTGGAATCCCGGAAGACATCGGGGTAGAAGAGGCCCAGCAACAACTTCACTCCGCGGAAAGTGGCCATCTGCATGGCATGTCCGAGCCAGGAATCGGGCCTGTTCCAGGCGACGATCAGGAGGCTTCGGACGGACATCATGAGCAGATCGCAGACCGCGGCAAGACCCCAAGCGTTGCCCAGACTTTGAAACAGGCGCAGAGGATTGGGGAGATGGATCAGCGCTCCGCCAAGAGTGATGGGCAAAGAGACGAGCAGGCCATACCAGGCGGCCATGGCCGCGCGCTGGAGGGGAGTTCCCTGGGTTGCAGAATTGGCGAGGAAGAGATCGGTGGCGACAAACAGCAGGAGGGCGGATGCGTGAAGCAGTGCCCAGAGCTTGTGGAGAGGCGCGGCGCTCCATTGCAAGACCTTCAGCTTGTCATGGGCAAAGAAAAGCAGCGCGACACAGAAGAAGATGGTGGAGGTGGTGACG
Organism: Granulicella sp.; assembly: GCA_003142215.1. GTDB lineage: Bacteria > Acidobacteriota > Terriglobia > Terriglobales > Acidobacteriaceae > Edaphobacter. The sequence continues at coordinate 7,865 of PLOT01000239.1, read as the reverse complement.
GTTCGCGCCTGCAGCCAGCGATAGGGGAGCGGGTTGAGCGTGACAGGCTGGCCCAGGGAGGTGTATCCGCTATGCCCCTGCAACCAGCCATGAGGCAGCGTGGTGGCGAGGATGCACTCCAGCATGAGTATGCCAGCCGTCCACCAGCAGCGCGAGTAGATGGAGTTGCCGAGGATTCTCGACCACACGCCTGTGGCGACGATGGAAGACTCATCGGGCGAAGATTTTATCTTGCTGGACAAAAAAGTGGACTCTGTATAAGAGCTTAGCGCGGCTTAGAGTCTTATGCGGCTTAGAGTTTGATGCGGCTTATCGCTTGACGCGGCCGCGGATGACCAGGATGGCACCGCTCAGGAGGGCGAGCGCAGCCGTACCCATCGCAGGGTCGATCTCCGGCGCACCGCCTTTGTCGCCCGCAGCAAACGCAGTATGGCTGGCAATCATGACGACCGCCAGTACCACGATAAGATTGCGAAGGATCTTCATCGGACACTTCTCCAACTTCTGTTATAGCAGAACAATCAGCAAAGCAGCAAGAATTATTTTTTCTGGCGGGCTGATTGTGTGCTGTTTTAGGACAGTTTGCACTCGCTCTACAACGAAAGTGGCAAGTGAGATTTGAGCAAGCCAGGAGAGGACGAGATGGAAGGGGTCGCGGCGGAGCCTGGCAAACAAATCGCAAATCCGCGCTCTATAAGAGTTGATGTCCTCGTTGCCTAGGTGGATGCAGGAGATGCAGGCAACTGCGAAGTTCGGGGAACCCTCCGGCACGGAGTTGAGGGGAGGAATGACGAGCTGACAACTTGCAACTGACACTTGAATATTGAGTTATGGGTTGCTGCGGAGGGAATGGGTGGAGTTGGCGAGTTGGGGGGATTTGGAGTCGAAGTAGTTGCTGTCCCAGAGCGCGCGATAGAGCTGGCCGGTAATTTCGGCGGCTTTGGGGCCGAACATGGGACGGCCACCCTCGAGGAAGACGACGGTGACGATGCGGCCGTTGGGGGTATCTGCGTAGGAGGCGAACCAGCCGAAGCGGGTTCCGTTGTTGGAGCATGTGCCGGTTTTGCCGAGGACGGGGAACTCGCGGAAGCTGGAACGCAGGGAGCGGCCAGTGCCGTAATCGACGGTGCCCTCCATGCCGTCGCGCATCTCCGGGATGAGGGGAGCGATGTCGAGGGTGCGCTTCACTTTGGGCTGGAAGTTGGCGATCTGGCCGGGGGTCTCGGGGTGTTGCAGGTAGTAGAGGGTGCCACCGTTGGCGATGGCCGAGACCAGGGCGCCAAGCTGGAGCGGGGTCATGGAGATGCCCTCGCCGAAGGAGCACATGCGGCCCACGCCACCCTGCGCGGCGGGGAGTTCCGATTCTGGATAGACGCCGAGCTGCTCTCCGGGGATATTGTATCCGGCCAGCTCTCCGAGGCCGAACTGGTTGGCATAGTACTTGACGCGCTCGAAGCCCATCCTGCGGCCGAGGGTCTCGAAGTAGGGGTTGATGGAGTGGGCGAGCGCCGGGGTGAGGGTGAGGGTGTAGTGGCCGCCGAGGTTGACGGGAGTGTCGCGCTTGATGAGTCCCTCGTCGAGCGCGGCGAGGGTGACGGCCAGCTTGATGGTGGAGCAGGGCTCGGCACCGCCGGAGAGGGCGAGCTTCTGATTGACCATGGCCAGGATGCGGCCGTTGGAGGGATCGATGGCCAGCGCGGTGCCGTTCAGGTTGCCCAGCGCCTGGATGGCGGCGGCGCGGACGACGGGGTCTTCGCCGGCGGTGGAGTCGCCCAGAGTGAGGGTGTCGGTGAAGGAGTTGGCGGTGAAGCGCTCGACTGGGCCGCGGCGGAGGCGGCTTCGCAGCGCAAGCAGGGCGCGCGTGCCGCTGATGGTGCGCATGCGGCTGGTGAACCCGCGGCGGGCGGGCGGGGCGATCTGAATTGCGGCGGGGGTGGTTCTGGCAAGGGAGCTGGACGAAGCGGTTGTGGATGGCCTGGATGCTAGAGTTCTCGACGCGGCGGCTCTGGAGGCTACGGCTTTGGAGGCAACAGCTCTGGAGGCGGCGGCTCTGGAGGCAACAGCTTTGGAGGCGGTGGTCTTATGCGCCGCCGGCTTCGATGAAGAGGGCTTGGCCGCGGCGGATGCGCGGGCGCGGTGGCGCAGGGGAGTGGGGTGAGAGAGCGCCACAGAGCGCAACGGAAGAGACAGCATCGCAAGTGCGAGGCAGGCGGTGAAGCGCGGGTTGCAGTGGAAGTTCAGGGACATCCGTATGTTTCTCCGAGTTGGCTGGAAGGTCTGTTCTCCGGCCGCTGAGTGCTTCGATCCGTGCTTTAAGTAATTCTGGAGCAATTCTCTTGCCGAATCTATCGACGATTGTTGCAATTCTCTTGCACCTTCTATAAACCCGGCGCTGGGAGATAAGTTCATCTGGAGGATTGCGAGCGACCGCTCCAGAGAAGGCCCTCAAGACGCATTCGACGCTCTACTGGACCACCCGGATATAGCCCGGAGGTGTTATCCACGGCTTGCGGGTGCCATCTTCCGGTTCATTGGACCTGCTTTCTCTATTCTACGGGAGTTCGGTCGCAGATTGGGGGCAGCACTCGAACCCCTTTCTTCTCAATGGTGCCTGGCAGGCCCGAGAGCCAAATCCAGCGGTTCTGGCCTTGCATTTTGTTCTGGCCAGAATTACGGCGCGTTCGATGGAACTCAACGTCAACAGAAAACTCAATGGCTGTGGCGGAGGAAGGCCGGAATGTCGAGTTCATCGGTCTCTGCTGGCTCCGCATGAGAGGCGCTGGCGCCGGCGAAGAGACGGACCTCTGGCTCGTGCTCCGCGGGAGTGTACTGCGGCACGATGGGCCGGGACTGGGCGGGCTGGAGCTGTGGATTGAAGCTACGGTCGCGCGTGTCCGGCTCGGACGGATTGGGCGCGGCAGAATTGGGATTGACTGGATTGGGTGAGACGGGACCGGGTGAGACGGAACCGGGTGAGACGGAACCGGGTGAGACGGGGGGGCGCAGGCGGACGCGGGGAGTGCGGAAGAACTCATCGTCGAAGACGGAGGCGGCGACGGGAAGCAGCTCCGGTTGGCGATCGGGGTGGGGATGGGATGAGCTGTCGAATTGCGGCCCGTCGTCATCGGCCTCGGCGAGCGGATCGGGGGGGGTGGCGCGAGTGGCGGAGTCTGAATCGCAATCTTCATCGGAGACTAAGTCCGCATCGGCATCGGATTCCAGATCTGCATTTGGATCGGGTTCGGGATCGGAATCGGCATCGCGTTGGGAATCGGGATCGGCATCGAGGTCGAACTGGCCATCTTCGTCGGAACCTGCATCGGGATCGGGATCGAAGTCGGAATCGGGGTCAAGCAGGATGGTGGTGCGTTCGGAGAGGCTGGACGCGGCGGCCGCAGTGAATTGGGCGGCGGCTGGCGTAGGAACGAGTTGCGCGGCCTGGACGGGGTGCTGCGCGTGTGCCTGGCGGGCCTCGCGAATCTCGCTGGCGAATCGCGGGGCGGCGTCACGCGGCGTGTAGCCCCGGCCCCAGATGGGGACCTCTTCGTCGGAGGACATCAGGGTGGATTCGGCCAACATGCGGGCGCGGCGCTCTGGCATCTCCTGGCGGAAGCCGGTGGCGATGACGGTGATCTTGACAACATCGCCCATGCGCTCGTCCTGGACGGCCCCGAAGATGATGTTGCAGTCCTCGTGGGCGGNNCCGGCTTCGAGCAGCGGGGATGCCATGGCGGCGAGAGCAGCGTCCATGGCGCGGTTCTCACCCTTGCCCGTGGCCGTACCCATGACGGCGTATCCCATGCCAGCCATGGTGGTCTTCACGTCGGCGAAGTCGCGGTTGATGACGCCGGGAATGGTGATGATGTCGGAGATTCCCTGCACACCCTGGCGGAGCACGTCGTCGGCGATGCGGAAGCTCTCGAAGAAGCCGGCGTCCTTGGCCACGGCGAGGAGCTTTTCGTTGGGAATGACGATGAGTGTGTCGACCGACTCGATCAGCTCCTGCATGCCGCGCTCGGCCTGCATCATGCGGCGCTTGCCTTCAAACGCAAAGGGGCGGGTGACGACGGCGACGGTCAGCGCGCCCATCTCGCTGGCCAGCGATGCGATGACGGGAGCAGCTCCGGTGCCCGTGCCACCACCGAGACCCGCGGTGACGAAGACCATGTCCGCGCCTTCGAGCGCTTCGATGATCTTGTCCGAGTCTTCGAGGGCGGCGCGGCGTCCGATGTCGGGGTTTGCGCCTGCGCCGAGGCCGCTGGTGAGCTTGACGCCGAGCTGCAGCTTGATGGGAGCGTTGGAGAGCTGGAGGGCCTGCACGTCGGTGTTGGCGGCGATGAACTCGACACCCTCGACGCCGGCGGCGATCATGCGGTTGACGGCGTTGTTGCCGCCACCGCCCACGCCGATGACCTTGATGCATGCGGCGCGCCGTGCCTCGTCCTGATAGTGGATGCGGAGATCGTCTGCGGGTTCGGACATGACTGCTGCTCCCTCGTAAAAGTGCTGCGCCAGATGCTTCGGCTCACCTCCCACCCATCGCGATGAAGCTGCGATGGATGGGGCACCCACATTCCAAATGGATGGGGCACCCACATTGCAATCTGTGAAGATGCTGCTGTGGTGCATCGACAGGGTCAATTTTGACATTGCGGGGGAGGGGATGAAACCTGCATGTGCGCGAATGAACCACGCTGGGTACTTCTATTTTTTCCGCGGAGTGGGTATTGCACCATTCTGGCTACAAAGCGAGCGATCCACCCTTGCCGCAAAGTGCGCGACCGGGATGGAATCCTGAAGTTTGGCTGGGCGATTTGTGTTTCGGCTGTGAGCTATGAGCTATGGGTGTGAGGATGGTGGAGAAAGGGGCAGGCGGGTGGGGTGAGCTTCGTCGGGGTCCTTCGACTGCGTTCAGGATGACGGCAAGGACGAACAACGGCAAAAGCCAATACAGAGATTCTGGCTTCGCCAGAATGACGAACAAGAACAGACAACGGCAAGAGCAACAGCTCGCTACTGCTTTGCGAAGACGAGTACGGCGTTGGCTGGGATGAGTATGGTGGCGGAGGCGGGCTGGTTGTGCAGCGGAGGGCCGTTGGTGGTGATGCCGCCCTGGTTGCCTGCGACCTGTGGGTTGACGAGGACTCCGTTGGCGTTGCAACTGTCGTAGGCGTCGCTGTTGAAGATTTCGATCCAGCGGCCTGTGGAGGGGAAGCCGAGCTGATAGCAGCCCCATGTGGTTTCGCTCAAGGTGGCGACGACGACTACGTCGCGGCCAATGCCGGGGACCCAGCGCTGGAAGGCTATGACGCGGTCGGCGTCGGAGGTGTAGAAGACGTTGAGGCCCTCGCCGCGGAGGGCGGGCTGGGAGTTGCGCAGTGCGATGGCGGCCTGGGTGAAGCGGAGATGGTCGGCCATGGCGGGATCGGTGGCGCGACCGTTGGCGGCTGGGGCGAGTCCGCCCCACCAGATGAGGTGGGCGGGGGAGCGCGGGTCGGGGCACCACTGCTTGTCTTCGAGGAACTCCTGGCCCATGAAGAGCTGGGGGGATGCCCGGCGCGGCGAGGAGCAGAGCCATGGCGACGCGGGTGCGGCTGCGGGCGTACCAACTGCGCGGGTTGGAGCCGTCGGCGAGCGCGGGGACGCGTGGCTGCTCACCGAGCTTGACGATGTCGTGGTTCTCCACGCAGGGGATGGTCTGCCAGGAGTGGGCGAAGTTGGTGGGCCAGAGGGAGCGCGCGATGCCGCTCATCTCGACTGAGGCGGTTGCACCCTGCGCGGCCTGGCCGATGGCGGAGCGGATGGCCTCGCGCAGGCCGTCGTGCTGCACGGCGTCGAAGCGCAGTCCGCCCTCGCCCTCGCAGACCACAATGCGCGGCGCGGGAACGCCGTACTCGTCGGGCCAGTACTCGGCGTTCTGCAAGGCGCGGGGATTGATGGCGCGCACGGCTGCCGTCAGCTCGTTGCAGAAGTTCCAGCCGTTGGTTGCATTCATCGCCAGCAGCTCGCTGATCTCGTCGTAGCGGAAGCCGTCGGCGTGCAGCTCGTTCAGATGAAAGAGCGCATTGTTCAGCAGAAATCCCCGTACGTCCTGGTTCCACAGCGCGAAGGCAAGGCCGCCGACAAAGCCTTTATCGGAGAAGTAGAGGCTCTGGTTGTTGTCGTAAGCGCCACTTGCATTGGTGGTGAGGGCGCAGTCCCAGAAGTAGAGGCTCTTGTCGTCGCCATGGAGCAGGCCGCTTGGCGAGACGGATGTGGGGACTGCGTAGGTCTGCGCCCATCCGCCCGCGTGGTTGTATACGACGTCGAAGAGGACTGCGATGCCATAGACGTGGAGGAGATCGACCATGACCTTGAGCTGGGCGACGGCTGGGGTGATGTCGGCGAGCGTCATGGGCGGGAGGTTCCTGGCGGCGAGGAGGCGGTTGATGGTGGTGAGATAGCCGGCGAGGGCCGAGGCATCGTAGACCGCGTAGTCGAGTGCTGGGGAGAAGAGGTCCGCGCCCTGGTAGCCGAGGCCGGGATAGCCCTGCGAGGGCGAGTCCTCCTCCTCGTAGACGGGGAGCGGCTGGACGACGTTGACGCCGAGGGCGGTGAGGTAGGGTAGTTTGGACAGCACGTCGAGATAGGTGGAGGTCTGGCCGGGACTGGCCGGGGCGTAGGTGCCGATGTGGAGCTGATAGACGACCATGCCGGCGAAGTCGGGCGTGCGGAAGGCGGCGTCGTGCCAGGGATAGGCGTTGGCCGAGCGGATGATTGCAGGGCAGAGGGGAAACGGAGTGGCCGGATCGTTGGCCAGCTCGCGGGCGTAGGGGTCGCGCTTGATGCCGCTGGAACCGGGGCCGACGACGTAAAAGAGGTAGGTGTCGCCGTCGGCGGCATCGGGGAGGAACCCCGACCAGTAGCCGTTGGCGTCTTTGGCGAGCAGGAGGCCGGGGGTCTGGCCGGTTCGGGGCGTGCCGTTGAAGACTCCGTTGAGATAGACCGCGGAGGCGCGCGGGGCCCAGGCGCGGAAGGTCGCTCCAGGGCCGGGAAGTCCCTGGCCGGAGAGGAGCGTCGCGCCCATCGGCGTTGTTGCGGTACAGTTCGCCTGCGAGATCATGCGGTCTCCGTCGCCACACACTTATCTTCGCACTCTTGCCTCCAGAATCCCGTTCTGGCGAACGCCACGTCGATTATTCTGAACGAGTCGGGATTGCGAGAACAGACAACGGCAAATACAAATACAAATACAAATACGGAGATTCTGGCTACGCCAGAATGACGACTCGGGTGGGGTAGCGAAGATGGCGATTGCGAAGTTGACGGTGGAGGTTGCGATTGCTCACGCGCAGTCGATCAAGGACCGGCGTCAGGTGGTGCGCTCGCTGAAGGACAAGCTGAGGCACGGGTTCAATGTGTCGGTGGCCGAGCTGGACGACGCGAGCCTGTGGAACCGGGCCACGCTGGGAGTGGTGGCGATCTCCGGCTCGACGGATTACCTCACCGGGCAGATGCGGGAGGTTGACGACGCGCTGCATCGGCTGTGCAATGGACTGGGGGCTGAGATTGTGGACTCGTGGGTGGAGATGCTGGGGGAGTAAGCAGCGCGCGCTTTTGTTATGCTTGGCAGTTGGATGAGATGGTTGCCGAAGACTTATGCCTGAACAACGAGCCAGAACGTATCACCGGAACCGCGTGGCCAGCACGTTTTCGGAAGAGATTGGGGCGATGCTGGAGGGGGAACTCTCCGATCCGCGGATTGCGCCGGGCTATGTGACGGAGGTTGTGCTGGCACCGGGCGGCAAGAGCGCGCGCGTCTTTGTGGCGGTACACGGCAGCGAGGCGGAGGAGGACTCCACGCTGGCCGGGTTGATGGCTGCGCG
>PLOT01000148.1 GCA_003142215.1 Granulicella sp. | reverse complement strand
GTGATAGCCGCCCAGCCCAATCGATGAGATGCGTTCCCCGGTGCGGCCCAGTGTGCGGTAGATCATTCCGTCGCTCTCCGGGGTCTTCCGCTCGGCACGCAGCATGGGTGTCAACAATTGCTCCGTGGTAGCTATGCCGACTGCCGTTGTCGCCGTCTTCAAGAAATCGCGCCGGTCCATAATCCCTCCAAGGATAGCTTTTGGGCTCATTTTTAGATCGTCTTGGCCGCAGTGTCAAGAATCTTGTCGATCTGGTTAGCAAATTGCACAAGCAGCGCGTCCAGTTCAAGAGCCTCACCGATGCCATCGATATTCCCTTCGTACCGTAACAAGGGGAAGACTCCATGTGCCGCTTCAATGTGCGGGAAGGATTACCTGAGGCCAGCGGCTGTTACGGCTGGCGTCATCAAGGCCGATGAAAGCGTGCGGTTCGGGTGGCACAACTTGCGCCACAGCCTCGCGACTTTCTTCGGCTCACAGGAAATCCCAGAGCAGGTTATCCAGAAGATGTTGCGCCAGAAAAACTGGAGATGACACTCCACTACGTGCATGGAGTGAACAAGCAGCACATGGACGGCCAAAAACTGTACCTTGATGCGATTGGGATTCGCCGGGATAACCGAAATTCGGATTGAAATTCGGGTTGCCACTGTAGTCGCAATACACTCCTAAGTGCTTTGGAATGTATGGCGGGGACGNNACTGAGCTACGTCCCCAGGTTGTTTTGCAACAACTTGAGCAAATGTCAGATAGAACGGGCGGATTTGCGGAGGGAGTTGCTCTGGACAGGGCCTCTCTTGAATTGCCAATTCGCCTGATTCTACCTTGCCGCTGCTCTGGATTCAGTTCTGGGTCTATTGGGAGACCAAGGACACACCAGAACTACCAACATCGCGACAAGAAAGAGTCTATCAGATGAGACGAGATTGTTGCGACCGGCTCGCCAGTCACGGAGCAAAAAGATCAACTTTCCTGGCTGTTAACTTCCGCGGACTCAAAAACGAAAAGTCAGTCCTGAGCTTGCCGAAGGACGGGGCCCCCGTTCTTATTGATGCAGCGACTGATCGCCATTTGCAATTGGTGCGTCAGATTTGGGATTTTATTCCCGTTGAGCTTGACCCCGCGCCGCGTGCTTGGTATCTTTAGAAGGTTCCGCATGAATCGGGAACCCGTTGCCGCGCAGGTTGCATGATTTGTTTGTATGCAGATTGCACGGAGGCGGCTGGTGTGTTGGGCAGACTGGGGTAGGGGCCGCTAGGGACTTTCCGCCATTTTGCGGTACACTGGACAGGTAGTACATCCGCGGGTCTATGCATGGGAAGCATGGCATGGGCCAGTACCATCGCGGCGCAACATCCTCGCAATCGTAACTGCGACACCCTCCACCCCGACGATTTTGCCGGGATCCAAAGTGGATGGGCTATGCGGGAACGGAACAGCGATACGGAGTCAACTCCACCTTCCGGTAATGGTTGAAGGCAAAGGGCGAGTCGCCGGCATGGGGCAAGCGCGAGCCGGAGACGGGAAGCAATGGACGCTAGGCCACCGTCGACTGTTGTTCGTCTGATTTGAGTGTTACAGACGGGAAGCCAGGGAAAATCTTCGCGCGAGGCACATCAGTGTCCTCACTTATTTGTGTGTACGACGCATGAATACGCGAACGAGGCCCCTTCCTCTTCGTCTGCATGAGTTTGGATTTAGCAGTAACGGCTTCAATGCCGGAGTTCAAGGAGTTCGAGTGCCTACGTTCCATCAGCTCGTCAAGCAGGGCCGCACGCCCACCCGTTATAAGACTGCCAGCCCCGCGCTACAGGGTTCGCCGCAGCGCCGCGGCGTCTGCACCCGCGTGTATACCCAGACACCGAAGAAGCCGAACTCGGCGTTGCGTAAGGTCGCGCGCGTTCGCCTGACCAACGGAATTGAGGTTACGACCTACATTCCTGGGATCGGACACAACCTGCAGGAGCACTCGATCGTGCTGATCCGCGGCGGTCGCGTGAAGGACCTGCCGGGCGTCCGCTACCATGTGGTGCGCGGGTCGCTGGATTCGGTAGGCGTGGCGGACCGCAAACAGAGCCGGTCGAAGTACGGGGCGAAGAGGCCGAAGGCCGCTGCGGGCAAGTAGGGCAGAAGCAGATCCCTCCGCTACGCTACGGGATGACAAAGTGAAGTTTTAGGTCCAGCCGCTTGAGAGGTTGACGGCGCTGGAGGAAGAAGAGAAGAGAGAGAAGATGCCGAGAAAAGGTTATATAGCGAAGCGTGAAGTTGCTCCCGACCCGGTCTATGGTTCGACGCTGGTCACAAAGTTTGTCAACTCCATGATGTGGGGCGGCAAGAAGTCGACCGCGCAGGGCATCTTCTATACCGCGATGACCAACCTGGAGCAGAAGGGCGGCGACGAGGCACTGAAGCTCTTCAAGAAGGCCATTGAGAACTGCAAGCCGCTGCTGGAAGTCAAGAGCCGGCGCGTTGGCGGAGCGAACTATCAGGTGCCGATTGAAGTGTTGCCGGAGCGTCGCACCTCGCTGGCGATTCGCTGGATTGTGACTTTTGGTCGCGCGCGCGGTGAGAAGGGCATGGTGGAGAAGCTGACCGCCGAGTTGCTGGACGCCGCGAATGGCCGCGGCGCGGCGATGAAGAAGAAAGAAGATGTACACCGCATGGCCGAGGCCAATAAGGCATTCGCGCACTACCGCTGGTAAAGCAGTGAACAGGGAGTAGGGAACAGGGAACACGAAACCTGACCTGCTGCAACCGAGTTTGATTGACCCGCAAGGTACGCCTTGCAGAGTGAGAGATTGATACCGTGGCACGCAATATACCTCTGAATCGTTGCCGGAACATCGGGATCATGGCTCACATCGACGCCGGAAAGACGACGACGACCGAGCGCATCCTATTCTATACGGGCATCACGCACCGTATCGGCGAGGTGCATGAGGGAACAGCGACCATGGACTGGATGGAGCAGGAGCAGGAGCGCGGCATCACGATCACCTCCGCCGCGACGACATGCACCTGGCTGGACCATCGCATCAACATTATCGACACGCCCGGCCACGTGGACTTCACCGCCGAGGTGGAACGCAGTTTGCGCGTGCTGGATGGCGCGGTGGCCTGCTTCGACGCGGTCGCAGGCGTGCAGCCGCAGTCCGAGACGGTATGGCGCCAGGCCGACAAGTACAAGGTGCCGCGCATCTGTTTCATCAACAAGATGGACAAGGCCGGGGCGGACGCAGTCTACGCCACGTCGACCATCGTCGATCGTCTGGGCGCGCGCGCTGTGCCAATCAATATTCAGATTGGCGCAGAGGCGAAGTTTTTGGGCGTGATCGACCTGGTGACGATGAAGTCGATTCTGTGGCATGACGAGACGATGGGCGCGGAGTACTCGATTGAAGAGATTCCCGCCGATCTGCTGGAGACGGCGAAGAAGGCTCGCCACGATCTGATAGAGGCCGTTGCCGACTCCGACGACGTAATACTGCGCTTGTTCCTCGAAGGCCAGGAACCGACCGAGGAGCAACTCAAGACGGGCATCCGCAAGGGCACCATCGCGATGAACATCTTCCCGGTGCTGTGCGGCTCGGCGTTCAAGAACAAGGGCGTGCAGACGCTGCTGGACGCGGTGGTCGACTACCTGCCCAGCCCGCTCGACATTCCTCCCATGATTGGACACGACCCGGAGAACATGGCGGTGGAGATTGTGCGCAAGCCGGACGATGCAGAGCCACTCTCCGCGCTCGGTTTCAAGATTATGACCGATCCGTTCGTCGGCCAGTTGACCTTCATCCGCGTTTACTCGGGCACGCTCAAGACCGGCGACTCGGTGCTGAACCCGCGTACGCGCAAGACCGAGCGCATCGGGCGACTGCTGAAGATGCACGCCAACAAGCGGGAAGAGATCACCGAGATTCTGGCGGGCGACATCTGCGCAGCCGTTGGGCTGAAGAACCTGATCACTGGCGATACGATCTGTTCGGACCGTTACCCGGTGGTGCTGGAAACCATCGACTTCCCCAAGCCTGTCATTGAGGTTGCGGTTGAGCCGAAGACCAAGGCGGACCAGGAGAAGATGGGCCTGGCGCTGGGCAAGCTGGCGCAGGAAGACCCGACCTTCAACGTACGCACCGACATCGACTCCGGGCAGACAATTATTGCGGGCATGGGCGAGCTGCACCTTGAGATCATCGTCGATCGGATGATGCGCGAGTACAAGGTTGAGGCCAACGTCGGCAAGCCGCAGGTGAACTATCGCGAGACGATCCGCGCCAAGTCCGATGCGGAGGGCAAGTACATTCGCCAGACGGGCGGCTCAGGCAACTACGGGCACTGCAAGATCCGCATCACGCCCAACGAGCCGGGCAAGGGATACGAGTTTTCCAACGACATCAAGGGCGGCACGATTCCCAAGGAGTACATCAAGCCCATCGACCAGGGCATTCAGGAAGCGATGCAGGGCGGCGTGCTTGCCGGGTATGAGATGGTCGATGTCAAGGTGTCGCTCTACGACGGCAGCTATCACGATGTGGACTCCAACGAGATGGCCTTCAAGATCGCCGGTTCGATCGCGTTCAAGGAGGCCGCGCGCAAGGCCAAGCCGGTGCTGCTGGAGCCGGTGATGGCGGTCGAGGTCATCGTTCCCGAGGACTACATGGGCGCGATCATCGGCGATCTGAGCTCGCGCCGCGGACGGATCGAAGGCATGGAGATGGTGGGCAATACACAGGCCATCCGCGCCACGGTTCCGCTGTCGACGATGTTCGGGTACGCGACCCACATGCGCGGAGCAACCCAGGGACGAGCCAACTATTCGATGCAGTTCAAGCAGTACGAAGAGGCACCACGGTCGGTGTCGGAAGAGATTATTGCGAAGGTGCAGGGCAAGGACGCGAAGGACAAGTAGACGAGAAGTGGACTCGCGCTGGCCTGCATGACCGGCGCACAGGATTGGCAGACAACGAAGTAGAACAAAACGGAGAGAGTCATGGGCAAGGAAAAGTTTGACCG
>PLOT01000186.1 GCA_003142215.1 Granulicella sp. | reverse complement strand
GGCGATGGGGAAGAGGCCGTTGAAGGATTTTCTGCCGCCCGCAGCAGGAGCCGCAGCCAGACTATACTTCGAAAACGCCGCGCCGGCCGCGACTGATCCAAGCGTCTTCAGTAGTGTCCTACGATCCATTTCGGACGTGAAATTCGCCATGATATTCCCTCGCGTGGGTTGGGTACCGTGATACATGCCACGTGTCTGGGATGTCAAGCCAGCGGGAAGCGCATCCCTCCATGCACTTGCCGCATCCCATCTCAGGGTGTGCATGGCTTCTGTTGCGGCCGACCGGGCACGGTTTCCCAATCACTTAGGATGACTTCATGAATCGTCGCACGTTTCTTCTCTCCGCCAGTGGAGCCGTGGCCCATCCGTTGATGAACTCACTGACGGCGACGCCCTCCGGCCTTCTGCTTGCAGTGCAGCAGAATGCAACTCAGCAGAGTGCGGCCAAGAATGCGGTCTCCAAAGCGCCGCTGACCAAGCCCGACCACTCCCTGGCCATCCAACCATGCACCCTCGAGATCTCGCCCGGCGTCAACATCAAGACTGTCGCCTACAACGGCCAGGTGCCCGGCCCTCTGCTGCGACTGCGCCAGGGTGTGCCGGTCACCATCGACGTGACGAATGCAACGCATAACCCCGACCTCGTGCATTGGCACGGGCTGACCACCAATCCAATCAACGACGGGGCTATGGAAGAAGGCTCGCCAATGATTCCCGCGGGCGGGCATCTGCGTTACCACCTGACGCCGAACCCGGCGGGACTGCGCTGGTATCACACCCACAGCTCGGCGGGCGCGAACCTGGCGCTGGGAACCTACACCGGCCAGTTCGGTTTTCTGCTGGTGGAGGGCACGAGCGATCCCAACCACTACGACCAGGAGGTCTTTCTGGCGGTCCACCACTGGGAGCCGTCCTTCGTTCCCATGGTGGAGACGATGCAGGCGCAGTCGGCAAACCATCCCGCGACTCCTGGTTCGGATGTCGGATACAAGTACGCCACCATCAATCAACACCGGTTGGGCGCGGGCGAACCACTGCGCGTCAAGCAGGGCCAGCGGGTGCTGCTGCGCCTGCTGAATGCCAGCGCCACCGAGAACGTGGTGCTCGCGCTGCCCGGCCACAGCTTCAGGATCATTGCCATGGATGGCAATCCCGTTCCCAATCCGAAAGAGGTCGAAGTCGTCTCGCTGGGGGTCGCCGAACGCGTGGACGCAATCGTGGAGATGAAGTCGCCCGGCGTCTGGGTGCTTGGCTCGACGATCGAAAAGAGCCGCCAGATGGGCCTTGGCATCGTGGTGGAGTACGCGGGCAAGACCGGGCCGCCGGTGTGGAAGGACCCGCAGGACGCCGCGTGGGACTACACGCAGTTCGCCAACAGCACGCCCGCGCCGACCCCCGATGAGACCATCCCTCTGGTGTTAATAGACCTGGGCCCGCAGAAGGACTCCAAATTCGATACCTGGGCGATCAACGGAAGCTCATGGCCCGACATTGAACCCATCAAGGTGCAGCGCGGAAAGCGCTACCGCCTCACCTTTCAGAATGCTTCCGGCGATCAGCACCCCATGCATATCCACCGGCACACCTTCGAGGTGGTCAGCATCGGCGATAAGAACATCAGCGGCCTGAAAAAAGATGTGGTCAACGTGATGCCGCTGGACACCGTTGCTGTGGACTTGGTGGCCGACAATCCGGGCGACACCCTGATGCACTGCCACATGCAACTGCACATGGACTTCGGCTTCATGCAACTGATCCGCTATACTAGCTAGGCCGCTCCTCTACTGCACGTCGGTGGTGGTAAGGGCATCACCCTGCTTCACGTCCATCGTCAAACCCTTCACATCTACGCCGCGCGCGTGGTCTAGCCTGAAGCCGCGAGCGGCGGTGATCTTGCAGTTCTGGAAGGTAACGCCCTGGATGGGGCTGCCCGCGAGACCATGGATGATGCCCACGCTGGTGACATCACCTGAAACATTGATGATTTTCACGTTGCGCACGACGGGCAGGGGGTTGGAATCCGGCAGGCGCGGGCCGACCATGCGCCACTCCATGTTCATCTCGAAGGCCTCGCGGGTGCCGTGCAGGACGATGTTCTTATAGGTGATGTTCTCCACCACGCCGCCGCGGCTGGGCTGCGACTTGAAGCGGATGGGCGCCCAGTTGTCGGAGTCCATGACACAGTTGAGCACCGTTACGTTGCGGATGCCGCCTGATGTCTCGCTGCCCATGGCGACGCCGCCCTGGCCGTAGGCGAAGTGGGAGTTCTCGATGAGGATGTCTTCGGCCGGGCGGTTGACACGCAGCCCGTCGGCATCCTTGCCGGCCTTGATGGAGATGCAGTCGTCGTCGTCGTCGATGAAGGCGTTGGTGATGTGCACATGCCTGGACGAGTCGATGTCGATGCCGTCCGAGCTGGGGATGTTGTGCGCGGCGGTGATGTTGACGCCATTGATCTCAACGTCCTCGCTATAGAGGACGAAGAGGCACCAGATGGCCTGGTTGTGCAGATGCAGCCCGGAGACGACCACTTCCTTGGAGCTCTGGATGCCGATAAGGCGGGGACGGCCACGGCGCGCGGCGGCCGGCGGAGCGGTAACCGCCGCCGCGAGAACCGGCGCGGCAACCGGCGGAACGAGCGGCGGCGGGGTCGCCAACGGAGCCGCGACTGCAGTAGCCGTCGAAGCGGCTCCGGCAGCGGGTGGCGCCGGACGGCGCATTGGACTGTTTGCCATGAACTCATCGCCCGATCCGTCGATAGTGCCCTCGCCGGAGATGGTGAGGCCGTTGACGCCATCGGCATTTACCAGGGACGCGGTATACATCTCCTCCGTGCCCTCCCAGCGCGACTGGATTGCCGGGTAGTCATCCATGTTGGTGGTGCCCTTGAGCACGCCATCCTTCTCCACCAGCAGGTCAACACCCTGCTTGAGGAAGATGGCGCCACTGCGGAAGGTTCCTTGGGGAACAACGACAACGCCGCCCTTTTTGGTGGAGGCGCACTTGTCGATGGCCGCCTGGATGGCCTTGGTGTTCACTGTCTTGTTGTCGGCAACCGCACCGAAATCGGTAATGACGTAGCGCTTGGTGCGCTTGGGCTGCTTAGCGTAGCTCTTGGCGGAGGTTGCGGCAATTTGCGCCGAGGCAAGGATGGGGCATAGTGCCAGTGCTGTCATCAGGATCGCAATTCTCTTCA
>PLOT01000263.1:2444-14794 GCA_003142215.1 Granulicella sp. | reverse complement strand
CCGTCGAACAAGGAGATGGCGCCGATCTTCGCGCCGGCGAGCAGCGTCGCCATCCAGGGCAAGGTTCTGGGCATCCTGCGCAAGTACGCCTGAGACGCGCATCGCTCACAACTCATCGCAGCGGTCGAAACGCAAGCAGCAAGATCACTCCTTCGCCCACGCCGGTTTAGAATAGTTCCTGGCCCAAAAGAGTCCGCGCCTCGCTCGTCGAGCAGGCCGCAGGCGCACGGGCAACCAGGCGATCCACGCCGGAAAGCGTTCTCCCACCACCCATGCATCGTTGGTCGCAACTCTTTATTCCCACACTGCGCGAGGCGCCCGCCGACGCCGAGGTCGCAAGCCACAAACTGCTGCTGCGCGCGGGCTACATCCGCCAACTGGGCGCGGGCATCTACTCGCAACTCTTCCTGGGCACGCGCGCGATCAACAAGATTGTGGCCATCGTGCGCGAGGAGATGGACAGCATCGGGCAGGAGATGCACATGCCCGCGCTGAACCCGAAGGAAGTATGGGAAGAGAGCGGACGCTGGGCCAGCATGGGCGACAACATGTTCCGCCTGAAGGACCGCAAGGGCGCGGAGCTGTGCCTGGCCATGACGCATGAAGAGGTGATGACCTCGATTGCGCGCACCGAGCTGCGCAGCTACAAGCAGTTGCCGCAGATCTGGTACCAGATCCAGACCAAGTTCCGCGACGAGCCGAGGCCCAAGTCCGGGCTGCTGCGCGTGCGTCAGTTTTTGATGAAGGACGCCTACTCGTTCGACATCGACGAGGCGGGGCTGGACGAGTCGTACCGCAAGCATGAGGAGGTCTACCGGCGCATCTTCACGCGCTGCGGGCTGGACTTCCTGATGGTCGAGGCTGACTCCGGTGCCATGGGTGGAACGGGCTCGCAGGAGTTCATGGTCTCGACCGAGGCGGGCGAAGATTTGATCGCAAGCTCGTCATCCGGCTACGCCGCGAATGTGGAGAAGGCGACATCGAAGCTCGGGCCGGTCGTGGACCTTGCGCCAAGCGGTGACGGATTGCCGGAGCTGGTGCACACGCCGGGGCAGAAGACCATCGACGAGGTTGGGGCATTCCTCGGCGTCGAGCGCATGCACCAGATGAAGACGATGGCGTATATCGTCGAGCACCCGGAGAGCGACGAGAAACAGATCAAGACCGTGGGCAAGACGCGCTCCGTGGTTGCGTTCCTGCGCGGCGACCACCAGCTCAACGAGACCAAGCTGGCGGGCATTGCAGGCGGAGAACTTCGCCCCATGCAGGCGGAGGAGATTGTTGCCACGTTCAATGCGCCGGGCGGATTCCTCGGGCCAATTGGCCTCGCGGCTGCGCCGCACCCGAAGAAGCCGGGGACGCTGGTGATTCTCGACGCGGCGCTGGAGGGACGGACGAACCTGATCGCCGGAGCGAACAAGGAGGAATACCACCTGCGCAATGTGACTCCGATGCGCGACTTCAAGCCGACGCTGGTGGCCGACGTGCGCAGCGTCAACGAGGGCGAGCTTGATCCTGTCGGCGGCAAGCCGTTACACATCGCCAAGGCGGTCGAGGTTGGGCACATCTTCAAGCTCGGCTATAAGTACTCGAAGTCGATGGGCGCGACGGTGCTGAACCGCGACGGCAAGGAGACGACGCCGATCATGGGCAGCTACGGGATCGGCATCGAGCGCATCCTGACGGCGGCGATCGAGCAGTCGGCTGCGAGGTTTGCCGCGCAGAGTGCGGGCGATCCCAAGGCTACTGACAGCTACGCGCTGCCGCCGTCGATTGCGCCGTTCGAGGTGGTGGTGACGATCACCAATGTGCGCGAGGCGGAGTTGCTGGCCGCCGGCGAAAAGATTGCCGCGGAGCTTGCCGCCGCAGGAATCGATGTACTGCTGGACGACCGCGACGAGCGCGCCGGAGTGAAGTTCAAGGATGCCGAGTTGATTGGCGTGCCGTTCCGCATCGCCGTGGGCAAGAAGCTCGTGGAAGGCAAGGTGGAGCTGCTCAACCGCCTGACCAACCAGACCGACGACATCCCCGTTGGCGAGGCCGTGCAACGGATGCAGGCAGCGCTGGCATTAACTCATGAAGGATTGAACCAATGTTAGACATTCTCTCCGGGGCTAAAGCCCCTTGAATCCATTGGCTTTATTCAGGGGGCTGAAGCCCCCTGCTCCCTCCGTAAGGCAAATACGGGGATTCATTCGCTACGCTCAGAATGACAATACGTTTTCACGCTAATGCAATCGTGAAAATGCCCTAGCGCAACTTACAACTCACAACTATCAACTGTCTTCATGGCCATCAAACTCAAACTCGGCGGCAACGGCAACACATACGGACGCCGTCCGGGCCTGCGGCATCGCGTGCTGCGCGTGCTGCTGATCGGCGGACTGGCGTGCCTGCTGATTGCGGCGTGCGTTCTCGGCATCTGCTACTTCAAGTACCAGTCCATCGTGGACGAGCGGCTCGCTTCCGGCCCAATCTTTGCCAACGGAGCGCAGATCTACGCGGCCCCGCGCGAGGTGCGCACGGGGCAGCACCTCACCGTCTCCTTCATCGCGCAGGAACTGCGCACGGCCGGCTACAACGGCAATCCGCAGCTTGGCACGTTTAACCTGAATGGCAACAGCATCCGGATCAAGCCGGGCCCCGAGAGCTACCACTCCACCGACGGCGCCACCATCACAACCGGGCAGAACTACGATGCGAACACCGGCACGGGGAGCGGCCTGGTGGTGCAGTCGATCACGGCGGAGAACGGCGCGCCGCTGGCCGCATACCAACTGGAACCGCAACTGATCACCGCACTCTCCGAGGACGACAAGGACCGCACCAAGCGGCGGCTGGTGAATTACAACGAGATTCCGCCCAACATGGTGCAGGCCGTGCTGGCGATCGAGGACCGGCGCTTCTTCGAGCACGGCGGCATCAACTACATGCGCATCGCCAAGTGCGCCGTCGAAGACACCCTGACCGGGCACAAGGAGTGCGGCGGCTCGACGCTCACCATGCAACTGGCGCGCGGGTTCTTCCTGTCGCCGGAGAAAAAGTTCACGCGCAAGCTGATCGAGATCATGATCACCTTCCAGCTTGAGGCGCGCTTCAACAAGCAGCAGATCTTCGAGATGTACGCCAACGAGATCAACATCGGGCAGCGCGGCAGCTTCGGCGTCAACGGGTTCGGCGAGGCGGCCCAGGCCTACTTCGGCAAGGCACTCGGCCAGCTCGATCTGGCCGAGTGCGCGCTGATCGCGGGCATGATCCAGCGGCCGAACTACTTCAACCCCTACCACCATCCCGACCGCGCCATGGAGCGGCGCAACCTGGTGCTGGACTCTATGGTGGAGACCGGGGCCATCACGCAATCGGAGGCCAACCGCGCCAAGGCCGAGCCGCTGCGCCTCACCGCGCCCAACATCGACGCGTCGGAGGCGCCCTACTTCGTCGATCTGGTGCATGACCAGATTGCCCAGCGCATCGGCGATCAGGAGCTGGGCCACGAACCGCTGCGCATCTACACCTCGCTCGATCCCGAACTGCAACGCGCCGCCTCAGAGGCGGTGGAAGCAGGGATGAAGAACGTCGACGACCTGGTGCGCAAGCTGCATAAGAAGAGCGACAGCAACATCATGTATCCGCAAGTCGCGCTGGTGGCGCTGAACCCGCACACCGGGCAGATCCTGGCGCTGGTGGGAGGGCGCAACTACGGCGTCTCGCAACTGAACCACGCCACCGCCGAGCGGCCCACCGGCTCCATCTTCAAGCCGTTCGTCTACGCCACGGCCTACAACACCAGCCTGAACGGAATGGATCTGGGCGGCAACGGCATCTTTACCGCGCTGACCAAGCTGAATGACGATCCGCACACGTTCATGTTCGACGGCAAGCCGTACGACCCCGGCAACTTCGAGAGGGGCGAATACCCTGGGATGGTGACGGCGGCGCAAGCCATCGCCCACTCGCTGAACATTGCCACGATCGACCTGGCCGAGCAGGTTGGCTATGAGAATGTGGCGGCGCTGGCCCGTTCCGCGGGCGTGGTGAATGCGCGGGGGACGCCTTCGGTGGCGATCGGAACCTACAACGCAACGCCGATCGACATGGCGGGGGCGTACACGGTGTTCGCCAACAACGGCGTGCATCTGAAGCCGTGGATGCTGGCCAGCGTGCGTAACGCCAACGGCGACATCGTGGCCGACTTCGCGCCGGAGGCACATCAGGTGTTGGACCCGCGCGCCGCCTTCCTGACGCAGGGCCTGCTCCAATTCACCATGAGCTACGGCACGGCGTCCGCCGTCCGCGGCCATGGATTCTCCGCTCCAGGCGCCGGCAAGACCGGGACCAGCCACGACGCATGGTTCGCCGGCTACTCTTCGAACCTGCTGTGCATCATCTGGGTGGGCAACGACGATTACACGGACATATCGAGTGGACTGTCCCATTCGCTGCAGGGCGCGGATACTGCCGCGCCGATCTGGGCCGAGTTCATGAACCGCGCCATCAAGCTGCCGCAGTACTCCGACATGCACGGCTTCAGTGCGCCCGACGGCGTCGAACAGGTGCGCATCGACAAGAACACCTGGCTGCCGGCCGACGACAGTTGCCCCGAAGACTACAATCTCGCCTTCCTCAACGGAACGGTTCCCAGCAGTACGTGCAGCCACATGGGCGGCGAGGCCCCGCAGAACATCTTCCAGAAGATCTTCGGCGGCGGAGAAAAACAGCCTGCGCCCGCAACGCCGCCGCAGTAGAGCGTCTATTCCGTTCCCGATCTAGATGTAATCCACGCCGTACTTCACCGGAATCTGGGTGAAGGAGATGCGGGTTGGGGCGGAGTCCTTCGCCGGCAGCATTGCGGCGAAGTGCAGCGTGGTGTTGCCGTACTTCATGTTGAGGCGGTCCATGGCGGCGGCCAGGTCGGCGCGGTGATTTGGATCGGCGAAGAGCGAGGATTCGAGGTCGCTCTCCGCGATGAGATTGTGCATGGTGACGCCGACAAAGAAGGGACGCGCAAACTCGACGCCCTCGGGCCGCCTGGCCCACATGCCGCGCAGCGCTTCGAGCAGCGTCAGCGTGTCCTGGCAGGGCGCGAAGCGCGCCTCCATCGACCAGCCGGAGTGGCGTAGCCCGCTGAAGTGCCGCTTGGCGCGCTTGCCCGCGCTCTCCGCCTGCGAGACCTGCTCGCGGGTGAGCGCGTAGCGGATGGTGACATGCATCGCGCTGGCGGTGAGGCGCTCCATGCGCAGGCGCATCGCGGCCTTGTGCAGCAGCTTGTGCGCGACCGCCCACGCGCCCTCCGGCGTGCGATGTTCCGGCCCCAGGACGTGCGAGTGGCCGAGGGACTTCTGCACGCCGTCGTCGACGGGAGCGCCGTCGTCGCCGGTTTGGGCGCCGCGCAGCCAGTGGTAGAGGCGGTCGCCCCAGACGGAGTTCCAGAGCGCGTGCATTCCCTTGCGGTCGAGCGCGAGGAGCTGCTCCATGGTGTGGATGCCCTTGGCGTTGAGGCGCGCCTCGGTACGCGCGCCGACGCCGGGAATGTCGCGCAGCTCCAGATGCGCTATGGCGCGGGGCAACTGCGAGGGCAGCAGTCCGATCAGGCCGTCGGGCTTCTGCATGTCGCTGGCAATCTTGGCCAGGAAGCGGTTGGGCGCGAGGCCGATGGAGCAGCGCAGCGTCTCGCCCACGTCGTCCTTGATGGCCTGCTTGATGGCGAGGGCGATCTGGCGGGCGCGGGGAGGTTCCTGCTCGCGGCCCATGAGCTCGCAGACCATCTCGTCGATGGAGGGCGTGTGGGCGACGGGGCAGCATCGCTCGACTGCCTGCGCGATGCGGCGCGAATAGTCGGCGTAGACTCCGTGCTCGCCCATGACGAGCACGATCTGGGGGCAGATTCGCTTGGCCTCGCCCACCTGCGTGCCGGTCTTGATGCCGAGCGCCTTGGCCTCGTAGCTGGCCGCGATGCAGCAGGTGGTATCGGCCAGGGTGGGGACGACGGCGACCGGACGCCCGCGATACTCCGGGTGCAACTGCTGCTCGACCGACGCGAAGAAGCTGTTGAGATCGACGTAGAGGAAGCGGAAGCGGTCGGGTTGGGGAGCGTCGGACATGAAGTCACCGCCGATCTCCATTGTATTCGCTTTTTATTTGCTTTTATCCACTGACGACCGGACGGGGAGATGGATCTGTGTCGAATCCTTGGGCAAGCTCAGGGAAGGCTATGAAATACACGAATGGGGAGCGGCAAAGATTTTTCTTGCGGGTGTCGGCGGAGTGTGCGATAACTACGTTATGCGTAGTACGCGAAACGTAGTAGAGACCGACGACGGCTCAGGATTGGGGCACTACTCCGACCCTCCTCTGCTTGTGCTTGCCAGCCTGGCCAACGGGCCGAAGCACGGACACGCCATGATCGAAGACATTGTGCGCATGTGTGGGACACGCCTGGGGCCTGGGACGCTGTATGGGGCGATTGCGCGGCTGGAGCAGCAGGGATGGATTGCTCCGCTGCCGCCGGAGGAGCGACGCCGGCCGTATCGCATCACCGCAGAGGGCCTGCGCGTTCTGCGAGCAAGGCTGACGACCATCCATCAGTTTGCGAAGGTAGGTCTGGGCAGGCTGGAGCCCTTATGAGGCTGGTGAGCTTATGACGCCGAAGCTCGCCCGTATGCTTACGCGACTGTATCCGCCTGCCTGGCGAGAACGCTATGGCGAGGAGTTTGAGGCAATGCTTGCGATGGGCCCCGGCGACCTTGGCACGGTGGCCGACAGCGTGTGGTCGGCGCTACGCGAGAACGTAATTCCGACACGAGGAGGCACGATGGAACAGGACACAAATTCATTTGGCGCAATGATGAGGCGGCCGAGCGCGTATCTTCCGGTGGCTATGTCGCTGCTTGCGTTGGCGACGGTGCTTGGCACGGTTGCGGTGGGCGTTGCCCGGGGAGGCGCCATCGCTCGCGATCCGGACGAAGGGAGCATCGCGCACCTCTTCCAGTTGCTGATGACGTTGCAGTGGCCGATTACGCTGTTCTTCGCGGTGAAGTGGCTGCGGCGCGCTCCGCGAGAGACGCTGGGCGTGCTGGCATTACAGGCCGCGGCGTGGCTGGCGGGGTGCGCGCCGGTATATTTTCTTCATCTATAGCGAGATAATTTCAGTCGGCACCGGGCGATGGGGGAACTCTTGCGAGCGTGAACCTTTTATGGTACATTGTACTAGATAAGGTACAGCATGACAGGCGAACCGCAGAGGCAAAAAGTCCCGCTTATTTTTTACCGCACGGCGGCGGGTAGCGAGCCGGTGAGGGAGTGGCTAAAAGGGTTGGATGAAGCCGAGCGTCAGACGGTGGGGAAGGACCTGCTGCGGGCGCAATGGCGATGGCCGGCGGGGATGCCGCTGTGCCGCCCGATGGGAAACGGCTTGTGGGAGGTTCGCACGGACCTTCCGACCAAGCGAACGGCGCGTGTTTTGCTCTGCCTTTACCGCGAGCATCTGGTAGCGTTGCACGGATTCATCAAGAAAACCCGGGCCACGCCGGATGAGGATATGGCAACGGCGCGAAAGCGTCAGAAGGAGTTGGAGCGATGAACAAAAAACATATGGGTTCCGGCATTGACGACTTCCTTAAGGAAGAGGGCATTTTTGAAGAGGCGCAAGCGCAGGCGATCAAAGAGGTGGTCGCGTGGCAACTCGCCGAGGCCATGAACAGGGAAAAAATCTCGAAGAACAAAATGGCGGCGCTGCTGAAGACGAGCCGCACGCAAGTTGACCGGCTGCTCAATGCCAAAGACGACATCACGCTCAAGAGCCTGCAACGGGCGGCTGCCGTAGTAGGACGTCGCGTAACGATCGAGCTGGTATAGTCAGGGCCGTGCAATGGGGAGGGTGAAGGTGAAGACGGAGCCGTGGCCGAGCTGGCTGGTGACGCCGATGGTTCCACCGTGGGCGTTGACGATGGCGCGGCAGATGGCCAGGCCCATGCCGGTTCCGCTGACCTGGTTGCGCTGGCTTGGGCCGCGGTAGAACTTGTCGAAGATCATTCCCTGTTCCAGCGGGTCGATCCCTGTGCCGCGGTCGGCGACACTGATGGAGAACATGTCCTTCTGGGGGTCGGCCGAGACGAAGATGGGCTGGTCGGCCGGCGAGTACTTGATGGCGTTGCTCAACAGGTTGACCAGTACCTTCTCGATCCAGGCCTTGTCGGCCAGCACGTTGGGCAGGAAGCTGGAGAGGGAGACGCGAATATCGCGGGAGGGCTGGGCGGAACGGCCCTGCTCGACCGCGACGTAGATCAGGCCCGCGATGGACTGCGGTTTCAGATCCAACTGGACTTTGTTGGCGTCGAGCTGGGCCATCTCGACGGCCTGCTCGATGAGGTGATTGAGGCGGTCGGACTCCTCGTCGATGACGGTGAGCAGTTCCTTCCGCGCCGGTGCATCGAGGGCCTGCTGAGTGAGCAGCGAGGTGATGGAGGCCTTGATGGAGGTGAGCGGCGTGCGCAGTTCGTGGGTGACGGAGTCGAGCAGGGCGGTGCGCAGGCGCTCAGTCTCCTTGGCGGCCTTGGAGCGGGCGCTGTCTTCGAGTGCCTCGGCGCGTTCGATGGACATGGAGACCAGTCCGCTGAGGGCCTCCATGGTCTCGCGCGAGAGCGAAGTGGTCTCCAGCAGGACGGCTCCGGTGGGCCGGACGCCGACGCGCAGCGGAATGACGGCGGGGAAACCGTCGGCTGTGGAGTTGGTGACGGGATGCAGCATGGCCTCGCGCAGTTCGCGGACCATCTCGGCGCGGGTGGGCTCGGGGCTGGCTGTGCCCGGCGTATCGTCTGGTTTCCAGGCCACATTGGGGCTGGAGATGCGCTTGGGGTCGGAGAGATAGATGCGGTCTCCATCGGCGAGATAGAGGGTGACGGCGGGGCTGTTGAATGCGTTGGCCACGCTGGATGGGATGAAGTTGAGCAACTGGGCGACGTTTTCCGGTTGCAGCAGTTGACGGCCGAGGCGGTAGAGCATCTCGGATTCGAGGCGG
Source organism: Granulicella sp. (assembly GCA_003142215.1). Taxonomy (GTDB): domain Bacteria; phylum Acidobacteriota; class Terriglobia; order Terriglobales; family Acidobacteriaceae; genus Edaphobacter. Next base: position 5,778 of record PLOT01000263.1, on the reverse strand, counting down.
CGGCTGTCGGCCTCGTGCGACTCCTCGCGGATGCGGCTGGCCAGGTGGCTGGCGTAGAGCGCGGTGCCGAGAAAGGCGAAGAGCGCGATCCAGTTCTGAGTGTCGCCGATGGTGAGGGTGCCGACCGGGGGAAGAAAGTAGCAGTCGAACAGGAGGGCCGCGGCGAGCGAAGCGCCGATTGCGTAGCGCAAACCCCAACTGCCGGCGAAGAGCAGCACAAACAGAAGCAGGGTGAGCGAGACGGTGGTATTGTTTGCCCGTGGAAAGTGATGATAGAGAGCTACAATACCGGCAAGCCCACTCGCGATGAGAATCCAGCGACCCGCCTCGACAATATGTTTGATGGACACAATCAGAATTGTATAGAAAGATGAGCCAGATGAATCCAGAACAGCCTCATATTAAGACTCCCGAAGAGTGGCTTGCAGCGGCGGAGGGCCAGAAGCGTGGCCGGTTCAAGGTGTTTTTGGGGTACGCGCCGGGTGTCGGCAAGACCTTCAGCATGTTGAGCGAAGCGATCCGCCGGAAGAGCCGCGGCGAAGACGTTGTGATCGGCATTGTGGAGACGCATGGGAGGGCCCGCACGGCCGAGCTCGCGGCACAGATTGAGCAGGTTCCGCGCAGGCAGATGGAGTACAAAGGCGCCATCTTCGAAGAGATGGACGTGGATGCGGTCCTGGCGCGACGGCCCGATGTGGTGCTGATCGACGAGCTGGCGCACACCAACGTGGAAGGCTGCGCGCACCCAAAACGCTTCCAGGACGTGCTGCAGATTCTGGAGGCGGAGATCGACGTGCTGACGACGCTGAACATCCAGCACGTGGAGAGCATTACGCCGCGAGTGCAGAGCCTGACCGGCGTTACGGTGAGAGAGACGGTGCCGGACTGGGTGCTGGACCGGGCGGACGAGATTGTCATGAGCGATCTGACGCCTGAGGCGCTGGTACACCGCATGGGCCGCGGCGACATCTATCCGCAGGAGCGCGTGGAGCGGGCGCTGCAGAACTTCTTCCGGCGCGGCAACCTGATCGCGTTGCGCGAGATGGCGCTACAGCGGGTGACGCGCGCGGTGGACCGCACGCTGGACGACTATGTGACGCGCAAGCAGTTGAGCGGGCATTGGCAGATTGCCGAGCGGGTGGCAGTGTGCATCAGCTCCAACCCGGCGTCGCGCGACCTGATCGCGCGCGGTGCGCGCCTGGCGGAGGCGATCAACGCCGAGTTCTTCGTGCTGCATGTGGAGAGCGCGATGGAGATGCCGGAGAACCTCCGCCGGACGCTGGAGGCCAACATTCAGTTTGCCGAGAACGTGGGCGCCAGGGTGGTCCGGCTGAAGGGCAGCAGCGTTCCCGCGGTGACCGCGGAGTATGTCACCAGGAACAGAATCACGCAGGTCATCTTCGGGCGGTCGGCGATAAAGGGATGGAAGAAGTATATGTACTATCTCGCGCTACAGCGGTTTATGAACGATGCAACTCACGTCGATGTGCATCTTGTTACGCAGCAGCCGGCGTAAGGTACTAGGTTCGAGGTTCGAGTTGGTGGGGCTGAAGGGTTGGGGCTATGCGGATTCTGATTGTTGACGATGAGCCGCAGATCACGCGGGTTCTGCGCACTTCGCTGCAGAGCAATGGGCATGAGGTAACGGTTGCGCAGGACGGCATGGACGCACTGGCAAAGTTCCTGAAGGCGCAGCCGGAGCTGGTGATTACCGACCTGGCGATGCCTGGGATGGACGGGATCGAGCTGACGCGGGAGATTCGCGCGCGCTCGCAGGTGCCGATCATCGTGCTCTCGGTGCGCAGCCAGGATGCGGCCAAGGTGTCTGCGCTGGACGAGGGAGCGGACGACTACATCACCAAGCCGTTCAGTATTCAGGAGCTGCTGGCGAGGGTGCGTGTGCAGTCGCGGCGCGTGGCTGCCGCGGCCGAGCCGCAGGAGAGTTCGATCGAACTGGGCGACTTCCGCGTAGACGTGGAGCGGCACCAGGTGCTGGTGCGCGAGGTGGAGGTCCACCTGACGCCGAAGGAGTTCGACCTGATGCTGTACTTCGTCCGCAATGCGGACCGCGTACTGACGCACAAGATGCTGCTGCGGGCGGTGTGGGGCGCGGCAGGGGCCGACCAGCCGGAGTACCTGCGCGTGCTGATCGCGCAGCTTCGCAAGAAGATCGAGCCGGATGCGGGACGGGGCGCTGAGCCGCAATATATCCTCAGCGAACCGTGGGTGGGCTACCGGCTGAGCCCTCGGCCCGCCAGCCAGGACGAGGTCTGCCGGGACGGGGCCGAGCCGGCGCACACGAACTTTACAAAATCTTAACGCTAATCCTACGGCATTCCTACGCGGGCCGCTGTTGTACTCTAAGTTGCGATCCTGACGCGCGGGGCCCCAAGCGCGGCAGGCTTCAGGAGTTGAGTTATATGAGCGATATCGTCTTCTTAGCAGCTTCATTTGTATTTTTCTTCGTCGCGGTGCTGTATGTCTACGGCTGCCAATCCCTGAAAGGCGGCGGCGGCAATGCTTGAAAATATTCTTCTCCTACTACTGACGGCCGGGTTGCTGGTGTACCTGGTCATAGCGCTTTTGCGTCCGGAGAAATTTTAATGACAGCGAACGGTTGGTTGCAGATTGCGGTCTTCTTCGCTTTGTTGTTGCTTGCGGCGAAGCCGATGGGCCTCTACATGGCGCGCGTCTACGAGCGGAAGAAGACTTGGCTCGATCCGGTGCTGGGACCGGTGGAGCGGCTGCTCTATCGCGTGACCGGCGTGGACGCGGACGCGGAGATGAAGTGGACCGAGTATGGCGCGGCGATGCTGATCTTCAGTTGCGCGACGCTGCTGTTGACCTATGCGATCGAGCGGTTGCAGCACGCGATTCCGCTGTGGAACCCGCAGCATCTGGCGGCGGTCGAGCCGTATCTGGCGTGGAACACGGCGGCGTCCTTCGTCACCAACACCAACTGGCAGTCGTATGTGCCCGAAACCACGATGAGCTATCTGACCCAGATGGTGGGCCTGGCGACGCACAACTTCTGGTCGGCTGCAACCGGCATGGCGCTGGCCATCGCATTCATTCGCGGGATTTCGCGGCGCGAATCGAAGACGCTGGGAAACTTCTGGGTGGACCTGACGCGCGGCACGCTGTGGGTGCTGGTGCCGATCTGCCTGGTATATGCGCTGGCGCTGGTCTCGCAGGGGGCGATCCAGAACTTCAAGCCCTACGACACGGCGACGCTGCTGGAGCCGCAGACGGTAACCGCTCCCGGCGCGGATGGGAAGCCGGTGACGACGACGGTGACGACGCAGACCATCGCGCAGGGGCCGCTGGCGTCGCA
>PLOT01000263.1:0-2359 GCA_003142215.1 Granulicella sp. | reverse complement strand
CCGAACCCGCTGCTGCATGGCGTGAACCAGCGCGTGGCGATGTCGGGAGCGGCACAATCTTCCGGCGGAAACATGGAGGGCAAGGAGGTGCGCTTCGGCGTTGCCAACTCCGCGCTGTTTGCCACGGTGACCACGGACGCGAGCTGCGGCGCGGTGAACTCGATGCACGACTCCTTCATGCCGCTGGGCGGAATGGTGCCGCTGGCCAACATCATGATGGGCGAGATCATCTTCGGCGGAGTCGGTTCAGGCATGTACGGCATGTTGATCTTAGTCATCATTACGGTCTTCATCGCGGGGCTGATGGTTGGGCGAACGCCGGAGTACCTGGGCAAGAAGGTGCAGGCGTATGAAGTGCAGCTGTCCATGCTCTACGTGCTGATCTTTCCGCTGGTCATCCTGGGATTCACCGCGGTGTCGGTGCTGGCGCCGAGCTTCGGGACCTCGAGCCTGTCGAACCACGGGCCGCATGGGTTGACGCAGATTCTGTATGCGTACACGTCATCGGCGGGCAACAACGGGTCGGCGTTCGCGGGACTGAACGCGAACACGCACTGGTACAACGCGACGCTGGGAATCACAATGCTGGTGGGGCGCTTCCTGATGATGGTGCCCATGCTGGCCGTGGCGGGAAGTCTTGCGACCAAGAAGATCGCGCCGGAGTCGCTGGGCACGTTCCCGGTGAATAACACGCTGTTTACGGTGCTTCTGGTGGGCGTGATTCTGATCGTCGGCGCGCTGACCTTCTTCCCGGCGCTCAGCCTGGGGCCGATCCTCGAACACCTGCTGCTGCGTTCGGGCATCAGCTTTGCGTAAGTCAGCGAGTCAGCAAGTCAGCAAGTTTGCAACGGAAATGAATTTCGAGGTTGGATGAGATGAACGCGACACATACAGGAACGTCAAAGAAGCGACAGTTGTTTGAATCGGCGATTGTCCGGCGCGCGGCGGTGGATGCGCTGAAGAAGCTGAATCCGGCGCTGATGGCGAAGAACCCGGTGATGTTTGTGGTGGAGGTGGGCAGCGTGGTGACGACGGCGCTGCTTGTGCTGCCGCACGGCGCGACCCACTTTGCATTCAACCTGCAAATCACGCTGTGGCTATGGTTCACGGTGCTGTTCGCGAACTTTGCCGAGGCGATGGCGGAGGGACGCGGCAAGGCGCAGGCGGACGCGCTGCGCAAGGCGAAGAGTGAGACAACGGCGTACAAGCTGCGCGCCGATGGGAGCATCGAAGAGGTGCCGAGCTCGCACCTGCGCGTGAACGATAAGGTCCGCGTGACGGCGGGACAGATGATTCCCGGCGACGGCGAGGTGATCGAGGGCGTCGCTTCGGTGGATGAGTCGGCCATCACCGGCGAGAGCGCGCCTGTGATCCGCGAGGCGGGCGGCGATCGCTCGGCAGTCACCGGCGGAACGCGCGTGTTGAGCGATGTGATCGTGGTGAAGATCACGGCGAACCCCGGCGAGACGTTTCTGGACCGCATGATCGCGCTGGTGGAAGGGGCGGAGCGTCAGAAGACGCCCAACGAGATCGCGCTGAATATCCTGCTGGCCGGGCTGACGATTATCTTTCTGCTGGCGGTGGTGACACTGGAGCCCTTCGCGGTTTATTCGGGCGCGCCGCAGACGGCGTTTGTGCTGATCTCGCTGCTGGTGTGCCTGATTCCAACGACCATCGGCGGGCTTCTGTCGGCGATTGGAATTGCGGGCATGGACCGCCTGGTGCAGCACAATGTACTGGCCGTGTCGGGGCGCGCGGTGGAGGCGGCGGGCGATGTGAACACGCTGCTGCTGGATAAGACGGGGACGATCACGCTGGGCAATCGGCAGGCGTCGGAGTTCCTGACGGCGGCGGGTGTAACGAGTGAAGAACTGGCGGACGCTGCGCAGTTGTCGAGCTTGCCGGACGAGACGCCGGAGGGCCGCTCGATTGTGGTTCTGGCCAAGGAGCTGTATGGCCTGCGCGGGCGCGAGTTGGCGAACCTGAATGTGGAGTACATCCCATTCAGCGCGCTGACGCGCATGAGCGGCATCGACATGGAGGGGCGCAGTATTCGCAAGGGCGCGGCGGATGCGATTGCGAATTACCTCAAAGAAAACGGGTCGATTCTGCCGGACGAGGTGCGGGCCACCGTGGACAAGGTGGCGCGACAGGGAGGCACGCCACTGGTGGTCGCGGAGAATGGCCGCGCGCTGGGCGTGATTCATCTGAAGGACATCGTCAAGGGCGGCATGAAGGAACGCTTCGAGCAACTGCGCGCCATGGGTATCAAGACCATCATGATTACCGGCGACAATCCTCTGACCGCGGCGGCGATTGCGCGCGAGGCAGGCGTTGACGACTTTCTGGCCGAGGCCAA
>PLOT01000287.1 GCA_003142215.1 Granulicella sp. | reverse complement strand
CGAGACGGGCGGCGATGAATTTGTAGCCGGCGGTTTGCTGGGGCGCGTTGGCGGGGATTTCGCCGGTTGGGCTGGCAGGAGTTTCGGCGACCTGATAGAAGACGGCGCGACGCCACCAGGGGTCGGAGTTCTGGCCGAAGTTTGTCATGCCGGGACGGGCGAGGGTCTGCGCGGCGGCGGGGAGGGTGAGTGCGAGCAGAAGGCAGGCTGTGATCGAGAGGCGATGCATGGAGTCGATTGTCTCGCGCAACGGGGCCCGGTGGGAAGTACGGAGATGGTACGCGGCGCGGCTAGTTTGGAGTGGGCGGCTCGATATGGTCGATGACGAGAACCTGCACGGGAGCCTTGATGGGTTGGAGCTTGAGGCCGAGCTGCTCCTGGATGGCGGTGAAGATGGAGGGGCCGGAGGCGTCGGGCATGGGCGTCGCTTGCTGCTGTCCGGTTGGCGGGGGAGCTGCGCTGTCGTCCGGCGTCCACTTGAGATCGATCGAATACCTTCCTTCGATGCCGGTCTGATCGAGGACATCGCGGCCAAGTACTTTGGACAACTCCTCTGCGAGGGTTGCAGCGGAGTTCCTGCTTTGCATAATGAGATGTCCGCGCTTCGCGGATACGGTGGTGCCGTTCTCCTTCGATTCTGCAAACTTTGGGCCGCCCTTGGCGAGGACGAGGGCGTAGACGGGAAGCTGGCGCGTCTCTCGATGGACGGTGAGTTTGAAGCGGTCGGCGAGGAGCGATTGCAGCATCTGTTGCTTCTGGAGCCGGCCCTGGTCGGAGGTGAGGTTCTTCATCCGGTCACTGACGTCGGGATCGGCCTTCGCCTCGATGTCGAACTTGTCTGTGTCGATCCAGGCTGGGCCACCGACGATTCGTGTCTCCGGCATTGCAAATGCGAAGTTGAGCAGAGTCTTCAAGGTGATGTTGACGGCGCGGAAGTTGCCGTCGTTGGGCGAGCTGTAGATGTGATAGTGGTTGTCGGTGGAGCTGACATTCTGCCGGATGGAAGCTACGTCGAAGATCGGCATCGAGGTTGATTTGTCGCTGGTTTGAGGCGAGGCTGTGGCCGGAGTCGGAGTGGGCAGCGCGGCGACTGTTTGGCTGAAGGCGATGGGTGCGGCGAGGAAGATGAGGGCGGCGGCGAGAGCGAGGCGAGGCATGAGGATGAGGGTACTGCGCGGAGTGGGGGTGAGGCAATCGGAGGGAAAGAAGGACAAGTGCGGGAGTTTTGTGGGAGAAAGGTTCGGAGGGTTGTGAGGGTACGAACTTCATCGGGGTCCTTCGCGCTCGAAAGACGCGCTCAGGATGACAAGCGGAAAACAAACAAAGGCGAAAAACAGACAACGGCGTAAAACAAACAACGATGAAATGCGGGGGTCCCTCCACTGCCACCCCAGCCAGCAAGCTGGCCGGGGACCCCGGTTATGCGCCGCTCACGATGAGACTGTGAGCGGCTCCGGTCGGGATGACGATTCTCTGTGGTCGCTGAACCCCACCTTAGCCGCGATGAGACCGCGGCGAAGATGGGGCACCCGCCATGAATGGGGGACCCTGCTGCTACGAGTGGGACATCCGGCGGGTCAGCGCAGGAGGAGGACGATGAGTACGATGAGGAGGATGAGCGAGAGACTGCCTCCGCCGTAGTAGCCGAGGCCCGGGCCCATGCGGTAGCCGCCAAAGCCGAAGCCGAAGATCAGGAGGATGAGAATAATTGGAATAAGCATGGAAGACTCCGTTCAAGAGAGGATTTTGTAACGACCGGATCAAGGGCCTGAGGGGTTGGATGCAGAATTAGGGAGGATGGTAGACTTGAGGTGTGCCGGGCCCTACGCGACGTAATCCCGCCAACCCCGCCAGGTCCGGAAGGAAGCAACGGCAACGGGTAATTACGGGCGCAGTAGGTCGCCCGGTACTTTTTAATGCAGTTACTGGTTGATGGTTGACGATGGGCTGGCCGGGATTGTCCCCCTTGAACAATTTGAGACGTGCGTGGCGCGAGGTGCGCGAGGGGTTGCGGCTGCACACCCACTCATCGCATGAGATAAAGGCGCGATGAATGGGGCACCCAGTTCGTGGTACTTGTTCTTGGGGCGCGGGTCGGCGAGAATGATTCGGGGCCGAGTTGGTCCAACAGAGACAGCGAGGTGATGGATTGAGTCTGACGTTGAAGGCGCACGAGAGCGTGAGGGTGAAGATCAGTTCGGTGGGGACGTATGTTCCTCCGCGGTTGCTGACCAATGCCGACCTGGAGCGGATGGTGGCGACCAACGACAAGTGGATCACGGAGCGGACGGGAATCCGCGAACGGCACATTGTGGACAAGGGGGTGGCGTCGAGCGACCTGGGGGCGGAGGCGGCTCGGCGGTGCCTGACGGCGCGTGGAATCGAGGCGAGCGAGGTGGAGGTGATCGTGGTGGCGACGGTGACGCCGGATATGCTGTTCCCGGCGACGGCGTGCCTGATCCAGGAGAAGATTGGGGCGAAGGGGGCGTGGGGGTTCGACCTGTCGGCTGCCTGCTCGGGGTTTCCCTACGCGCTGCAGGTGGGCGCGAAGCTGGTGGAGACGGGCGCGCACAAGAAGGTGATGGTGGTGGGGGCGGACGTGATGAGCTCGATCATCGACTATACGGACCGGACGACGTGCGTGATCTTCGGGGACGGAGCGGGCGCGGTGCTACTGGAGCCGTGCGCGGCAGGCGAGGTGGGGCTGATCGACTACTGGCACGAGATCGATGGGTCTGGCGCGGGATCGCTGTATATGCCGGGAGGAGGGAGCCTGCACCCACCGTCGGCCGAGACGGTGGCGAAGAAGATGCACTACGTCCACCAGGACGGGCCCGCAGTGTACAAGTTTGCGGTGCGCAAGATGGCAGAGGCGACCGAGTCGGTGCTGGCAAATAACGGACTGACCGGCAAGGACGTCGATTGCTTCATTCCGCACCAGGCGAACAAGCGGATCATTCTGTCGACGGCGGAGCGGCTGGGACTGCCGGTGGAACGGGTGATCATCAACATCGACCGCTTTGGCAATACGACGGCGGCAACCATCCCGATGGCGATGCAGACGGCGATGGAAGAGGGCCGGCTGAAGAAGGGCGACCTGGTTCTGCTGGCCAGCGCGGGGGCGGGATTCACCGTGGCGGCTACGCTGTTGCAGTGGGAGATTTGAAGGCAGGGAACAGGGAACAGGGAACAGTGCGGCTAGAGGAAGCGGAGGGTGGGGAGCGGAGGCAGGAGGCTGGCTTCGGCGGCGTGGCGGCGGAAGAGCTGAATGGCGGCGACGCAGGCGGGCGAGAGGGTGTAGTGGATGTTATGGGTGAGGTAGTGGCGGATCGTCGCCGGTGGGATGGCGATGCGGGGGGTCCATTCTGAGACGAGGCTATCGATGTGGGCGAGGCCGTGGTCGCGGGAGAGCTGAAGGTCGCGGGTGAGTTGGGCTGCGGTGATGGATGAGGCGGCGAGGGATTCGGGGCGGACGGCCCAGACGGCGGCGACCCAGGGGAGATGGGTGCGGGAGGTCCATTCGTGAGCGAGGTCGAGCCAGAGGCATGGGCCGATGGAGGATTCGATCTGGGTGCGGTTCTCAAGAGCCAGGAGCGCGGGATCGCCGATGAGGAGAGCGGCGTCGGCTTGGCGCAACATGGCGATGGGGTCGGCGGGCGCGGGGAGAAATTGAGGTGCGGTGCCGATGAACTTCTTGAAGAGAATTTGGGCGTAGGCGAGGGAGCTGCGGGATGCGGTGTCGGCGGCGATGGTGCGGACGGCGGCGAGGACGCGATCAATGTCATCTGCGGGCGAGTTATTTAATTTAATGATGAGTTGGATGGAGCGGACGCGGTCGAGCGAGGCGATGGCGCAGTCGGAGACGATGGCCAGCGAGGGGGTAAGCGCGGCGATGGGAATGAGGCCGAGATCGGCGCGGCCTGCGAGGAGTTCTTCGGCGCAGAGGGAGGGTTGGGTGGAGTGGAGCTGGTAGCGGGCGGCGAGAGTGGAGGCGAGCGGGGGATGGTCGAAGTCCCACATGAGGGGCGCGGGATTGAGGAAGTCGATGGCGGCGACGCGCAGGCGGGATGGGACGGAGTGGGGCAAGACTCTTCTAGTTTATGGGATGTGCGCGGATTCGGCGTGTAAGCTATTGGACGAACTGGCGCGCAGGATGCAAAGCGAGCGGAGTTTGTTGGGAGAAAGGTTCGGGCGGTTTTGGCAAGATGAGCAGTATCGGGGTCCTTCGCTGCGCTCAGGATGACAGCAAGAACAAACAACGGCAAAGGCTAGAACAAGCAACGACGAAATACAGAGATTCTGGCCTTCGACTTCGCTCAGGCCAGAATGACGACTTGTAGGCTTCGCCAGAATGACGACTCGCAGGCTTCGCCAGAATGACGACTTGTAGGCTTCGCCAGAATGACGATGTTGGGAGAAGTGGGTTTCGCGATAGTCTCCTGCGGATGTAGGATTTGTCTGCGAGGGCGAAATGTTTATTCACACGTTTGCATTGCGATGGGTAGGAGGAACGACCGAGGAACAGAAGCAGCGGGCAAAGAGGGAGATCCTGGCGCTGCAGGGAAAGATCGCGGGGCTGCTGGCGACGCATGTCGGCGAGAACCTGTCTCCGCGCGGGAAGGGAACCAACTTCGGCGGGGTGATGATGTTTACGGACCGCGCGGCGTTCGAGAGATATTTTTCTCATCCGCTGCATGATGCGTTGATGTCGTGGCTGATGCCGCTGGTGGATCCAACGGAGCTGGACATGGAGGCGACGACTTCGACCGAGGAGTTCAAGGGCTAGAGGCGGAGAGATCGCGATAACCTGCGGGGAACGCGGCAAATTTTTTGCAAGCGGCGGGACGGAGCGAGATGAATAGCGACGCAGAGCGGGATGCGCTGAAGGGGGCGGAGGCGGGGCGGCTGGGATGGATGGCTCTGGCGCTGACGCCGGAGATGGGACCGACACGGATTGCGCGGGCGATGGAGCGGCTGGGTGCGGATGGTTCCGGTGAGGAGGCGCGTGCATTTCGCGGGGCGGAGCGGGTGTTTGATGCTTCGCTGACGGAGCTGGAGGCGGCCGGGATGCCGGCCAAGGCGGCGCAGTTTGTGGCCGATGGGCGGGCGCGGGCGGCGGCGGAGAAAGAGGCGAAGCAGGTTGCGGAGGCGGGCGGATTTTTTCTGACGCGCGAGGATGAGGCTTATCCGGGGCGGCTGTTGCAGATCTACGATCCGCCGGCGGTACTGTGGGTTCGCGGAGACGCGAAGCTGCTAGAGCGGCCGGGGATTGCGGTGGTGGGGACTCGCCATCCTACGCCGTATGGAGTGGGGATGGCGGAGATGCTGTCGCGCGACCTGGCGAACCGAAGGATGACGATCCTGAGCGGGATGGCGCGCGGGGTGGACTCGGCCGCGCACAAGGGCGCGCTGGATGCGAATGGGTTGACGGTGGCGGTGTGGGGGACAGGGATCGATGTGGTGTATCCGAAGGAGAATAAAAAACTGGCGGAGCGGATTGTAGCCTCGGGCGGGACTATCGTCAGCGAGTATCCGCTGGGGACGTTTCCCGCGCCGCAGAACTTTCCTCTGCGCAACAGGATTCTGAGCGGGATGAGCGTGGGCGTGCTGGTGGTGGAGGGCGGCGAGTACAGCGGCACACGGATCACGGCGCGCTGCGCGATGGAGCAGAACAGGGATGTGTACGCCGTGCCGGGCAATGTGACCAACAAGATCGCGTGGGGGCCGAATACGCTGATCAAGCAGGGAGCAAAGCTGACCGCGACGTGGGAGGACATCTGGGAGGACCTGCCGACGCAGATACGGTTGCAACTGGAAGAGGAGATGGAGGCGGCGGGGCAGATTGAATCGAAGACGGGCGGGAGCGCATCTCTATTTGAAGACGAGAAGCCGATGCCGGAGGCTGAACGGGTGGTGCTGGAGCAACTGCGGCGGGATGAGTCGGTGCAACTGGACACGCTGATCGAAGGGCTGGAAGGAACGCTGGGGTCGGCGGAGATCTTTACGGCGCTGTTCGAACTGGAGCTGCGCGGACGGGTGAAGCAGATGCCGGGGAAGAATTATGTGCGGTGCTTCTGAGAGGGAAGAGGAGCGCGGGTTTGCGCGAACTGAGAACAGACAACGACGGCGTTGTTGGGAGAAAGGTTCGAGCGGTTGTGGCGGGGCGAGCTGCATCGGGGTCCTTCGCGCTCGNNTCAGGATGACAGCAAGAACAGACAACGGCAAGAGCAAGTGCAAAAGCGAAATGCGGGGATTCTTCGCTGCGCTCAGAATGACAAACAAAGAACAGACAACGAAAAATACAGAGATTCTGGTTGCGCCAGAATGACGACGGTTAAAAAATTGCACAGGCCAGAATGACGATTTCAAATGGGCTTCGCTCATGGCCGGACGACAACGAATGGGCGCGATTCATCGCTCAATTTTTGGGTAAGCGGGGTATGACGGATTTGTGGTGGGGGAGTGTATGGGTGTAGATTCTCGACTGGCGCCGGAGTTTTTGGCGAGGGCGGTGGGTTCGCATCTTTTTGCGGTTCCGTGTTAGGTTCGCTAGTGGAACGGTGGACGAAGACGAGGATTGCCGCGTGGCAATCGAGATTTGAATTGAAGGGGACGAATGGCAAAGTCACTTGTGATCGTGGAATCGCCAGCGAAGGCGAAGACGATCAATAAATATCTGGGTGAAGCGGAGTTTGTGGTGGAGGCCTCGATCGGGCACATCATGGACCTGCCGAAGAACGACATTGGGGTGGAGCTGGAACGGCGGACGTTTGAGCCGACGCTGGTTGTGTCTCCGGGCAAAGAGAAGGTTGTGGAGCGGCTGAAGAAGCTGGCTGCGAAGGCGGACTGGGTGTATCTGGCGCCCGACCCGGACCGCGAGGGCGAGGCGATTGCCGCGCACCTGGCGATGCAACTGCTGCCGGTGATGAAGGACAAGACGAAGCTGCGGCGGGTGACGTTCAACGAGATTACGAAGAAGGCGGTGAAGGCTGCGTTCGCGCACTCGCGCGACATCGATGAGAACCTGGTGGACGCGCAGCAGACGCGGCGTGTGCTGGACCGGCTGGTGGGCTACCAGATCTCGCCGTTGCTGTGGGAGAAGGTGCGGCGCGGGTTGAGCGCGGGGCGTGTGCAGACGGTGGCTCTGCGGCTGATTGTGGAGCGCGAGCAGGAGATCAACGAGTTCAAGCCGGTGGAGTACTGGAATATCGATGCGAAGCTGAAGACGGGGAAGAGCGAGGAGTTTACGGCGAAGTTTGTGGGCGTGGATGGAGTTGCGGCGCGGGTTTCAAACGGAGTCGATGCAGAGGGCAAGGAGCAGTTTCTTTCCAGCGCTCTGCCGGATGGGGAGGCTGTCGCGGAGGTGGTCGCAGAGCTGGAACGCGCGAAGTGGAGTGTGCGCGGGGTGGAGAAGAAGGAGCGGCGGGCGAACCCGACGGCTCCGTATATCACCAGCAAACTGCAGCAGGACGCAGCGAGTCGGCTGGGCTTCAACGTGCGACGGACGATGGGCGTGGCGCAGCGGTTGTACGAGGGCGTGGAGATTGGCAAGGAGGGAACGGTCGGGCTGATTACATATATGAGGACCGACTCGACGCGCGTTTCGCCGGATGCGATTGCGGAGGCGCGGGAGTTTATCGCGAAGCTGGGCAAGGATTATCTGCCTACGAAGTCGAATGAGTATCTGGGCAAGAAGCAGGCGCAGGCACAGGACGCGCATGAGGCGATCCGTCCGACGCGGGTGGACTTTACTCCGGAGTCGATTCGCGCTTCGCTGAGCGAAGAACAGTACAAGCTGTACAAGCTGGTCTGGCAGAAGTTTGTGTCGAGCCAGATGACGCCGGCGATCTTCGACCAGACGACGGTGGATGTTGCGGCGAAGGCTTCGGAGAGGACGTATGACTTCCGCGTGACGGGGAGCGTGCTGAAGTTCGATGGATATTTAAAGGTGTGGGAGGGCGGATCGGAGGACACGATTCTGCCGGAGCTGACGGCGGCGCAGGCGCTACAGAAGATTTCGGTGGCGAGCGAGCAGAAGTTTACCCAACCGCCGCCACGGTTCAACGAGGCGAGCCTGGTGAAGACGCTGGAGGAGCGGGGGATCGGGCGGCCTTCGACGTATGCTTCGATCATCAATACGATCCAGGACCGCGACTATGTGAAGAAGATCCAGAAGAAGTTTGTGCCGACGGAGATTGGCACCGTGGTGACGGGGCTGCTGGTGAAGAACTTTCCGTACATCTTCGACCTGCTGTACACGGCACGGCTAGAGAGCGAGCTGGATGCGGTCGAGGATGGACAGGAAAAATGGACCGATCTGCTGAACGGGTTCTATGACTACTTCGAGCAGGAGCTGATTGTCGCTGGCAAGAACATGGAAGACATCAAGCGGATGGAGCACGCGACGCCGGAGATCTGCGACAAGTGCGGGAGCCCGCTGCTGTTGAAGTGGGGCAAGTTCGGGAGTTTTTATTCCTGCTCGAACTTCAGCCGGTTGAAGCCGATCGCTGTTTCTGCCGGGCCGTGGAAGAAGGACGCGAAGGCGGTGACGAAGAAGATTGTGACGGCGCTGAAGTTCCCCATGACGGTGAAGGCGGCGAATGGTGCTGTGACGGAATTTTCACAAGAAGTTGCCGACGCGGGTGAGATGGCGAAGGCTGTCGAGCTGGCGCAGGCGGCGGGTAAAAAGGTGACGGTGGAGCAGGTGAGCTGCGATTTCACCAAGGAGAACTTTGCGGCCAAGCCGGACCTGAGCGCGCCGGGGGCGGACGAGGTTCCGGAGGAGGAGTTCTGCGACAACTGCGGGCGTGTGATGGTGCTGCGCAATGGGCCGTGGGGGCCGTTCATGAGCTGTCCGGGCTACTCGGAGGACCCGCCTTGCAAGACGATCCGCAAGCTGACGCAGAAGGTGCAGCAGAAGCCGCCAGTGGTGCTGGATGAGATGTGTCCGAAATGCGGAAAGCCGTTGCTACAGCGCGACGGACAGTACGGCGAATTTATTGCGTGCAGCGGCTATCCGAAGTGCAAGTACGTGAAGCAGGAGCTGCTGGAGGTGGCGTGTCCGAAGTGCGGCGGCGACGTTGCGGTGCGCAAGACCAAGCGCGGCGATACGTTCTATGGGTGCGTGAACTATCCCAAGTGCGATTTTTCCAGCAACCAGAAGATGGTGAGTGAGGTTTGCCCGAAGTGCGACAGCGCGTACCTGCTGGAGTTGTCGAACTCGAAGGGGACGTTCCTGGTGTGTCCCAACAACCGCAAGGCGCTGCCCAAGCGGCGGCCGAAGAAGGGCGCGAAGGTGGAAGAGCCGAAGACGCCAGAGTGCGGATACGAGAAGAAGATTGGGCCTCCGGCGGCGGTTCCGGTACTGGAGATGCCCGATCCGGAGAAGACGCGGGCGGTGGTGGAGAGTGTGGCTTGACCGGCAATCCGAAAGAGGAGAGAAACTAAATGGCGACAACTGTAGATGCAGAGGTGGTGATGCGGCTTTACGAGCTACGGCGCGAGGAGACGTTGCGCAAGGCGCGTCATTTTATGGTCTTCGAGTTCCAGCCGAAGACCCTGGAGCAGTTACGCGCAGTTTCGCGGGACGTGAAGGCGAAAGAGAATGTGTACTGGCGTCAGGCACTCAGCTACTGGGAGATGGCAGCCTCCTTTGTAATGCACGGGGCAGTCGATGCGGATTTGTTCCTGGACACCAGTGCCGAGGGCATCCTGATCTATGCCAAGTTCCATCACTTCCACGCCGAGACGGAGAAGGAGTCCGGCAGTCCGTTCATGAGGCACACGGCCGCCATGATCGCCAAGTACCCGGGGGCAAAGGCGCTCCACGAGATGTTTCTGATGAAATTCGGACCGGCCAAGGCCGCCAGCTAAACTGGTTCGGATGCGATCCAGAAGGGACTGAAAAAAGGGTAGATCCTGCCCGATGGGCAGCGTCTCCGGCTATCCCGTGCGGAGAGGGCCATTTCCATTTATGTTACATTTCTGCTACAAATGCGAGGGGACGTTCGGAGTCATGGATTCCGCGTCATAGCCCCGCATTTGTGCGTGTGGCACCGGTAGCTTATTGAAAGAACGCGGGATTAGTCTATGGCTAAGGCAGTGTGGAATGGTCAGACCCTCGCCGAAAGCGAGACGGTTGAGACGGTTGAGGGAGTTGTTTACTTTCCTGACGAATCGATGAACCGGGAGTTTTTCCGAGCCAGCTCGACGACATCGAGCAACACCTGGGGACAGGCGCGGTACTACACGCTGGTGGTGGATGGACAGGAGAACCCGGATGCGGCGTGGTACTACCCCGATCCGAAGCCCGCGGCTCGCAGCGTGAAACACCATGTGGCGTTCTGGCGCGGAGTGGACGTTACGACGTAGGTTGCTGGTTGACGGTTATTGAAAGGAAAGGCCCGGCTGTTTGCCGGGCTTTTTGATTGGCGTGGAGTTATGTGGTACGGCTATGGGCTATGGGTGGGGAGCTGCCAGAGTTCGATGCGGGTGGAGGAGGCGTAGAGCGCGGGGTGGAGGGACCAGGTGGCGAACCTCTGGTTGAAGGTGTAGATGAGGATGGAGTCGGGGGTGGGCCGATTGCCGATCCAGTACTGCGCGCCCTGGGAGCGCGCCCAGAGCAGCATGGCTGGGGGTGGGGCATTGAGGTAGGGGATGGCACCGGGGCGGGTGATTCCGCTGGTGTCGAGGATGGGGTGCTGGGAGACGAAGGCGATCTCCCCGATGGCATAATCGGCGACAGGGGCGTCGGGCGGGATGCGGTCGTGGATGAAGAGGGCGAGGTTCTTGGCGGTCTGGCAGTCGATAGCTTTGTTGCGGACCAAGGGACGGACGGTGATGACGCTGATGGCGAGGGATGCGGCGAGGGCGGAGATGTAGAGGATGCGGGCGGCGCGCGGCGCGGTCTGGAGGGCTAGAACCAGAATGACGAGGGTGAGGGCGGGAGCGGACACCAGGATGTAACGGGTCTGGACGTAGGTGTGGTTGGCGATGTAGAAGAGGGTCGCGATGAGGGGCCAGAGGAGGAAGATCCAGCCGGCGAGGGGAAGGCTGGGGGAGGGTTGCGCGGCGGTGGGCGTGGGGGGATTGAATGCTGCGGAGACGGCGTTTTGCAGGGAGCGGCGGACGGCGGCGGGGCGCAGGATGAGATAGAGGATGCCGGCAATGAGACCGCAGAGGATGAGAGGGAATCCGGCCGCGTAGATGGAGAGGAGATGGCGGAGAACGGAGTCGGCGGGGCCGGCGCGCTTGGCGGCATTGGTGTTGGGCAGGAGATGTCCGAAGGCGCGGAGAGAGTAGAGGGACCAGAGCGCAAGAGGTGCGACGGCGAGGAACAGGCCAGAGGCGAAGGCTGCGAGTTTGGAGGGAGAGGTTGGGTTGCCGGGAAGACGGCGCCACTGGGCGAGGAGGGGAAGAATGAGGAGCGCGGAGAGGAAGATCATCTCCGGCCGCAGGAGAGGAGCGATACCGGCGAGTAGAGACGCGGCAAGGAAGGATTTTTTTGAAGGATGCGTCTGCGTGGCAGCGAGAACAGCAAAGAAGGCGAGGCCGGAGGCGGCGAGCGGTTCCATTCCGGAGAAGATCCAGTAGCAGGTGTATGGGTTGGCTACGACGAGGAGCAGGATGGCGGCGGGGAAGAGCGCGGCGTCGGGATGCGAGGGAAGCATGGAGGAGGCGAGGCGGCGTGCGAAGGCGTAGCAGCCGGCGAGCGAGAGGGCCGCGCCGAGGACGGTGAGGAGCTTGCCGGCGGCGAGCCAGTCGGGGACGAGGGAGTGGCTTGCGGCGAGAAGAAAGACCCAGAGGGGCGCGGTGTCTCCGGCGACGACGCGGCCATTGAAGGCGAAGCCAAGGCCGGCGGCGAGGCTGCGGGCGAATTCGAGATGGATGTAGGCGTCGTCCTCCCAGTAGTGCCAGGCGTGGACGAACCAGTAGATGCACCAAAGGAGTGTGAGTGCGAGCAGGAGCGCGGAGGCGATGCGGGCTTGCGCGGTCGAGCTGTTTTGAGAGGGCATCGGCTTGGGGTCGATTATAACGGGGCGGGATGAGGCGGATGGGGAGGGAGCGATTATTCTGGAGCTATGCGGCCATTTTTGGAACTTGAAGAAGTCAATGTTGCGCGCGGCGGCAGGACGGTGCTGCACGGGATCAACCTGCGTGTGGAGGCGGGCGAGCAGATTGCGGTGCTGGGACCGAATGGGTGCGGCAAATCGACGCTGATCAAGACGATGACGTGCGAGTGCTATCCGCTGGCGCTGGAAGGGACTCGGGTGAGCATCTTCGGGCGTGAGCGGTGGGACCTGACAGAGCTGAAACGGCGGCTGGGGGTGGTGTCGGACGAGCTGCCGGGAAGGCCGACGCTGCGGACGACGGGGCGGGATGCGGTGCTGACGGGGTTCTTCTCCAGCTCGACGCTGTGGCCGAATTTGGTGGTGACGGAGGCGATGCGGGCGCGGGCCGAGGAGGTCCTGGAGCTGGTGGGAGCGGCGGGGATTGCGCAGAAGCTGGTGGGGGAGATGTCGGCGGGGGAGCAGAGGCGGGTGATGATCGGGCGGGCGCTGGTGGGATCGGGCGCAGGTTCTGGGCGCGCCGATTCTGGCGCGAGCAACCAGATGTTGCTGCTGGATGAGCCGTCGAACGCGCTGGATATTGCGGCGCAGCAGGGGCTGCGCACGATGCTGCGGCGGCTGGCACAGCAGGAGACGGGGATTCTGATGATTACGCACCAGATTGCGGACATTCTGCCGGAGATTGGGCGGGTGATCCTGATGCGGGCGGGGCGGATCGTGGCGGATGGTGCGAAGGAAAAATTGTTGACGGCGCCGGTGCTGAGCGAGCTGTTCGGGGTGGAGGTGCGGGTGATGCAGCGGGATGGGTTCTACCATGCGTGGTGAGCACTTCGTGCGGTTCTCGACGGCACTTCGTGCGGTTCTCGACGCTTCGCGTAAAGGCAAAGACAGATTTCTGGCGCACCTGAGAATGAGGCGGCGGGGCATGAGGCGAACCTCGGGTTGAAGGATTGTTTATCGCGGGGGTGGAAACCGGGCAGAGGCAAAGTCTCCCACCCTTCGCTAGAAAGCAGCGAAGGATGGGGCACCCGCGTTTAACGTAGGCGCTACTGACTGAAGGTTGCGTTGAAGGCGCCATCATTACATCCGGAGCTGAGGATGTTGATGCTTAGGGTGAGAGAGGGAGCGTATATACCAGCATTGATCGTTCCAGTGACGACTCCGGTGGCAGTTGGGCCTGAGGTGGATGCGAGGGTAGCCGAAATGTTGGGGCCGGCCGCGAGACCTGTGAAGGAGAAGGTGCTGGTGCAGGAGGCACCGGCGATGGTTATGCTTCCGGTTACTGGGAACAGACCGTCGGAGTTGGCCGCAGCCTGGATGAGATTAGCGGTCCCTGTGGCAGTGGACGGGGTGCCTGACGCGGCACTGATGGTCCCAGTGTAGGCTCCTGTGACGGGCTG
Organism: Granulicella sp.; assembly: GCA_003142215.1. Lineage (GTDB taxonomy): Bacteria > Acidobacteriota > Terriglobia > Terriglobales > Acidobacteriaceae > Edaphobacter. Next base: position 1,691 of record PLOT01000287.1, on the reverse strand, counting down.
AACTTCATAGGCACCTAGGCCGGTAGATTGGATGGCACAAGGGCCAGAGCCGGTGATGGAGATGCTGCCCTGTCCGTTCGAGAGGTCGTAGAGAGTGGTGAAGCTGAGCGTAACGGTGGCGACATTGTTTGGGAGATTGGTGGAGATTAGAGTAACCGTTCCATCAGCAGCCTGGCTACCAGTTAACGCAATGTCCTGACTGGGAGAAATACAGGTCCCTCCTAATGCGCGGAAGACTGCCGAGACATTAACACCTTGGCTATTGATAGCGCCGGTGAACGCATAGATGGGAGAGGTTATGGCTTGCGCGGGAGTTATATCAGTATCGAAGAACCAGTTGCCGGTGATGTTCTGATCAGTGGTGGAGGATGTAGTGGGATGCATTCCTGAGCCACATCCCGAGACGAAGGACACGATTACCGAGATGGCGAGGAGACAAAGGACGATGTATCTCATATGGGCCCTGAGTACTCACGGCAAATATACACCTAGTGGGCAGCGGGAGATGGGTGGCCGGGATGGACTTTTTTGAAGAGCCAGGAGATGGCGAGGCAGAGGAAGCTGAGCAGGCAGAGGGAGCGGAAGACGTCGACGAAGGCCCAGAGCGCGGCCTGGCGGTGGAGTTCTCCGTAGAGGAGGGACTGGGCGGGGTGGAGGGTGTTGGCGGAGCCGAAGGTGTTGGTGAGGGCGTGTTGGGCGCCGGCGAGGGAGTTCTGGAAGGGACGGCTGGTGATGGGGACGCTGTTGAGGATCTCGTTCTGGTGGACGGCGGTGTGGCGGGTGAGGAGGGTCTGGGCGAGAGAGATTCCGATGGAGCCTCCGATGTTGCGCATGAGGTTGAAGAGGCCACTGGCGCCGCCTATCTGTTCGTTGCGCAGGGTGCCGTAGGCGGCGATGGAGATGGGGACGAAGACGAAGCTGAGGCCGAAGCCGGTGATCATGATGGGGATGAGCAGCGTGGTGGGGGAGATGTCCAGGGTGACGTTTCCGAAGTAGAGAGTGGTGAGGCCGAAGATGAAGAAGCCGAAGGTGAGGAGATAGCGGGGATCGACCTTGTTGGAGAGGTAGCCGATGGCGGGCAGTCCGCAGATGGTGCCGAGGCCCCGCGGGGCGACGACCAGGCCGGCGGTGAATGCGGTGTAGCCCAGCAGTTCCTGGTAGAAGAGGGGAAGGACGACGATGGTGGAGTAGATGGCGATGCCGAAGAAGAAGATGAGCAGACATCCGACGCCGAAGTTGCGGTTTTTAAGGAGTTTGAGATCGACCATTGGTTCGTGCTTGCGCCAGGAGTGCCAGATGAAGAGAGCAAAGCTGGTGACGAGGAAGAAGAAGGCCCAGCGGATCCAAGTGGCGCCGAACCAGTCTGACTCCTGTCCCTTGTCGAGGATGATCTGAAGCAGGCCTGTCCATACGACGAGTGCTCCGAAGCCGAGGTTGTCGAATGCGGGGACGCGGGCGTTCTTGATGTAAGGCGGGTCGTGGACGAAGCGGTTGATCATGTAGAGGGCGAGCAGGCCGACGGGGATGTTGATGTAGAAGGCGTATCGCCAGGAGTAAGTGTCGGTGAGCCATCCGCCGAGGGTGGGGCCGAGGACGGGGGCGACGACGACGCCGAAGCCGAAGAGCGCCATGGCGGCCCCGCGCTTGCGTGGCGGGAAAGACTCCAGCATGATGGCCTGGGAGAGCGGCTG
>PLOT01000133.1:160-7905 GCA_003142215.1 Granulicella sp. | reverse complement strand
CCGGCGAAGTTGTCGTGGAGTAGAAAAAAATCGTACATGTCCTGCTTCAGGTCCACGAGCGCATCGGTCTTCTGCGCCTCCATCTCCTGCACATAGTCGAAGCCGTAGCTCTCGCGGAAGGCTCCGTTGTGGAAGAAGTCGTCACCCATCCATACGTCGGTCATCGGTGCTTGCGGCGAGATGGCCTTGACCGCCGGATGTGCGTCGATGCCCGCCATCATGGCAAGAAAGCCGTCGTACGAAAGGCCGAAGACGCCGACGCGGCCATTGTTGCCGGGAACATTCTTCAGCAGCCATTCGATGGTGTCGCGCGCGTCGGTCGTCTCGTCCACATCGCTCGCGCTGTTGTGCGCCACGATGGGACGGTTCATCACGAAGCTGCCTTCGGACTTGTAGCGCCCGCGAATGTCCTCGTAGACAAAGATGTAGCCGCTGGCGGCCAGTTCGGGCTTGTCGTGGTTGACGCTCTCGGAGTCGAAGTCGTCCACACCGTAGGGCGTCCGCGCGAGCAGAAACGGCAGGCCAGCGGAAGGGACATCGTGCAAATCCGCCGGTCGCAGAATCACCGCGTGCAGGCGCACGCCGTCGCGCATGGGCAGCATCGCCTCCTGGCGCGTGTATGTGCGGGGCAGAGTGGTCCGCGACGCCGTCGTCTGAGCAGACCCCGCGCTTGCAGGCAATACAGGCTGCTGCGAGCACAGAGTCATCGCACCGAGACTCAACGCCACCAGAGCGGTCAGAAGAGGCATTGCACGGCGACGCGACCGCGCAAGCGTAAGCGACCGCACAGGCGCGATTGGAAGAATCCGATTGCTCACTGGATACAAATCACCTGGATCGAACTGGTTCGAAAGACTACGCCGGAGGCTCCGGGCTGGGCGTGCTTTGGAAGCCAATCTTCTTGTGCGCGCCATCGCAGAAAGGTCGGTTCTCACTGGCGCCGCAACGGCACAGCGCCACGGCCGGCTTGCCGGTCAGGTCCCACTGTTTGCCATCGAGATCGCTCAGCGCAAACGCTCCCTCGACCAGCAGCGGGCCGTTGGGGCGAACGGTAATCTTTACAGGTTCAGACATAGATGGACTCACTCCTCGATCGGATAGGCCGGAGACCGGCAAGCCTCAGCATAGCAGCAGAATTCGATTCACAGCAGAAAGCCACGTGTACTTTCACCTATGGCTGATAAGAGCGAAGGGCGTTTTGACGGAATACAAACTACATTCGTGCAATCAATCTACATTAGATGGATTGCGTCCACATCGAGGATGAGGTCGCGGCGCGGGATGGCCTGGCTCTCCGCATAGGCAAGCAGAGCGCGCAGGGTGCGGCCGAGAACATCGCGCCGCTCGGCCTTCAGCACAAAGTGGAAGCGGTAGATGCGCTTGAGCCGTGCAATCGGAGCGGCTGCCGGGCCAAGCACGCGCACCTTGTCGAGGCGAGTGGAGTCGAACCAGCGGCCCAGCGTCGCAGCCAGTGCCGCAGCCTCTTCGAGCGTCCGGCCCTGAACGATGACATTGGCAAGCACGCTCGATGGCGGATAGTGCATCCAGCGGCGGAACTCGAGTTCCTTGGCCACAAAGCCCGTGTAATCGTGTGTTGCCGCGCACTGAATGGCGTAGTGCTCTGGATGGTATGTCTGCACCAGAACACGGCCGGGAAGTTCTCCTCGGCCCGCGCGGCCAGAGACTTGCGTGAGCAGTTGAAAGACGCGCTCGGCGGCGCGGAAGTCGGGCAGCCCGAGCGCGGAGTCCGCGCCCACCACGCCAACCAGCGTGACTCCGTGGACGTCGTGGCCCTTGGCGATCATCTGCGTGCCAACGAGCAGATTGATCTCGCCTGCGTACAACCGCGTCAGCAGGCGTTCCATGTCGCCGCGCCCGCGCACGGTGTCGCGATCCATGCGGCCGATGCGCGCGTTGGGGAACAGCTCCAGCAGCCGCTCCTCGCCCTGCTGCGAACCTGCGCCGAGGTAGAAGAGATGCTCGCTCCCACACTTTGGGCAGCGCTGCGGAACCGAGCGCCGGTAGCCGCAATAGTGGCACTCCAGCCGGTCGCCCGCGTGCGCGTGCAGATCCGTCTCCGCTGCCGGTTTGTGATAAGTCATGGCGATGGCGCAGTTCTCGCACTCGATCTTCTCTCCGCAGCTTCGGCAGAGAACAGTGAACGAATAGCCGCGCCGGTTGAGCAGAATCATTACCTGCTCGCCGCGGTCGAGCGTGGCCTGCGTCTCGGCAACGAGTTGGCGGGAGAATATGTCTTCCTTGCCGGTCTCCTTGAACTCGGTGCGCATGTCGACCAACTCGACCGTGGGCAGAGGGCGATCCATCACACGCGTGCGCATCTCGACGCGCGTATAGCGGCCACGTACTGAGTTGGCCCAGCTTTCAAGAGAGGGCGTGGCCGAGCCGAGAACGACGACGGCCTGGTTAAACTTGGCGCGCATGACAGCAACATCGCGACCGTGGTAGCGCGGCGTCTCCTCCTGCTTGTAACTGCCGTCGTGCTCCTCGTCGACCAGGATGAGGCCGAGGTCCACCATGGGTGCAAAGACCGCGGAGCGCGTGCCGACGACGATACGTGCTTCGCCGCGACGGATGCGATGCCACTGCTCGGCGCGCTCGTCCGGCGTGAGACCCGAGTGCAGCAATGCAACCTGCGAGCCGAAGGCGGCGAACATCTGCCCCGCCATCGCGGGCGTGAGGCCGATCTCCGGAACCAGCAACAGCGCCGATTTGCCAGCGTCCAGGGCGCGCTGCATTGCGGCAACGTAGACCGCTGTTTTGCCCGATCCGGTAACGCCATAGAGCAGCAACGGTTTGAATCCGCCCTGAGACATTGCGGCAGCGATGGACGAGAGCGCTTCCATCTGCGCCTCATTCAGCGCGTGTTCATGCGCGGACTTTTTTCCGTTGGCGGGAAGTCCTCCGAGATGAAAGTCTTCCGGCGCCTCTTCGATAACAACCAGCCCGCGCTTGACCAGCGTTGCCAGAGTCGAGGCGGGCACTCCGAGTTCGAGCAGGGCCATCGACTCGCGCAGATCGACCACGCGCATCCGTCCGCCCACAGCGGCAACCTCGGCGAGAATCGCAGTCTGGTTCGCATTGAGCTTCGGGATGCGCGCGTCCGAAACCAGCACGGCGACTCGTTCGGTGCGTCTCGCATCACGCTCCTCGGCGAGGGCTTCGCGCGTGAGCCATTTCTTCTTCACCATGCCGTCGAGCAGGGCCTTATTGGCCTGTGTCGCCGAACGCACGGCGGAGGTCTTTGCGGAACTGCCGTCGTTCAGGTATTTCAGCACCGAGGCTTCGCGGCCCTGGTCCTCAACAGACAATCTAGATCTGCGTGAGGCGGCCTTCGTTGTTCCATCGAGCAACGTCACACCCTCGTCCAGCACGCGACGGCCAGCCTCGGCAATGCGGTAGACGAAGTGGCGGCGCACCTCGGCGGCCAGCGGCATCATGCCACGGAGCACCTCGCCCAGCGGCGCAACATAGTACTGCGCGATCCACTTCGCCAGATGCATCAACTCATCGGAGAGCAGCGGCGCGTCGTCAAGCACCTGCTGGATGGGTTTGATCTCGACGGCGTTGGCGGGCGGGTCGTCGTGGAGGCGGACGACTACGCCCATGAGGCGCTGGCCGCTGAAGGGAACGAGGACGCGCGCGCCAATCGAGGGCACAGCTCCATTCACCGCATAGGTGAAGGACTGGTCGAGCGGGATGGGAAGAGCGACGTCGCAGAAGGCGGGCATTCCTCTTCAGAGTAACGCTGTGAGGAGGAATGCGTTGAACGAGGACGCCAGTCGGATCCGGCTACTGATTTCGAGTGTCTTAATTCTGCGAACAGGATTGAACCGGCTTTGGATGACTGGAGCCAAATTCGGTGATCTTGCACTCGTTGAATATGGAGCAGTAGCAGGCGCTGGCGCGGAGGTGAAATCGGGCGTGATTGACCCTGTCCCACTCGGCAAGAGCGGTTGGATTGCCGAGCGGTTGGGGCCAGGAGAAGACTAGGCGTTCTTCACCGCTTCGCATAAGGGTTGAATCGATCGGCTGGGTGCCGAACTTCGCGTTCGGATCCAGTTTAGCCACTCTCTGTCCGATAGTATCGCCGGAAAAATCTTTGCCTTCAGCGTCGGTCGCGCGAAACCAGGCGATCTGGGCCGGGCCAGTACCTACGTTACTGATCCTCATACTCAGAATTGATTTTCCATTCTCGTCATTCCCTGAATCCAGCATAAGGAGCGGTGTGGATTGGGCGCTGACCAGGCGGCTGTTCTGCTCGACCAATGCACGCATGGACCGCTCCGACTGCAACGAGGTAAGCAGCGAGGCGACCGAGATGCACAAAATAGCCAGGCCCATCGTGAGATCGAACCAAGGGATACCTGCTGCGGGATGATGGTGGGGTGGTTCCGGGGCCTCGATCATTCTGGGTCTTACCTCTCACACTATCTCATACGTTACTTCAGTGGAATCATATCGCGGCCAGACGGCGATCTCCAGCCTCGATACGATTTGAGACATGTTACGTATATTTTCTGGAGCCAGTACCAGCCAGTACATCGACTATAAATTATCCGGTACCGGCACCGCTCGCATTTGTACCAAGCACGATAGTTCGCGGGTGGTCGTGAATTCGCCGGTGTGGGCATTCAGCCGAACATCGGGGTTTGTGTGGCACTTGCAGATATCATTGGCGGCCGTGATGCCGTTCTTGAAACAGCAATCCATTCGCGCGAGACCAGACGCTGACTTGAGCCCATCGTAAGGACGCAAGTGATATTCTGGAGGGGATACTGGAACGATGGCCGAGCGGCTGGCTGGCGCTTGTGAGCCGCAAATTTAGAGAGATGATGAGGTGTTTGGATGGCGACGGCGACGATCGAGAAGGCAGTTTTGAGTGGTGCGGCGGAGTACAAGGTTGCGGACATTGGCCTGGCGGAGTTTGGCCGGCGCGAGATCGACGTTGCCGAGCAGGAGATGCCTGGGCTGATGTCGATCCGCAACAAGTACGCCGCGGACAAGCCGCTGGCGGGCGTGCGCATCATGGGATCGCTGCACATGACCATCCAGACGGCGGTGCTGATCGAGACGATGGTGGCGCTGGGCGCGGACGTTCGCTGGGCGAGTTGCAACATCTTCTCCACGCAGGACCACGCAGCGGCTGCGATTGCGGCGGCTGGCGTTCCCGTCTTCGCGTGGAAGGGCGAGTCGCTGGAAGAGTTCTGGTGGTGTACCAACGAGGCGATGAACTTCCCCGACGGCAAGGGCGGGTTGCTTGGGCCACAGCTTGTGATCGACGATGGCGGCGACGCGACGCTGCTGATCCACAAGGGATACGAGATGGAGAACGACGCCGTGGCCAGGACGAAAGACTCGTGGGTGAACTCGCCTTCGGAGGCTCACGAAGAGGATGTCATCAAGGCCCTGCTGAAGAAGGTGCAGGCCAAGTATCCTTCGCGCTGGCGCGATGTGGTGAAAGAGTGGCGCGGAGTCAGCGAGGAGACCACGACCGGCGTGCATCGCCTNNGACAACCTGTACGGCTGCCGCGAGTCGCTGGTGGACGGCATCAAGCGCGCGACCGACGTGATGGTTGCGGGCAAGGTGGCGGTGGTCTGCGGCTACGGCGATGTGGGCAAAGGCTGCGCGGCGTCGCTGCGTGGGCTCGGCGCGCGCGTCGTTGTCACCGAGATCGACCCGATCAACGCGTTACAGGCTGCGATGGAAGGCTACGAGGTGACGACCATCGAGGAGACGCTGGGACGCGGCGACATCTACGTGACTTGCACAGGCAACGTGGACATCATCACCGTGGAGCACATGCAGCGCATGAAGGACCAGGCGATCGTGTGCAACATCGGCCACTTCGACAACGAGATCCAGATGGAGAAGCTGACCGCCGTTGCGGGAATCGAGAAGCTGACCATCAAACCGCAGGTGGACAAGTTCACCTTCCCGGCGGGCAACAGCATCTTCGTGCTGGCCGAGGGACGGCTGGTGAACCTGGGTTGCGCGACCGGTCATCCCAGCTTCGTCATGTCCAACAGCTTCGCCAACCAGACGCTGGCGCAACTCGACCTGTGGAAGAACAAGGACACCTACAAGGTGGGAATCTACCTGATCCCGAAGAAGCTGGACGAGGAGGTTGCGCGGCTGCATCTGGAGAAGATCGGCGTGAAGCTGACGACGCTGTCCAAGAGGCAGGCCGATTATATTGGCGTGCCGGTCGAAGGCCCCTACAAGGCTGATTTCTACCGGTACTGAGTTTTCCGCGATCCGGCGTGGATTTCTGTTTGTTGTGGAACCGTTGTTGATAGACTGAAGCATCCGATCACTCACTGCCAAGCGAACTCTAGCAAAGGAGACGCCTTGAAGCTGTTTGCCTGCGTGCTGCTTCTCTCGGGATTTTTCATTGTCCTCGCCGCTCTGGTGCTGCTGACATCGCTCCAGCAGCGGTTTGCCTTTGTTGCGGCAGGATTTTGCGTCGAAGTTCTTGGCCTCGTTCTGCTCACACAAAGCTACAAGTCGATGACGGAGGAGCAGCGATGAACCTGGAACTGAGCCTGTTCTCGATCCTGCTGGTTCCGTTTGCGGCCGCTGGGCTTGCGCTGATCCACCAGGGACTGGGCCGCTCGCGCAGCGCGGCCCACGCCATGCTGGCGAGCCTGTGCGCGCTGGCGGTTTCGGCGATCGTCTTCGTCCTCTTCGGCTCTGCGTGGGCAGGTTCTGTTGGCGGGGCGACCCATTCTTTTCTAGCAGGCGGAGCGCACTGGGACTGGCTCGGCGCTGCTCCTTTCCTTGCGCGCGGCATCAGCTTCGATGGATCGGATGCGGCTGGCCTGAGCCGGTCGCTGGAGCTGTGCCTCGAACTTTTCGCCGTTGGACTGGGGGCGATTATCCCGCTGAGCGCGGGTGCGGACCGCTGGCGGCTGGGGCCGATCTGTCTCAGCAGCGCGTTGCTGGGCGGCGTGACTTTTCCCATCTTCGCGCACTGGGTGTGGGGCGGGGGCTGGCTGGCGCAGCTTGCGGCAAACTTCGGAATCCCGAGCTTCACCGACGCGGGCGGCGCGGGCGTGGTGCAGGTGGTCGGCGGGCTGACGGCGCTGTCGGTGGCGTGGATCGCAGGGCCACGGCGCGGCAAGTACTCCGACGACGGAATCCCGGCGGCGATTCCAGGACACAACATCGTGCTGGTTCTCTTTGGCTGCATCCTGGCTCTGGTGGGCTGGACCGGGCTGGACGCGGCTGCGTCGATTCTGTTCTACGGCGCTGGACCGCAGCAGGTGGTCGGCGTGGCGATCAACGCGATACTCGCGGCCTCGGCTGGATGCCTGGCGGCTGTGGCCATCACGCGGTCGCGTTACCACAAGCCGGACGCATCGCTGAGCGCCAACGGATGGATCGCGGGACTGGTGGCGGGAAGCGCGTCGTGCGCGATGATCTCGCCGCTGGTGGCAATCTTCATCGGAGCGATCGCGGGCGTGCTGGCAACCTACACGATCGAGGCCTTTGAACTGCATCTGCGCGTGGACGATCCGGGCGGCGCGGTGTCGGTCCATGCGCTGGCGGGCATCTGGGGACTGATCGCGCTGGGACTCTTCGGGCACTTCTCGCAGGGAACGCGCGGAGGCCATCTGCTGGCGCAGTTAGTGGGCATCAGCGCGCTGCTCGGCTTCATGCTTCCGTTGATCCACGCGGGAAACCTGCTGCTGAATCGCTTCTCGACCTATCGCGTGGACGACGA
>PLOT01000133.1:0-154 GCA_003142215.1 Granulicella sp. | reverse complement strand
CCCCCCCCAGCAAAAATAGCCGGATTCATATAGATACAGGAAGTTGTCTGCGAAGTCGTCATTCAAGACGACTTACAGTTCAAATATAAGAAAACAATTGGGTTATTGAAAACGATCCGCTCTGCGATAGTTTTCCCCCTACTTTAATTATAGC
>PLOT01000115.1 GCA_003142215.1 Granulicella sp. | reverse complement strand
TTGGCATAGTAGTTTCCCTCCACCGCGTATAATTAAAACAGTAGAGAACAAACAGACCCGGCCAACCAGCCGGGCCTTCGCATTTAACGAACCACCGCAAACCGTTGCGAATCAACGCGTTATCAGAAAGCAGAATAGAATGAATGCTTTACAAGTTCAACCCGCCAAAACCAAATTTTCACCCTAACCCGAATGTTTCCAATACTCTAGCAGTAACCTGTCAGAAATGACTACTTTGGCGACCATCACCCCATGCAACCGTCTGATTTCATTTCATTTACACCCAGAATACCCCGGGGAGGGGGAGGGGGGGAGGGGAGAGAACAAAATACGAACAAACGACGAACAAACGGAAACTAGCTCATGCGATTGCACCGCCTACTTCGCCGCGCCACCCATGTGCCGCACGGTCATCTGCAAGATGCGCGCATTCGGCGGCTGCGAGCACGCAAACACAATTGTGTCCGCGACCTCCGACGGCTCCATCATGTGCGAGTTTTGCACGCCCTCCTCGGTGCGCCCGTGGCCCACGGCGAACTCCGTCTTCACGCCGCCCGGGCAGATCGTGCCCACCTTGATGTTGTGCTTGCGCAGCTCGGCGTCCAGCGACTGCGCAAAGCCGATCTGCGCGAACTTGCTGGCGCTGTACACAGACTCGCCCGCGCAGCCCTGCAACCCCGCCACCGACGAGATGAACAGAATCTCCCCGCTCTTCTGCGCGATCATCCCCGGCGCCGCGCCTCGCGCGAACAGGAAGCTGCTCTTCATGTTGGAGTCCATCAGCGAGTCGTACTCCTCCACGCTGGTGTCCACCAGGTCCCTGTAGTTCCCTGCCCCGGCGTTGTTGATGAGGATATCCAGCCGCCCGAACTCGCTCACCGCCAGCGCAACGCAGTCCTCTGCCGTCGCCTCGTCGCTTGCGTCGCCCGCGATAAACACCGCTTCGCCGCCGGACTGCTTGATCCTCTCGCACAGCTCGCGCAGCCGTTCTTCGCGCCGCGCCGTCACCACCACATTCGCGCCCTTCGCCGCGAACGCAAGCGCCGTCGCCCAGCCGATCCCCGAACTGGCTCCAGTGATAAGAACGCTCTTTCCCGCAAGGCTGATCGCATCCGGCATCGCTGCACCTCTCTGAACTAATAATGTAGCCGCATCCGCAAATCGTTGCTCAGCACCATAGGAATGCTACCATTTTGCCTATGACTCCCTGCGCCGCCGCCACCGCACAACCCAGCGAGTCAGCGCCGCCGCTCCCGCTCGTCGAAGCGCGCGGCCTCATCAAGGAGTACGCCCGCCACAACGGCATCACCCGCGTCGTCGACGGCGTCTCCTTCGTCATCCAACCCGGCGAAACCCTCGGCCTGGTCGGCGAATCCGGCTGCGGCAAGACCACCGTCGCCCGCATCCTTCTGCGCCTCATCGAACCCACCTCAGGCGTTGTCCTCTTCGAAGGCCAGCCGCTGCCGCCCGCTTCCTCCGCCGCCATGCGCGCCCTCCGCCGCCGCATGCAGATCGTCTTTCAGGACCCATACGCCGCGCTCAATCCGCGCATGACCGTCAGCCAGATCCTCGCCGAACCCTTCGCCATCCACCGCGAACCGCCGCCCGAAGGCCTGCCCGCACGCCTCGCGGAACTCCTCGGCTCCGTCGGCCTCGACACGTCCGCCCTCGCGCGCTACCCGCATGAGTTCTCCGGCGGCCAGCGCCAGCGCATCAACATCGCACGCGCCCTTGCCCTGCGTCCGCGCCTCCTCGTCCTCGACGAGCCGGTCAGCGCACTCGATGTCTCGGTCGGCGCGCAGATCGTCAATCTGCTGCGCGACCTGCAACGCACCCTCGGCCTCACCTATCTCTTCATCTCGCACTCCATGCCTCTGGTGCGCTACCTCTGCGACCGCGTCGCCGTGATGCAGCGCGGCCGCCTGGTCGAGCTGGGCGACTGCATCCAGGTCTGCGACTCCCCACTCAACCCCTACACCCGCCAACTCATCGCCGCCACCCCCGTGATGCCGCTTACTGCCAACTCACCGGCTCGCTGACTCGCTACAATGAACAGAGCATGATTCCCAGCCTCAGCGCGCATCTTCCATACCTCTGGCTGGTCACGGCCTCGTTGATCGCGGGCGCGATGAACGCGCTGGCCGCCGGAGGCTCCTTCATCTCCTTTCCCGCGATGATCGCCATTGGCGTTCCGCCCATCCAGGCCAACGCCACCAACACCGTCGCCCTCTGGCCGGGCCAACTCACCTCCATCTGGGCCTTGCGCACCGACCTTCGCCGAGACCTGCTGCCCGTTGTCGTCTCGACCGCAATTCTTGGCGGCATTGGCGGTGCCGTCGTCCTGCTGCACACGCGACCGCGCACCTTCATGCACATCGTCCCGTGGATGCTGCTTGCCGCGTCGCTTCTCTTCTGGATCAGCAGCCCGATCTCGCGTTGGCTGCGCCGCCGTTCCGACACTCCGCACGCCGCGCGCACTCCGGCCATGCTTCCGCTATTTTTCGCGCTCCTCGTCGTCAACTTCTACATCGGATACTTCGGCGCCGGCGCAGGCTTCCTCGCCATGAGCGTGCTCTCCCTCTTCGGCGTGGAGGAGATGAACGCCCTCAACTCGCTGAAGGTCCTCGGCGCATGTCTCGCCAACTTCTGCGCCGTCGTCACCTTCATCTGCGGCGGGGCCATCGTCTGGCACTTCTGCCTGGTCTCCATGGTCGCCGCAGCCATCGGCGGATACACTGGAGCGCAGTACGCCCGCCGCATGAACCCCGACATGCTGCGCGCCATCGTCGTCATCATCGGCTGCACCATGGCCGCATACTTCTTCTGGAGACCGTCCTAAGTTTCGTTTGGAGCATCTTCACTATTTGGTAGTGAAAAATTGATTGTCATTCTGACCCTGAGCGTAGCGAATGGGGAAGAATCCCCGCATTTTGTTTGGAGCGAAACACAGTAAGCCATTACATCAATGCACCGGAGTCCGCAATGAGCCTCATCCTGCAATCCACCCTCACCCACCTCACCAGCGCGCGCATCGAAGACCTGGGCTACGCCGCCGCCCTGCTCACCACCGCTGCCTACGTCCCGCAACTGGTGCGCGTCATTCGCCTGCGCTCGGCCCGCGACATCTCACTCCCCACTTTTCTTCTGTTTGCCATCGGCGTCTTCCTCTGGCTGCTCTACGGCCTCTACACTGGCTCCATGCCCATCATCCTGTGCAACGCCGCCAACCTGTTTCTCTCCATGAGCATCGTCTTTCTCAAGCTGCGGTTCGACCGTAACCCAACCGAGGCAATCCACCCATGAGCCACGAAGGAATCCGATTCATCAGCGCCGAAGAAGTATTGCGCGACTCCGCGCAGGCCGCCGCCCATCAAGGCGAGAGTCTCTCCGCCGACGCCGTCACGCCGCTCAAGGTCCGCGTCAAAAAATCCGAAGGCACCGGCGTCGAGATCGACTGGCGCGACGGCCACCAAAGTTCCTGGGACTTCCGCTGGCTGCGCGATGCCTGTCCCTGCGCCACATGCAACGCCGAGCGCGAGACTACCGGCCGCGCCACAGGCCAGCCCATACCAAAGCCGCTGGACCCGCTCGCCCTCTATCAGGCGCCGCCGCGCCCCGACGAAGTTACCCCCGTCGGCCGCTACGCCCTCAGTTTCAAATGGAACGACGGCCACCAGTCCGGCATCTACTCCTGGACCTACCTGCGCAGCGTCTGCCAGTGCGCGATCTGCCATCCGTCGAGCAGCAGCTAGGCAATCCCCAGAAATTCCAGCGCCTCATCCACCGTCCGCGCCACCAGCACAATCTCCCGTTTCTCCTGGGTCAGCATTCCCTGCTCCACGCACTCGTCCAGAAAATTCAGCAGCGTGTCGTAAAATCCATTCGTATTCAGCAGCAGAACGGGCTTCGAGTGCAGTTTCAGCGTCTGCCACGCCAGCGCCTCGAACATCTCCTCGAAGGTCCCGAACCCTCCCGGCAGCGCGATGAACGCATCCGCCCGCGCGCCGATCGTCGCCTTGCGCGTGTGCATGGTATCGACCACATGCAGCTCGGTCAGCCCCTCGTGCGCCACTTCCAGGTCCACCAGCACGGTCGGAATCACGCCCACAACGCGCCCGCCCGCTGCCAGCGCGCCCTCGGCAACCGCCAGCATCAGTCCCACCTTCGCCCCGCCATACACCACGCCAATCCAGCGTTCGGCCAGCTTTCGCCCAAGCTCATCGGCTGCCGCGCGGTACACAGGATCGGCCCCATCGGCCGACGCACAAAAAACAGCAACATTATTAATCGCAGAGACGGCATTCGCAGAAACAGCGCTCAGGGGTGGCATATCTATGATTATCCCACCCAGAGCGCCGTCAATTCATTCGAGAGAAATTGGTTCAGTCGATGGTGAACGTTGCGTCCTTCATCTCCGCAGTGAACGAGAACAGCAGGTCCCCTTTGCCGTGTCCCTTGCATGCGCTGTCGGCGTAGACGACCGTTCCCAGCGGGGCCTTGAAGGTGAGCGTCTGGTGCGCAGGCACGGTGTAGACCTCGCCCTCCACCTTCAGGCTCTGGGCCTGCTTGCTCTTGTTGTGGATCTGGACGCTGACACGCGTCTCATGAGTCTGGCCCACGGTTGTGTCCGGGTTGGTCTTAGTGCCCAGCGGCCAGGCGTTGGCGGCAACCGGAGCCATCGCTCCAGCAACCAGAAGAACAGCGAGCGTATATGCAATCGTGCGTGGGGTCTGGAACATTGATAGTACCTCTGAGTTGAATTTGGCAACGCGATTCCCCGGGCCCCGGTTCATGGAAATCACGCAGCCTGCTTTGGATGCGACACACTCCGTGCCGGGTTCAAAAAATTACAAAAAATTATCCGGGCGCGGTACATTGGGCCAGCCCCATTGGCCAACGCTCAAAATACAGCTGCGTGTCTGATCGGAGAGACGTTTGTCGAAGAGGCGGCGGTGGGAGTGACAGCTCTCGGGGGGTGGTATCTCTATAGTTACCGCACCCCGAGCACCATCGATTCAGTAGATGGAAATCTTTGCGTCCTTCATCTCTGGAGTGACCGCAAACAGCAGATCTCCCTTTCGATGTAGGTATCCTGGGCTCGCGGCAAAGACTGTGGTCCCCGCAGGAGCCTTAATCGTCAGCGATTCGTGCGACAGTACGGTGTAGATGTGCCCATCCACCTTCAAATCCTGTAATCCTACGCCTTTGTTGAAGACCTGGACGCTGATGCGCGTGTCCTGGCTATTGGACACGGTTGGATGCAGATGCAGAAGCCTGCCCAGCGGCCAGGCGTTGGCGGCAACCGGAGCCATGGCTCCAGCAACCAGAAGAACAGCGAGTGAACTAGCAATTGTGCGTGGGGACTGGAACATAGATAGTACCTCTGAGTTGAATTTGGCAACGTGATTCCCTGGCCCCGGTTCATGGAAACCACGCAGACAGTAATGGATGCAACGCACTCCGCACCGGATTCAAAAAATTATCCGGGCGCGGTACACCGGGTCAGCCCCATTGGCCAACGCACAAAATACTGCTGCATTTCTGATCGGAGAGACGGCGGTGGGAGAGACAGCGCTCGGGGGTGGTATCTCTATAGTTATCCCACCCCCGAGCGCCGTCGGTTTCATCAAATGGAGCCGATTCAGTCGATGGAGAACGTTGCGTCCTTCATCTCTTTCGTGAACGAGAACAATTGGTCGCCTTTAACGTGTCCTTTGCATACGCTGTCGGCGTAGACGGCCGTGCCCAGCGGGGCCTTGATGGTCAGCGTCTGGTGCGCCGGCACGTTGTAGACCTGGCCCTCCACCTTCAGGCTCTGGTCCTGCTTGCTCTTGTTGTGGACCTGGACGCTGATGCGCGTCTCTTGTGTCTGCGTCGCGGCTGCGTTCGAATTGGCTTTTTTGCCCAACGGCCAGGCGTTGGCGGTAACCGGAACCATGGTTCCTGCAACAAGAAGAACAGCGATCGAACTAGCGATAGTGCGTGTGATCCTCTGCATTGTGTAACCTCGTATTTCAAGTTGGTGGCCGAATTCCCAACCGTCTTTCATGGAAATCTCGCCGCACTCAACTCTACGCGTCCCTCTCCGCTTCTGTTCCACAAAATCGCAAAAATTCGTCCGCGCTTCCCAAATTCGCTATCCACCGCCATCGCAATTAACATAGAGCCTGGAGTCCGCCGTGTCCCGCCTTCTCGACAACATGAACCCGCAGCAGCAGGAAGGCATTCAGGCCGTCGATGGCCCCGTCCTTCTGCTCGCCGGCGCAGGCTCCGGCAAGACGCGCGTCATCACCCACCGCATCGCCTATCTCATTGAAGAACTGGGTGTTCCCGCAGACCAGATCCTCGCCGTCACCTTCACCAACAAGGCCGCCACGGAGATGTCCGAGCGCGTCGACAAACTCCTCGGCTCCAGTTCGCTCGCCAAGCC
>PLOT01000112.1 GCA_003142215.1 Granulicella sp. | reverse complement strand
TTGTCATAAAGGAAAGGAAGCCAGTCATGGGCTGTATGCAGAAGAATCCCGCCGCACGTCGCTTCGTTTACCGGTCCGTTGCCGCAAATGCTATCTATATTGTGCTCATTGTCTGTACTGTTCTGTACTTTCACCGATTCCATCCGCACGGACCGTTGGCTTATTTCCTGGCCATTCTGCCTTCCGTAGCCATACTTGGGGTCATCGTCAGTCTCGGAGTTTACCTGGTTGAGGAGAAGGATGAATTCCAGCGCAACCTGATGGTTGAACTCCTGCTGTGGGGGCTGGGTGGTGTGCTTGTGTTGACGTCGGCGTGGGGATCGCTAGAGACGTTTGTCCACATTCCGCACCTGATGCCAACCATGACGTACTCCCTCTTCTGGATATTTGTTGGCATCAGCTATCCGTTTCTACAGCGGAAATATCGATGAAGGAAAGGAAGCTAATCATGACCAGCCTGCAAAAGAATCCCGCCGTGCGCCGGTACTACTCCAGGTTCGTTTCCACAATGTCTGCCTACCTAATGCTTCTCCTCTTCGTAACCTGGTACTTTCACAGATACCATCCACACGGGCTGTTCGCTTACATCCTCGCCGTGCTGCCCTCAATACCGGGCCTCGGATTCATGGTCGCGGTCGGACTTTATCTGGCTGAGGAGATAGACGAGTTTCAGCGCAACCTGATGATCCAGGCCCTGCTGTGGGCCCTCGGTGGGGTCCTCGTGTTCGCGTGGGTTTGGGGATCGCTGGAGACGTATGTCCACATCCGGCACATCCAGTACAGCTACGCATTCTTTGTCTTCTGGATCTGCTATGGCATCAGCATTCCATTTTTGCAGAGGAAGTACCGATGAAGAACCGGCTGCGAGTGCTGCGCGCGGAGAGGGAGTGGTCGCAAGCCGACCTGGCCGAGCGGCTGGAGGTGTCGCGCCAGTCGGTTAACGCCATCGAGACGGGGAAGTACGATCCTTCGCTGCCGCTGGCGTTCCGCATTGCGCGGCTGTTCGAGAGCAGCATCGAGGCGATCTTCACGGATGAGGTTTAATCAAGCAATCAGGTATATTTTTGGCGTACGCTGAAGGAAGGAGGTCGAGCCATGGCGAATCTCGATTGGTCTCAATGTCCGGCTGTGGAGAGCGTTCCCGGCAAGGTGAGCGGCGCGTGGGTCTTCCGGGGAACGCGGATGCCGGTGCAGACGGTCTTTGAAAACCTAGAGGCTGGCCTGTCGGTCGAGGAGATCTCGGAGGTCTTCGACGTGACGCCGGAAGAGGTGCGGGCTGTCCTTCACTTTGCAACACAGAGTCTGGCAAAGGCTCCGGCATACGCCTATGAAGATTCTGTTCGATAATGGCACTCCAAAGCCGATTGCACGCAGCCTGACCGGCCACGAAGTCGCCTTTGCGCGCCAGATTGGGTGGCACGAGCTGGGAAACGGCGAACTCATCCAACAGGCCGAAGACTCCGGGTACGATGTGCTTCTCAGTACCGATAAGAACATTCGCTATCAGCAGAACCTGACGGGCCGGAAGATCGCTCTGGTCATTCTCGGGAACCCGCAATGGCCGCTTGTCCAGTTGCATCTGGAGAGGATCGTCTCCGCTGTGAATGCCTGCACTGCGGGCAGTTACATCGAAGTGGAAATTCCTTTCGAGTAATCCGTTTACCTCAGTTCCCCGCAAATGATCGATCATATGCGTTCGGTGGTCGCGGCGTCGCGATAGACTGGTAGGCGACTATGACGACGAAAAAAGAACTGCTCACGACGCCTGTAAAGCATATCGACATCACGCAGCACAACGTGGTCTCGCTGGTGGATGCGATGGCCTCGATGGCCTACACCTCGCGGGACACGGCGCGGGCGGCTTCAATCTATGAAATGATGCTGCGCGACACGGAGTGCGGCGTGATCCTGTGCCTTGCGGGGTCGCTCGTCTCGGCGGGGTTGCAGAAGCTGTTTGTCGAGCTGGTGCGCAGGAACATGGTGGACGCAATTGTGTCGACGGGCGCGAACATCGTGGATCAGGACTTCTTCGAGGCGCTGGGCTTCCGGCACTACATCGCTGGCGACGAGTACAAGTACGGCAACGGCGACGCCCAACTGCGCGAGTTGATGATCGACCGCATCTACGACACGTTCATCGACGAAGAGGAGTTGAGGATCTGCGACGATACGACCCAGAAGATCATCGACTCGCTGGAGCCGCGGCCTTATAGTTCGCGGGAGATCCTGCGCGAATTCGGCGCGTATCTGGAGCGCGAGGGGCGGACGCCGGAGAAGGGGAACAACGACTCGATCATTCTGGCGGCGTATGAGAAGGATGTGCCGATCTTCTGCCCTGCGTTCTCGGACTGCTCGGCTGGGTTCGGGTTTGTGGCGCACCGGCACGCGCGGCAGGGCAAGCCGACGGTGTCGATCGACTCGGCCAAGGACTTCGATGAGCTGACGCAGTTGAAGATTGCCAATCCGACGACGGGGCTGCTGATGATCGGCGGCGGAGTGCCGAAGAACTTTGCCCAGGACATTGTTGTTGCGGCGGAGGTGCTGGGGGCCGACGTGCCGATGCACAAGTACGCGATCCAGATCACGGTGGCGGATGTTCGCGACGGGGCGCTTTCGGGCTCGACGCTGAAGGAGGCGAGCTCGTGGGGCAAGGTGGACACCACGTTTGAGCAGATGGTATACAGCGAGGCGACGCTGGCGCTGCCTTTGGTGGCGGGCTATGCGCTGCACAAGGGTGCGGCGGCGGCGCGACGGGGCAAACAGTGGGGCCGGGTTCTGGAGCGGAGCAAAGAAACGCCTACCACATAAGGCAATGGAGGGGTATAAGGGTAGATGCCCCACCTGTAGATTTCATCTCTCAGCGTCGAATCACGGGTACCATGAGGCCATCGACGATGAGTTTTTCACTGACCATATTCAGCGGTCTATTTTTGACGTGCATCTGTCTGCTTGGCGTTCTGGCGCTGCGGCTGGCCCGAAAGGTGCGCCAGCAACAGCGCGACCTGGGCGGACTGAGCCAGACTCTCGAGCGCAGCCGCGAACACGCCGAGGAGCAGAAGCACCGGCTGGCCGAGCGATCGGACCTGGACCGCGCGAAGGACGAATTCATATCGACGGTGTCTCACGAACTGCGCACGCCGTTGACCAGCATTCGCGGGGCGCTGGGGCTGCTGTCGTCGGGGCTGCTGGGCGACGTGGATGCCCGGGCGCATAACCTGCTGCGCATCGCCTCGACCAACACGGAACGGCTGATCCGGCTGATCAACGACATACTGGACCTGGAGCGGATGGAGTCTGGGCGGTCGCCGGTGAACCTGCGCCGCTGCTCGTTGGTTGACCTGTCGCGCGAGGCCGTCGAGATGATGAGCGCACTGGCCGAAGCAGCGCAGATCCGCCTGGAGCTGAACAGCTACGCGGCGCACGATTCGATCTACTTCGACGCCGATCCGGACCGGATACTGCAGGTGCTGACCAACCTGCTGTCGAACGCGATCAAGTTCTCGCCGGAGCGCTCGACGGTCTCGCTCGAGATTGACGCCAACGCCGACGCGCTGTCGTTGAAGGTGATCGACCGCGGGCGCGGGATTCCGGTGGACAAGCTGGAGAGCATCTTCGACCGCTTCCAGCAGGTTGAGTCGACGGATTCCAGCAAGAAGGGTGGCACGGGACTTGGTCTGGCGATCTGCCGCAGCATCATACAGCAGCACGGGGGTCTGATCTGGGCGCAGCCGAACCAAAGTTGGGCGCAGCCGAACGAAAGCTGGGGGCAGCCGGACCACAACGGGGCACAGACGAATCCTGGCACCACGTTCTGCGTTCAGTTCTGCCGGAGCGCGCGCATTGGCGATATTGCATTTCCGCGGGAGATTGCACCGCTGGCCGAGCGTGGCGAGGGCCTTATTCTGGTGTGCGACGACGACCCCGGCATCCGCACGGTTGTCCGCGAACAGCTTCGCCGGCACGGATACGACGTGATCGAGGCAGGCAGCGGCGAAGAGGTGATAGCCCTTGCCAATGAGCAGACCATGCGAAATGCACCGTCGCCCGCCATCTCGGCCATTCTGCTGGACCACTACCTGCCTGGGCTCAACGGCTGGGAGACACTGCGGCAACTGAAAAGCTCGGTGGCGACGGCGGCGATTCCGGTGGTGATCCTGAGCGTGAGTTCGCCCAGCGAGCGGCCGCTGCTGGTGGGCGAGGCCCAGGGCTGGGTGCAGAAGCCATACAACGAGAGCCTTCTGCTCGCCGAACTGGGACGCGTGCTGAAGGACAAGGCGGGCACGGTGAAGGACTCGCAACACAACCTGCGCACCAGCCGGCTGACGGTATGAGAGAGTAGCAAGAGCCATGCGCAGGATTCTGATCATCGACGACGAAGAAGATATACGCGAGGTTGCGGCCCTCTCTCTGGAGGCGACGGCCGGCTGGGAGATTGTGACCGCAAGCAGCGGTGCCGATGGCATCCTCGCGGCGGGCAACAGCAAGCCGGTGCCAGACGCCATCCTGATGGATGTGATGATGCCGGAGATGGATGGGCCGTCCACATTTCGCCTGATGCAACAGAACCCCGAGCTGGCCGGCATTCCCGTGCTGCTGCTGACCGCCAAGGTGCAGGGCGTGGACCAGCGGCGGTTTGCCGGACTGGGCGTCTCGGGTGTTCTGTTCAAACCCTTCAACCCGCTCACGCTGGCTGACCAGATCTGCGAGAAGCTGGGCTGGAAGGACTGACGGCGCAGGCTTGCGCGGAATCACGCGCGGCGCAGACGACCGAACCTCTTCGAGGACCGATATGACCGAGGCCGAAACCGACGATCAGACCGCATCGCTGCTGGCGGCGATCTGGCTGCGCAACCGCCCGCTGGTGGAGGAGCGCCTCGCCCTGCTCGACCGTGCGGCCGCGGCCATTGCGGCGGGCAGGCTTACGGAAGAGTTGCGCGAAGAGGCCAGCCACACCGCGCACAAGCTGGCCGGGTCGCTGGGCATGTATGGCTACGACGAGGGCACGCGCATTGCACGGGAGATCGAAGTGCTGCTGGCCGGCGATGCCACGCCGGAAGCGGCGCGGTTCAGCAATCTGGTCTCGGAGCTGCGGCGGGCGGTCTTCCCGGAGGCGTGAATCAGTTTTGCTGAGGGGCTGGAGTATCGCGCTGCGAACGAAATGCGGGGATTCTTCGCTGCGCTCAGAATGACAACCCCGAAATATGGGTTGACCAATACTGAATTTGCATTGACTTACTTCGCCTGGCGGGCGGCCCAGGCGGCAAGATCCTGCGCGGCTTCGAAGCCGTCGTACTGGCGCATCTTGCGGCCGTCGGCGTACTCGTTGTAGACCCAGGGATCGGTGACGGCGAGGACGACTCCCTTGCCGACATGCGAGATGGCGATCATGATGTCGCCGTGGTCGGTGACGACGGCCCTGGCCGGGCCGCTGACTGTGATCGAGCTGGTGTCCTTCATAAACGCCGTGAAGCCCTCGCCGAAGATGCCGGTGTTGGCGGGGGGAATGACAACCTCGCCGGTGCTGTGGTCGTCGCCGACGACGTGGTGCGAGAGGACCGGGTTGAAGTGGATGCCGAAGCGGTCGGCGAGCGTGTTGAAGTGGGTGAACTCGGTGTTGTCGCGGTCGTTGGAGAAGAGAAGAAGAACGCCGCCGGATCTGACCCAGGCCTCGATGGCGTCGCCGCTGGGCTTATCCATATAGTGGGGAGCGGGGTTCTTGGCGGGGATGTCGGGCGAGGCGATGAGGTAGATGCTGGCCTTGGCGAGCGCGGCGGCGGTGGGCGCGGCGGGCAGCGTGGCCAGCGAGACGCCGTAGCTCTCAAAGGCGCGGCCGAAGAGCGAGTAGCCGCTGGCTGAGTCGTCGTCCCACTTGTAGTGGAAGAGTTCGGACTGGCCGAGGGCGTTCTTGCGCGTCTGCGAGTTGAACCACGCGTCCATCAGCGCGGTCTTGCCCTGGCCGAGCGATTGCGTCGCGGCTTGCTCCATCTCCGAGCCGGCGAGGAGGAACGCGCCGACGCCTTTCTTGTCCTGATCGACGACCGGCTCGTGGATGTAGTAGTCGAAGTCGCCCGCGCGGTAGGGTTTGCCGCCGAGTCCGCCGACCTTGACCGTGCCGTGGAGGGTGAGCGTGCCGTCGGGGTTGGTTGTGATGAATTGCTTTTGATATGAATCCCATCCCTTCTGCGCGTCTTCCTCGTAGATCTGAGGCAGGTATCCCATCCTCACGCTCTTTGCGATCGCGTAGATAAACATCGCGCTGGCCGAAGCCTCAAGATAGTTGCCATTCTCTTCGCGCGCCATGCCGATTAGGATGCTGCCGTCGGACTGCCTTTGCGCGAGCGCATTGCGCGAACGGCGGTCCATGACCTGCCACCAGAGGCCGGATTTGGCGTCCTGAACCTTGACGACCGCTGCCATCGTTCGATTGAGCGCGGCGACGAGCGCGGGACGTTGGGGCTGGTCTTTGGGAAACCAGTCGAGCGTGTCGACGAGGGCCATCGAGTACCAGCCCATGGCGCGTCCCCAGACTTCGGGGCTGAGGCCGGTGGTCTTGTCGGCCCAGGGCATGGACTTCGACTCGTCCCAGCCGTGCTTGAGTAGACCGGAGTCCGGATCGCGCATGTGGGCGTCCATGAGGAGGAGCTGTTTGGCGATGTCGTCGAAGTCGGCGGGGGATTGGAAGGTGGCAGCGTACTCGGCGCGGAAGGGTTCGGCCATGTAGGCACCGTCGAGCCACATCTGGTTGGGATAGATCTGCTTGTGCCAGTAGCCGCCGCTGGGGGTGCGGGGCTGCTGGTCGAGTTGGTTGTGGAGGAACTTCGCGGCGAGGGCGTACTTCGGCTGCGAGGTGACGCGGTAGAGGAAGAGGATGGCGCGGCCCATCTCGATGTTGTCGAGGGTGTGGGTTTCGGCCTTGTAGCCCACAATGCTGCCGTCGGCGGCGATGCAGGGATCGACGGCGGACTTAATGTAGTTGAAGAGCGCGGGGTCGGCGTTGTTGTGCCACTCGGCGGCCATGCCGTCGAGGCGGAAGCCGTCTTCGTATCCCCAGGTGCAGGTGGCGGGGGTGGTGGCCTTCGTCTGCTGGAGGACGGTTGCGGCCATCTTCTGGGCGGGGGTGGCCGGCGCGGCGATCTGGGCGGATGCGATTGCGGTGATTCCGAGTATTAAGGTTGCGGCGAGTAGCCTGGTGCGGCGCATGATTCGTTCTCCGCAGATCAGGATAGCGCTAGAGCGACATCCAGTGCAGGAGTGACGAAGGTAAAAGGCGGAGGAGCGCCGGTGATGATGCGGCGCTCCCCGGGGTGAGGCTGCTACTGGGCTGCGACCACGACGATCATGAACGTGTCCGGCTTCTGTTTGGGGCGAGCGCCCGCGACGGCGGGTTCCATCTCGGCGGTGGGCAGGAAGAGGCGGTGGGTTACGGCATTCATGCCCATGGTGCGCGCTCCGGTGGGCGTCTTGACCGTCTGCTGGACATCGAATGCACCGGCCTTCAGGGCGGCGACGGTCAGGGTGCCGTCTCCGGCGCTGGCGAAGGCCAGACCTGCGGCGGCGGCGGTGGCGTCCACACCCGCGCCAATGGGAAGCGCGGCTTCGATCTTGCCGGTTTCATCGTTCATGACGACCAGCTTCTGCGGGTTGCGGCAGCCGATGAATAGGCGGTGGGTGGCTGGGTCGATCGACAAGCCGACAGGGTGGCCCGCGGGCGCGACCGGCCAGCGCGAGACAACAGAGCGCGACTTGAGGTCAACGACGGCCACGACATCCTTGTCTTCAAGATTGACGAAGATCTTGCCGGAGCCGTCGGATGCGAGGAATTCGGGTTTGCCGCCCAGGTCGATGGAGGTGACTTTTCCGTTTGCCGGATCGATGTCCGGGGCGAAGGTCATGAGGGCGCCGCCGTCGCCGGAGACGGCGAGGACGCGGTCGAGCTTGGCGTCGTAGATGATGCCGTCGGAGTCGGGCATGGTGGGGATGCGGCCGAGTACGGCGTAGGTCTTGAGGTCGAAGACGATGATTGCGCCGGTGCCGCCGCCGTCGGTGATGAATCCGCGGTTGAGCCTGGGCACGATGGCGACGCCGTGGGAGCGCACCTGGCCAGTAATGTCGCCCAGCACCTTGCCGGAGTCTGTGTCGATGGCCTGGGTGTGGGTGGCGCGGGTGACGAAGAGCCGATGGTTGGGGGTGTCGACGGTGACGTAGTCCCAACTGCCCTCGCCGCCGATGTGGAAGGTTTGCACGACTGCCCAGTTGGACTGGGCGAGGCAGGGCATGGCTGCAAGGACAAGCAGCGTGGCCAGATGGGTTGCGATATTTCGGATTGTTAGCAAGTGAGGTCTCCTAATTCAGTGCGGATCATATACGCAGGAGCTTAATATTGTCTGAATGTGGCCGGATGGCGCAAAGTGGCCGGAGAACGTAGAGATTGTGGACTATCACCAATAGGAGACCCGATGGAAGCGATACATCATGGAGAGCATCTGGCGGAGGAGCTGAGCGCGATGGGGATGAGTGCGGCGGAGTTCTCTCGCCAGATTGGCGTGCCCACCAACCGCGTGACGCAGATTCTGAACGGACGCCGCTCGATTACCGGCGACACGGCGCTGCGACTGGCGCATTTCTTCGCCACCAGCGCGGAGTTCTGGCTCAATTTGCAGAGCCTCTATGAACTCAGGCTGGCAAAGCAGAAGTCGGGAAGCACGATCAAATTGCTACCCACCATCAAGAGCTACACGCGGCAGACATCCAAAGCCGCTTAGTGCTGGAGGGTGAGGGCGATCAATTGGGCGAGGGGCGGTCGATGGAGTCGATGACGAGGACCTCGATGGGATCCTTGGCGCGGACGATTTTGAGGCCGAGCTTCTGCTCGAGCGCGCCACTGAGCGAGGGAGCATCGGGGGTGCTTGCGGCATCGGCGTCGCCCAGGGGCGTCCATGTCAGGTCCTTGATGTCGAAGTAGCCCGTGAAGCCGCTGTGGTCGACGATGGGACGGTCTCCGGCGTCGGGGCCGATGGGGCGGATCAGCGACTGAATTTTGATGGCGCATCCGTTGAAGACGCGGAGACCATTGCTATTGTGTCTGGTCTCGAAAGAGCCGGGAGACAGCGGGTCGCAGCTGCGGAGATGTATAGGCGGGTCGCCGGGTTTGCGCTCGGGCGGCGCGGGGACCGCGGTGATCTTGAGGCCGCCTTTGGCGGGCACGAGCTCGTAGACGGGTAGAACGCGGGTCTCGAAGTGCGCCTTGAGATGGAAGCGGTCGGCGAGGAGAGACTGCTGCATGGCGCGGGTCTGGTCGTCGCGGGAGGCGAACGTCATTTTCTGGAATGCAGCTTCGAGGTCGTCGGGGACCTTGCCCTTGATGTCATACGCGTCCTTGTTGATCCAGTCCGGGCCACCGACGACCTGCGCCGCGTAAATGGCGCCATAGGCATTCATGATGTAGCTGCGGATGCTCAGCGGGCTGAACGTCCTAGCCATGACGCCGGGCGGCAGCTTGACCACCCGGTCCGCGGTGTTGGTAGCGACCGGCTTGACGGTGGCGACTTCGTAGGAGAGCGGCGGGCCGGAGGGATGGAAGAGGAGCAGTTCGGGCTTGGGCTGCGCGGTCTGCGCGAAGCCTGCGAGGGTGAGCAGGGCGAAGGCTGCGGCGAGAAGCTTGATGCGGCGCATGATTTGTTCTCCGCAGATCAGAATACGCTTGCGTGGACTCAGTGCTGGAGGGCGAGGGCGATCTCGTGGGTGGGGATGGCGCCCTCGCGCAGGATCATCCAGGAGAGGCCGCCGCCGGAGAGATCGACGATGGTGGTGGGCGTGGAGCGGGCGGTGGGGCCACCGTCGACGATGAGGGGAATCTGGTTGCCGAGCTGCTCGCTGACGCTGGCGGCGTCGGTACACTCGGGCATTCCGCGCAGGTTGGCGGAGGTTGCGGTGATCGGCAGACCGAGGCCGGCGACGATGGCGCGTGCGATGGCGTTCTCCGGCACGCGCAGGGCGACGTTTCCGGTGTTGGCGGTGACGCGCAGGGGCAGGCGGGTGCCGGCCTTGACGACGATGGTGAGCGGGCCGGGCCAGAAGCGCTCGGCCAGGCGGTCGAATGCGGAGTCGATCTCGCGGGCCAGGCCGTAGGCCTGTGCGGTCTCGCTGATGAGCAGGGAGAGAGGCTTGTGGCGGGCGCGGCTCTTGACCTCGTAGATGCGGTCGACGGCGTGCAGGTTGATGGGATCGACGGCCAGGCCATAGAAGGTGTCGGTGGGTAGCGCGACGACGCGGCCTGCGGAGAGCGAGCGGACGACCTGAGCGATCAGTTCCGGTTCGGGCTCGTCCGGGTGAATGCGGAGTATCTCGGCCGTCAAATGATTCTCCTGTGCGAGAGGCTGGCGATGGGATGCGATGGAGAACAACGCAAGTCCATAGCATACCTCTGACGGCGGTCCATGAGCAGACGATGTTTGTCGCGTGAGGTGGGAAGAGGGATACTGGGGGCAGCGCGACATCATGCAGTTCCACTGGCAGCTTCCGGGCCGGGTTGGGAGCGCTGTAGCGTTGCCTTCGAGATTCTCTGTCATGAGTCCTTCTTCCACCAGT
This sequence comes from Granulicella sp., assembly GCA_003142215.1. Lineage (GTDB taxonomy): Bacteria > Acidobacteriota > Terriglobia > Terriglobales > Acidobacteriaceae > Edaphobacter. The sequence goes on along the minus strand of PLOT01000112.1, from coordinate 8,300 downwards.
TCGCCGAAACGCCGCTTCAGACTGCCAAAGCGCCGCTCCCGTTCGCCGAAGCGCCGAGAGTCTACGCCGCGACTGTTGCTGCGGCGCCTGCTGGGCGTGGCGCTGCTGGGGGCCCTGGGGTGGTTTGGCTGGCTCACGCTCCAGATCAACGCGGTTGCGGGGAAGGACGAGGCGCGACCGGCGGACGCGATCGCGGTCTTCGGTGCAGCGGAGTACGGCGGACGTCCTTCGCCGGTGCTGCATGCGCGGCTGGACCACGCGGTGGAGCTTTACCGCGAGCAGATTGCGCCATTGGTGATTACGCTGGGCGGCGGCAGCGAGCTGGACAAGGGAAAGACCGAGGGCGGCGTGGGGCGCGACTACCTGCTGGCGAACGGGGTCCCGTATGAGCGGATCGTGGCGGAGACCGAGTCGGTGGACACCGAGCAGCAGGTCCGGCGGCTGGCCGAGATCGCGCGTGCGCGGCACCTGAACAGCATTGTGGTGGTGAGCGACGGGACGCACCTGTTCCGCGTGCGCGCGCTGTGCCAGGACGCAGGGCTGATTGTCTACACCTCGCCGCGCGGAACGCTGGGGCACATTGACGACTACGACCTGGCGTTGCGCTACTTCCACGAGATGCTGAGCTATACGCTGCTGCGGCTGCATGTGAACATTGGCTGGCTGCACGGGCGGGCAGACGCATAGAGGCAGGGGTAAGGGGTAAGGGGTAAGGGGTAAGCTGCGAGTTAGAGGCCGGGGTGGATTTGATGGCGGCGGGAGCGCAGGGGGCCCGGTTGATTTACAATCTAGCCTTGAGCATCGTCAGACTCGGCGGCAGCGTGGGAGAAGTTTTGCAATCAGCGGAAGTGCAGTCGGCAGGGATCGGGAAGCGGCGCGGGATTCAGAGGACGGTGCTCGGAGCGGCGTCTCCTGGGCGCGTGGCGGCGGCGTTGGCGGGACTGGCCGCATCGTTGGCGATGATTGCCGGGTGCGGGAACACCTATAGGCCCGTGGAGACCGCGATCGCCGTGGTGGGTCCGGCGGCACAGCCGCCCAAGTATGCCATGGTGGTGTCGAGTCCGGGGCCAAACTCCAACGGACTGGTGACGATGGTGGACTTCTCCGGCGACACGGTGTTGTCGACGGCGGAGCTGGGGGTGAATCCGTATTACTTTGCCTTGAACACGAACGGGTCAACCGGCGGCTATACGCTGAACAGCGACAAGACAGTGACCTCGTTCGAAATATCGACGATTACGCTGATCACCAGCAATGTGCTGAACACGACGCTGCTGGCAGGGGCGAACCCTTCGAGCCTCTACGCGGCGTCGAATACGACCTTCATCGCCGACCCAGGGGTCAACGCGATCGATCAACTGCTGGGAATGCCGCCCGCGTTGAAGCAGGAGCTGCCGGTGGCAACCGGGTATTCGCCGGTGTATGTGGTGGGCCAACAGGCAGCGCCGAGGATCTATGGCATCAGCCAATCGACCAGCGGCGGCCCGGGGCAGGTGGAGGCAATCGAGAACGCAACCAGCCTGATCTCTTTGCCGACCATCTCGACCACGCTTCCGGTGGGACGCGGGCCGGTGTATGGGGTGATGACGCTGGACACCCGGCGCGCCTTTATTCTGAACCAGACGGACGGGACGGTGTCGGTGATCAATGCGCAGACCAACGCGCTGGATACGCCGGTGACGACGATTCCGGTGGGAGTGCGTCCGGTGTGGGCGGACCTTGCATCGGGCCTGAATGAGCTGGTGGTGCTCAACCAGGGGACGGGCACGTCAAATGGCTCGGTGACGCTGGTCAACATTCCGCTGTGTACGGCGTCGGCGCTGCCGACAAATCCGAACTGCGATGCGGCCAACCCGATCGACGCGACGACCTTCGGGCAGATCGTGGCGACCATTCCGGTGGGCGTCAACCCGATCATGGTGTCGGTGCTGAGCGACTACTCACGGGCGTATGTGGCCAACGCCGGGGTTGCGGGACTGCCCTGCGCGGCCGTGGCGGTGCCGAACGTTTCAACCACCTGCACGATCTCTGCGGTGGATCTGACCCACAACACGGTGACGGCGACGATCCCGATCAACGGTCATCCGGCATGGATTGCCACGACAAACGCGACGCCGACGGGCAAGGTGTATGTGGTATGCAAGGACTCGCAGGTGATGACGGTGATCGAGACCGATACGGACACCGTGGACACGACGATTCCGCTGCAAGGGTACGGCGTCAGCGTGCGCATGACCAGCCCGTAAGTCGCCGACCGCAAGAGTGGGAATTTGTCTGTGCTCGGAACTTGTCGGAGTAGACTGTCGCTATGAATCTCCCAGTCGCCGAGTTGCCGCTCCCCATCCGATTCCGGCCGCCCGCGCCTATGACGGACGATGAACTCCTGGTCTTCTCGGCGCGGAACGAGATTCTCTGGGTCGAGCGCGAGGCCAACGGCGACATCCACATCAAGCCAATCGCGGGATGCCGAATCTCCACGATCAACATCCACATTATCTCCGCGTTTGCAGAATGGACAGACACAGACGGTCGAGGAAAGGCTTTAGCCAACGCTGGCTTCTCCCTGCCCGACGGCTCCATGCGCGGCGCATACGTCGCGTGGATGCACAACGACAAATGGAAGCATCTCACCGAACACGAACGAGAAGGATTCGCGCCTATCTGCCCGGACTTCGTCGTCGAAATCGTCGGCCCGTACGACGAACTTCCCGATCTCGAAGCCAAAATGGAGCAATGGATTTCAAACGGGGTTGAAGTGGGATGGCTGATCGATCCCAAAGAGAAATCGGTGACCATCTACCGCCCCGGCGAGCAGCCGGAGGTCCTCGCGCAGCCTACCTCCGTGCAGGGCACTGGACCCATCGCCGGGTTTGAACTGGTGCTTGCCAGGATTTGGGCGTAGATACTGTTACCACCTCGAAGTTCGAGGGGTACAATTTTTCCATTATGTCCAAGGCATTGGCGATCCTCGCACTGGCGTTGTTTGTCTTCCCGGTGCAGGCATATACCCAGACGAACAAGGCACAGCATACTTCCAAAGGCAATAATCTATCCTCTCCAGTTGCAGCCGTTGTCCCTGAGCACAAGGACAGCCCAGACCTCAAATCCGAAGATAAAAAGCACGTTGACGCCGATGTAAGGGTCATTTCTACCCCCGGCAAGGATAGTTATGACCGTGCCGCTTTTTGGGTCACTGTGGCTCTGGCTATTTTCGCCTTGCTTGGGATTATTGCTGCCTTCATGACCCTGGGTAAACTTGAACGCCAAACGGTGGCCTCCGAAAAGGCGTCGATGGCCGCTGAATCCGCTGTGAATCTCGCGGCTGAATCCACAAAGCATACTCTTAGAGAGATGCAATTGGAGCAAAGGGCCTGGGTCGGAGTGTCGTCGGCCATGATGGTCAAGCTTGCGCCCAATGAGCGTGTAACTGCCATGCTGGGAGTAAAGAATACGGGCAAAACCTTTGCGCTTCATGCCACACTTTTCCAGCGATTGATTTCTCTCTACGGTCCTCTCTTGCAATTCCCCGAAAATATTATCCAAGAGCCAGGAATTACCCTTTTCCCCGGAGCGGAATTTTTTGGCCAGGTTGAGGGCGGAAATACTCCCCTGTCCCAAGAAGAATTCAACGCTATTCAAAGCGGACGTGCGTTCATTTATATGTATGGAACTATTCGATACGAAGATGTCTTGGGCAACCCTCACCGTACCCAGTTTGCCTTGAAGTACAGCCCCGCCGTTCAAAACTTTCAAGCCTATCAGGGCAATAACGAGGCCGATTAGAATCAGCGCCAGCTTCCAAATTAGGACACTACCTGACTAAGCGGCTCATTGACGAAAATCTTGCGTTCCTGCATACTGAAAAGAGTGTCTCCGCCTCAGGTGGGGGCCAGTCCCATGTACCACGGCCGAACGGCTCATCCAGCCAGCAGTTGAAGACAAGCAATTCAGGATGGGTTCAGCGCGCAACAGTCGCTGCCAGGTTCGAGCGGTGGGAGACGAGGAAATATGGCAAGAAAGCTGTCCAAGAATATGGTGAAGGCGCGCGCGCTGGTGGAGCGGCGGCCGTACACCCTGATCGATGCAGTCCCACTCATCCAAAAGGCCAAGTACGCCAAGTTCGACGAGACCGTCGATCTGAACATCCGTCTGGGCGTCGATCCCAAGCACGCCGACCAGATGGTGCGCGGGACAGTGGTGCTGCCGCATGGGCTGGGCAAGACCAAGATCGTCGCCGTCATCACCTCGGGCGACAAGATCGCCGACGCGCTGGCAGCAGGCGCGGAGTTTGCCGGCGGCGACGAGCTGGTGGAGAAGATCCAGAAAGAGAACTGGACCGCCTTCGACGCGCTGATTGCCACGCCCGACATGATGAAGCTGGTGGGGCGGCTGGGCAAGGTGCTGGGGCCGAAGGGCCTGATGCCGAATCCCAAGACCGGCACGGTGACGACAGATGTGGTTGCGGCGATCAAGGAGATCAAGGCCGGCAAGGTCGAGTTCCGCACCGACAAGACGGCGCTGGTGCATGTTCCGGTCGGCAAGCTGTCGTTCGAGCCGAAGAAGCTGGTGGATAACGCAATGACCGTCATCAGCGCCGTGCTGAAGGCCAAGCCGTCGGTGGCCAAGGGCAAGTACGTCAAGGGCATGACGATCAGCTCGACCATGGGGCCCGGCGTGCAGCTCGACTCGACCGTACTGGAGCTGGCGGGCAAGGTTTAGAAGCAGTCTATAGATAGAGGCCCACTCTGGCGCGTGAGCGAGGAGCGGGCGACGAAAGCAAAGAGGATTCTGTTATGGCATTGACCAGAGCAAAGAAGACGGAGAAGGTGAAGGCGCTCGCCAGCGAGCTGGAGCACTCGACTTCGGCCATTGTGGGCACATTCACCGGACTGACCGCGGCAAAGGACACCGGCCTGCGCAAGGCGATTCGCGGGGCGGGCGGCAGCTATCACGTGGTGAAGAACAAGCTGGTGGCGCTCGCCGGCGAGGGAACGCAGATCGAGGCGGCGCTGCTGGGACTGAAGGGCGTCTCGTCGGTGGCGTACACCTCGGGCGACCCGGTGGCTCTGGCCAAGGCGCTTGCGGGCTGGGTGAAGGACAACTCGGATTTCTTCCACTTCAAGCTGGGAATCGTCGACGGCAAGCTGCTCTCGGTCGATGAAATCAAGGCGCTGGCGACGATGCCGGGCAAGGAAGAACTCTTCAGCAAGCTGCTGTTCCTGATTCAGTCTCCGGCGCAGCGGCTGGCTACGGTGATCAACGCAGCGGGACGCGACCTGGCGGTGGTGATCAACCAGGGCGTGGAGAAGGGCAAGTTTGCCGGGGTTGCCGAGGCACCGGTTGCAGCAGTTCCGGTTGCCGAAGCGCCAGCGGTCGAAGCGCCTACGGCAGAGGTTCCAGCCGCAGAAATACCGGTTGCGGAAACGCCAGCGGTCGAGGCTGTTGCCGCAGAAGTGCCGGCGGCAGAGGCTGCTGTGGTCGAGGCTCCAGCCGCTGAGGTTGCGGCTGAAGATCTGGCTTCTGAGGCACCGCCCGCAGAGGCGTAAAAATTTTCGCTTCGTATTTCGACGGGGGCGCTGGTCTGGGCGCAACGGAAACCCGGCGGGATCGAGGCAACCGAAGAGGATCTGGGCTTCGGGCAGGCAAGTCCGCAGGTTGCAGCACTAAAGTTTCGGAATTGAATTTATTAGGAGAAATGACATGGCAGATATTCAGCAGTTGGAAGATCAGATCGTTTCGCTCAGCCTGCTTGAGGCTTCGGCGTTGGTGAAGAAGCTGGAAGAGCGTCTCGGCGTCTCGGCGGCAGCAGCCGTTGCGGCCCCGGCGGCGGGCGGCGGAGCGGCAGCAGCGGCCCCGGTGGAAGAGAAGACCGAGTTCACCGTCATCCTGAAGGATGCTGGAGCGAACAAGATCTCTACCATCAAGGCAGTACGCGAAGTCACGGCCCTGGGCTTGAAGGAGGCCAAGGACCTGGTGGACGGCGCGCCGAAGGCCCTGAAGGAGAACATCTCGAAGGAAGACGCGGCCGCCATCGCCAAGAAGTTCGAAGGCGTCGCGACCGTCGAAATCAAATAGTTACCCCCTGCGACTTGCACACCGGGGCAGAACGCGGTATTCTTACCAATGGAGAACCGCCTCTGCCTTGGTGTGCTAGTAGGCAGACAGCGCTTCCGGACACCTCGGCAACCTTAAGACACCTCGGCAATCTTAATAGATACCTCGGCAACCTTAATATTGGACAATTCGTCAAACCGATGCTTCGGCATCGCAGGCAATTTTGTAACTTTGGCATCCAGCTGAGGCTGGATTCGGCATCTACGGAAACAGTGGCAATCCAGCTAAGGCTGGCTTCGACATAACCATCTACGCAACTCTTCCGGTCCATCCTGCGTCTGCGGGCTACGGGGCCGGCCATCTGCAAGTCTGGCGGCGGACATGCACGGTGACACGGGAACAGCGGCGGCAGCAAAACCTTGAGGCCAGGCGAGCTTCAAAGGGCGGCATGTATCCAGTTTAGATATAGAAACAGTGCACAAGTCGGTCTTTGCGCTTACGGGGCGTTTTGTCCCTGCGAGCGCCTTTCTGCGTTTCCCATCCTCCCTCGTAGAAGCAGATGCAATCGAGCTTACGCGAACTTTATAGCAGTTCCAGCAGCCCAGCGATAGTTAAATATTTTTACTGGACTGGGGCATTGAGACGTAACCAGGTACAGGCGCACAGACCAAACCACAGCGAGGGTGGGGAGGCGAAACAAGCGTAGACGGAACAGATTTCGGAGAGCTGCATTGCGGCTCTCCACCTCCGAGCGCGACCGGCGGGCACCCCGCACCGGCAGCGATCCACGGAAGGCCTCGAACAGAAGTTCTCAGGAGAAGAGCATGTCCAGCGAAATGCGCGCGGTCCGCAGCCGCCTCGATTTTTCCAAGATTTCCACGTCCATCAAGATCCCCAATCTCATCGAAGTGCAGCGCCGCAGCTATGAGCGCTTCCTGCAGATGGACAAGCTGCCTCAGGAGCGCGAGGACAACGGGCTGCAGTCGGTATTCACGTCGGTGTTTCCGATTACGGACTTCCGCAATATTTCGGAGCTGGAGTTTGTCGACTACTCGATCGGCAACTGGGAGTGCAAGTGCGGCTACCTGAAGGGGCTGAACCATCTGCGCACGGCGTGCTCCAACTGCGGCCACATGGTCATCACCGACCCCTTCCATCCGGGAGACGTGCTGTGCAGCTTCTGCGGGACGTACAACAAGAACACGCCGGACTTCTGCACCAAATGCGGCGACCCGGTTGGGTTGCANNAACGGCACCTTCATCGTGAACGGCACCGAGCGCGTCATCGTCAGCCAGTTGCATCGCTCGCCAGGCGTCTTCTTCGAGACGGCCAACAACCACACCTACTTTCTGGGCAAGATCATCCCGTATCGCGGAAGCTGGGTGGAGTTTGAATACGACCAGAAGAACACGCTGTATGTGCGCATCGACCGCAAGCGCAAGTTCCTGGGCACGATCTTCCTGCGCGCGCTCGGCCTGCGCACGGACGAAGAGATTCTGAAGACCTTCTACACGGTGGACACGATCCATGTGAAGGACGGCAAGCTGTACTGGAAGGTGGTCCCCGAGACCCAGTCGACCAACCTGCTGGGCACGCGTCCCGCGCTGGGCATCACGGTGAAGGGCGAGGAGCTGGCCCCGGCGACGCGCAAGATTTCGCCTCACACCTTGAAGCTGCTGCGTTCGCACAAGATCGAGTCAGTCGAGGTGGAGACCAGCGAGTTCGACGGCGCAATGACTGCTTCGGATGTGGTGGATATGACCACCGGCGAGCTGCTCTATGAGGCAAACCAGGAGCTGACCGCCGACAAGTTGCACAAGGTGCTACAGGCGGGCGTGACCTCGATCGAGATCTTCTTCCCGGAGCGCGACGATGTGGGCAACATCATCACCAACACACTGCGCCGCGACACGGTGCGCAAGCCGGAAGAGGCGCTGATCGAGATCTACCGCAAGCTGCGTCCGGGCGACCCGCCGACGCTGGACACGGCGAGCGCGCTCTTTGAGGGCATGTTCTTCGACCAGCGCAAGTACGACTTTTCGCGCGTTGGCCGGCTGAAGTTCAACATCAAGCTATACGAGAACCAGGACCCGAGCGGCCTGGACAAGCGCACGCTGACGCCGGAGGACTTCTACGGGACGATCCGCTACCTGCTGAAGCTGCGCAAGAACATCGGCATGGTGGACGACATCGACCACCTGGGCAACCGCCGCGTACGCGCCGTGGGCGAGCTGATGGAGAACCA
>PLOT01000170.1 GCA_003142215.1 Granulicella sp. | reverse complement strand
TGCCATTGAGCTACTCAGGAACATTTGCGCCGCGTCCTGCGGCTTCGCCGCGCAACCTCTTAGTTATAGCAAACCCACATGCGTGGGTCAAAGAGTACGGATCAATTATGTGTGGTGCACTTGGAGTCCGTTCTGTATCTCGAACGCCGATGCTCGCTCACCTCCTCTTCCCTGCTTCTATTCTCCCCCCGCGCTCACTCGTCGCCAGCTAGCTTGACGATGCTCGCGCGCACCACTCCATCCGCCACGCTCACCTTGGCCATGGTCACCGGAAGATCGAAGCGGCGCGGCCCGGCGCTCCCCGGATTCAGGTAGAGCACACCATTCCGTACATGCTTCTCCGCGCGGTGCGTGTGGCCGCTGACAACCACCGCAATCCCTGCGGCCACCGGGTTCAGGTCGAGGTCGTCGACCGAATGCACCAGGTAGAAGAACCGCCCGCCCAGTTCCACCACATAGCTGGCAGGCAGACGCTGGCAGACGCCCGTGGCGTCCACGTTGCCGCGCACCGCCGTCAGCGGAGCGATCCAGCGCAGCTTGTCCAGGATGAGCGGGTCGCCCACGTCTCCCGCGTGCAGGATGTGGTCCACGCCGACCAGCGCGTGGATTGCCTCGGGTCGCAGCAGGCCGTGAGTGTCGGATATGACGCCAATGGTCAGCGGCTTGTTAGTGCGCTTCGTCACAGGCCCGCCGTCAGCCGTGTTCGCGGGTCAAGGAAGTCGCGCAGCGCGTCGCCGATGAAGTTGAACGAAAGGACAGCCAGCATCACCGCGATGGCGGGAAAGACGACCAGGTGCGGCGAATCGAAGAGGTGCGAGCGCGCGTCGTTGAGCATCACTCCCCAGCTTGCGGTGGGCGGCGGAACGCCCAGGCCGAGAAAGCTCAGCGTGGCCTCGGCCAGCACCGCGCTGGCCATCCCGATGGCCGCCTGCACAATCAGCGGCTGCACGATGTTGGGCAGGATGTGGCGGCAGAGCACACGCAGGTCGGAAGCACCAAGCGCACGCGCCGCCTCCACAAACTCCTTCTCCTTGACGGCCATCACCTGCGCCCGCACCAGCCTCGCGTAGCCCACCCAGCCGGAGATGGAGAGCGCCAGAATCAAGTTGAACAGGCCCGGCCCGAGGAACGCCACAAACGCAATCGCAAGCAGAATGCCCGGCAGCGCCATGAATGCATTGACGCCATACACGTTGATCACGGTGTCGGTCCATCCACCGTAAAAGCCGGCCAGCGCGCCCGCGATCAGCCCCAGCGAAAGCGAGAGCGAGACCACCGAAACGGCGACCTCCAGCGAGATTCGCGCGCCATAGATCGTTCGCGACAGGATGTCGCGGCCCAGCTCGTCGGTGCCGAACAGGTGGCCGTGTCCCGGTGCCAGCAGGCGGCCGCCGAGGTCGAGCTGCGCCGGATCCTGCGGCGCAAGCAACGGCGCAAAGACCGCACAAACCACAAAGCCAGCCAGCAGCACNNCATGCCTTACAATCATTTCACAAAGTCTCGCAGGCCGATGGCGGATTCGTTGTGTGGAAACCGCCGGTACGCCTGGATCGACGAGAGCGAGATGTTCGTTAGCCTCGCCAGACAGACCGCTACTCCAGGAAACGAGCAGGCAGTTGCGCATGGTGCACTCCGAGACAGGCATCGACCACATGCATCGAACGATTCTCGGCGTCTCCTTCTTCGGAGGAAGTGCGATTGATGCAGTTGCGGCCATTCGTGGCGGTGGTCTGCTGGTGTCGCCGGCTGCTCCCGCGCTCACGGACATAGACCACGATGTGGGCTACCGAGATGCGCTGCTTGGCGCGGACATCGCGATCACGGACAGCGCGCTGATGGTGATGGTCTGGAACCTACTCCAGCACGATTCGCTCCATCGGCTCTCCGGTCTCACATACCTGCGCGAACTGCTGTTGCAGGCCGATGTGCGCCAGACTGGTAATACGCTCTGGATCATGGCCAACCCGAAGAGCGCGGCGATCAACATCAAATGGCTTGCTGAGAACGGAATCTCGGTCGATCCGCAGTTTGTGTACATTGCTCCCATGTACGGCGAGGAGATCGCCGACGACGACTTGCTCGCGCTGCTCGATCGTCTGCGCCCGCGGCATGTGATCGTCACCGTCGGCGGCGGGACGCAGGAGCGTCTCGGCCTGTACCTCAAACAGCACCTCTCCTATCTGCCCGCGATCCATTGCATCGGCGCGGCCATCGCCTTCCTCAGCGGCGACCAGGTTCATATTCCTGTCTGGGTGGACAGGCTCTACCTCTGCTGGCTCTTCCGCTGCCTCTCCGATCCAAAGCGCTACATCCCGCGATACTGGGGTGCCCGCAAGCTGGTTGCACTGATGTGGCGCTACCGCAACCGCCTGCCGGCCTTGCGTGACGCCTGAGCTCACTCCCATCACCGCATCGTTTCGCCGCGCTTGGGGTTGCATCTAAGTGGAAGGGTTCTTTCACACATGAAGCAGTTCCGCCAATCGACGCATCTTTTGCTGGCTCTGGCAAGCACCATCTGCCTGCTGTCCTGTGCAGTCGCGCAGCATCCCGCCGCAGCGGAGTCCACTACCGTCGCCGAACAGTACCTGCTCTCCGCCGCCAACCAGGAGCGTGCCGCGCGCAACCTGCCTCTGCTGCACCGCGATCCACAGCTTGCCCGCGCGGCAGCCCAGCACGCCCAGGCGATGGCCGCACACGGATCGATCTCCCATCAGTTTCCCGGCGAAGCTGCGCTCGCCAGCCGCGGTGCCAGCATGGGCGTGGCCTTCAACCGCATCAGCGAGAACGTCGCCGAGGCACCCAGCGCGGTCCAGATCCACGACATGTGGATGCATTCCGAAGGCCACCGCGCCAACCTGCTCGACCCCGCGGTCGACGCCGTAGGCATCCGCGTCATCGCCCGCAATGGTGAACTCTACGCCGTCGAGGACTTCGCGCGGACCGTCCCCTCCGCCAGCCTCGAAGAGCAGGAGTTTGCCATCCGTGCCCTCATCGCGCAGATGGGACAGATCGCGCTGGCAACCGCTTCCGACGACACCTCCGCCGCGCGCCTGACCTGCGCCAAGTCCACAGGCTTCGCCGGCGCGCGCAAGCCCACATACGTCATGCGCTACACCTCCAGCAGCCTCACCCAACTGCCCGATGAGATCAAAACCCGCGTAGCCTCGGGCCACTACCACAAGGCCGCCGTCGGAGCCTGCGCCGGCAACACGCCAACCCCCTTCACCTCGTATAACATCGCAATCCTGCTCTATCCATGAACAGGGGTGCCCTGAGCGGCGACGGGGACCACGCCTGCCTCGGCCAGCTCTTCCGCCGAAGCGGGCTGGGTCGGCTCCATCTGCAACAGGTCATTGAAGCGGTTGAAGTAGTTGAACAGGCCGATGGCCGCCATCAGCTCCACCACCTCGCCCTCCGTGTAGAAGCTGCGCAGGCGGGCAAACTGCGCGTCACTGTAGTTGTGCGGGTCACGCGTCATCGCCTCGGCCAGGTGGATCGCCACCCGCTCCCGCTCATCAAACTCGTCGCTCTCCTCCGCGTCATACAACGCCTGCAACTGCACGTCGTTCCATCCCAGCCGCTTGCAGATTGCCGAGTGCGAGGCCAGGCAGTACGGCGTGCGGTTCACCTGCGACGTGCGCACGATCACCAGCTCCTTCAGCGCCTTGCTCAGCGTTCCGGTGTTCAGTACCGCATCCATGTGCGCGATGATCGTCTCAAAGATCTCCGGCCGGTGCGCCATGGTGCGGAACATATTGGGCACATTGCCTCGGTCGCGCAGCGTGCGGTCGTAGATGGCCACCGACGACGCCCCAACCTCATCTCGCTTCAACCTGGAAATCCGTGGCATAAAAACCCTCCTCGCAGATCGCTGACCGCATGATACCGCGTGTGGCCCACATCTTGAATCTCAGTTGTAAGTTCTCCGCTCATAGCTCATAGCTCATAGCTCATGGCTGAAACACAAATCGCACCAGCCAGTAGCACACGCCATACAACCTACTTCGCGTCGAAGCGAACGGTGCCGAGGATGGCTTCCAGGCGGCTGCGCACCTGGTCGAGTTCCCTCGGAGTGATGTCCCTGACGCCGGAAACCGCGCCGCCGCAGAAGTTATTGATGGTCAGGTCGAAGCGGTAACACGCGCCGCGCCGCAGGGTGGTGTAGATCTCATCGCGCTGCACCGTGCAGATCGCCCTCTGCTCATCGTGGCCGTGCGCGAAGCTGATCCCCGTGATCTCGCTCACCGCTCCGCGCCTTCCCTGCACCGCAGGCGTTTGATCCGTCGCGGGCATTCCTCCCGCCGGTGGCATTATTCCCGCCGCCGGCGCTGCCTGCCTTGCACACGCCGCATCGTTCAGGTGTGGCGTCACGCTGAAGTAGAGGTACGCGCCGCTGAAGGTCGAATCGGGAAACGGGTTCTCCGGAATGCTGACCACCGCGCGCATCAGCGTCGTCCGCACCGCTGTGCGCGCGTCCAGGCGAAAGGTGCTGATCTCGTGGTCGCGCCTCGTGAAGTTCCAGTTCGCCGGGTAGTCGAACGAAATCTTATAAGTCGGATCGTGAAAGCTGTGCTGCGCGGGAGAAGCCGTCGTTGCCGGAGTGGCCTGCGAGTGCGCGGCAGGCGCTGTGGCAGCGGGGACAGTCTGTGCGTGGAGGGCGGCGCAGGCGAAGAAGATGGCAAACAATATAGCGAGTTGACGGGGCTTCATGAATCAAACTCCAGAAACCTGAATTGATCTTCTTCTAAAAAAATCATCCCCTTATGCGCGGGTTGGCAAAGGTGTACGCCACGTCGGTCAGCAAGTTGACTGCGACATACGTCAGCCCGACGGCCAGAATGCATCCCTGCACCAGAGCATAATCGCGGTTGGAGATGGCCGAGAGCGTAAGCCGCCCGATGCCCGGCCAACTGAAGACCGTCTCGGTGACGATTGCCCCCGCCAGCAGGCTGCCGAACTGCAATCCCACCACCGTCAGCACCGGGATCAGCGCATTGCCCAGAGCGTGCCTGTAGACTACGGCCCGCTCGCTCAGCCCCTTGGCACGCGCCGTGCGGATGTAGTCCTGCCCCAGTTCCTCGAGCATCGCGGTGCGCACCATGCGGGTCAGCACTCCGGCCAGCCCGCTGCCCAGCGTGATGGCGGGAAGGATCAGGTAGAGCCAGAAGCGCGGCCCGAAGATTCGTCCCGTCCCCGCGCCAGAGACCGGCAGCCACCCAAGTTGAATTGAGAAAATCAGGATCAGGATGGGGCCCAGCGCGAAGTTTGGAAACGACAGCCCCCCCAGGCTTATCACGCCGAGCACGCGGTCTGGCCAATGCCCGCGATGCAGCGCGGAGAAGATACCTGCCGGAACCGAGACCGCGATCCCGATCAGCAACGCGGCCAGCGTCAGCGCAAGTGTGTAGGGATAGCGCTGCGCCACCAGATGCATCACTGAATCGTGCAGCCGCAATGACTCACCAAGATTCGCGTGCAGCACGCCGTGCCAGTAGCGCAGATACTGCGTCCCCAGCGGCGCATCCAGCCCGTACGCATGGCGCAGGACGGAAACGTCGGAGGCGGTGGCTCCCTCGCCCAGCATCTGCACGATGGGATCGCCGGGGACGAGATGAATCAGCAGAAAGACCACCGACACCACCACCCAAAGCACAGGCAGCGTGGTCAGAATGCGACGAACGGGTTTGGCGATGGAGGTCAAGGGATCAGAGGTCAGGGGTAAGGGATAAGTTTACAACTGGGGGTGATCTTGCACGTTGGGGACGATGGTCTCCACACGCACGCGCGCGATGCGGCGGCCGGCCATCTCGGCAACGACCAAGCGGCGTCCTTTATAGTCCACGCTCTCGCCTGCGTCCGGCAGGTGGCCTAGCTGCGTTAGCAGAAATCCCGCCAGCGTCTCGACTCCAGCCTCGCGGGGAAACGTCCAGTGCAGTTGCGTTCCCAGGTCGCGCAATGTGGTGCTGCCGTCCAGCGACATCACCCCCGCCGCATTGAAGTCCGCCGTGCGGGAGGCGATATCAAACTCGTCTTCCATCTCGCCGACCACCTGCTCCAGCACGTCCTCCGCCGTAACAATTCCCACGGTTGAGCCGAACTCGTCGACGACCACCGCGATCTGCCGCCGCCGGTCCTGAAACTCCTGCAGCAACTCCACCGCCAGCTTGGTCTCGGGCACCACAAAGACGTCGCGCATCACCTGGCGTAGCGTCAACCCGGCGTCCACCGCACCTCCAAGTCCCAGCGCCACCGCGCGAAAGTGCATCAGCCGCGAAATGTCCTTGGAATAGACCACGCCGATAATGCGGTCGGGGTCCGCCATGATTCCAGTGGCCGTGTCACTGTTCCCCTCGTACACCGGAATGCGCGAGTGCTGCTCCTCCACAATGCGCGCGCTTGCCCGTTCGATGGGTGTGTCGGCAGGCAGAGAAAAAATCTTGCCGCGCGGGGTCATGATCTCGCGCACCGTAACGTGGTTCAACTCGATGGCGCGATGGATGATCTGCTCCTGAAACACGGGAAGCAGGCCCATGCGCCGCGTGGCCGTGGCGATCATCTTCAACTCCTCGGGCGAATGCACCTTCCCCTCGCCGTGCAGCGGCGCGCGGAACAGACGCAGCACCAGCGCCGCCGAGTGGTTCATCAGCCGCACCGCCGGCCGCGTCATTCGGATGAAGACGTCCATCGGTCCGGAGACCGCCAACGCGATCCGCTCAGCCCGTTGCAGCGCCAGCGACTTCGGCACCAGTTCGCCAAGCAGCACATCGAAGTAAGTGATCGTCGCGAACGCAATGGCAATGGCAACCGTATGCGCGTAGATCACCGCGTGCGGCGGCAGTACGGCGAGCCAGTGCCGTGCAGCATCCAGCAGCATCGCCGCCACGGCAGGCTCTCCGATCCATCCCAGCGCAAGCGAAGCCAGCGTAACGCCAAACTGCACCGCGGGCAGAAAATCGTCGAGGTTGCGCTTCAGATGCAGCGCGGTATGCGCGCCGGGCCGGCCCAGGGCGAGCAGTTGCTCCATGCGCGTCTCACGCACGCTGATGAGCGCGAACTCCGCGGCCACGAAGAAGCTGTTGGCCAAAATGAAGAAGGCCACCATCACCGCGCGAAAGAAGATCCATTCCATCATTCCGTGCTGAGGATAACACCTGGGAGGTTGTCAGTTGCAGGTTGCAGGTTGGCAGTTGCAGGTCGTTGGCTACGGAACCATTCAGTCACGCACTCCAAACGCTCGCTTTATATGTGGCTCATAAAGATAGACCAATATGAACATGCTAGCGATGAGTTCAACTGTAATATATGGGGTTATGGCGAGCGTTGGCCGGAGCGCGAAGGAGTGGGCCGAGTTGGTAGTTGACAGCATATCGAGGGTTGACAGCATCTCCCACAGAAGGTCCAACACAGCAAGTGTCCTCGCCCACTTCTGTAGAAACCATATCCCTAATCCCAGCACCATTTCGAGTAGAGCGAATATCGGGGCAAGAAAGATTTCGTAGTCGTGGGCATAAAATCTGCGAATTATAGGAAGAAGATTCGCAATTAGATCATTCGCGGCGGGTCCGGTCTCTGGCCTCAAGTGCGCCAGGACTAACGCAAGAATTAGCGCGGATGCTCTCAGGCAAAAGTAGACAACTACGAGCTTTACACCCAGTGGTCGATGCATATTTGCTTAGGATCATCATAAACTCCGCAAGCGACGGCAGACGCAAAGAAACGCCCGGCTAGCTTGGGCCGGCCGGGCGTTGCTTTTTGGTCAAGGCAAATTTTACGCCAGCAATTTCACAATCGACTTGTCGATCGTGTCCTTGGGAACAAAGCCCACGATCTGCTCGGAAACCTTGCCGCCCTTGAAGAGCAGCAACGCGGGGATACCGCGAATGCCGTAGCGCTGCGGCGTGGCTGTGTTGGCGTCCACATCCATCTTCATCACCTTCAACTTGCCGTTATAGAACGAGGCAATCTCGTCGACAATTGGCGCCAGAGCGCGGCACGGCCCACACCAGGCGGCCCAGAAGTCCACCAGCACGGGCTGCTCCGATTGCAGCACTTCCTTTTCAAACTCCGCGTCGCTTACCGCCGTCACAAACTCTCCTGCCATCTGCTACTCCTCCCGCTACTCGTCCCAACGGGCGGGTAGGCGTCTTCCCTCAAACTTGAGATTCAATCCATCTTCATCATAAAGCGCCGTTCAATCTGTCTCATGCGCGATTCTGTCTGTCTACATAATAGATGCGCGAGTGCTGTGCAAGGTTCAAATCGCTCATCGGTCTTGAGTAGGGATCCTCCACTTAGATCGGCTCCTCGGTCGCGCACGGGCCAATGCCGGATGCAACGATCTCCAACTCCGGGTCGCCAGCCGCGTGGCGAATCAGCTCGGCAATCTCCTCCATCACCGCGTCCGCCTCGACCACCAGCAGAACACCCGGCCCGGCACCGCTCAGCGCCACGCCCAGCACGCCTGTGCCGCCCGCCAATGGCAACAGCCGTTCGAGCAGCGGACACGCCTCCATCCGGTAGGGTTGGTGCATCCGGTCCTGCATCGCCACATGCAGCAGATCGCCCCGCCCCAGCGCGAACGCAGCCACCAGCAGCGCGGCCCGCTGTACGTTGGCCACGGCATCCACCCGGCTGTACTCGGCGGGAAGCATCGCGCGCGCCTTCTCGGTGGCCAGGGTGACCGGCGGAAGCGCCAGCAGCAGCTTCCACGCCAGTTGCTGCCCGAAGGTGGCCGAATGTACCGAGCGATCAGCATCCCCGGCGACCACAGACACCGTCACATAACCCAGCGCGCAGGCCGCCACATTGTCGGGATGACCCTCCCGCCGCGTAGCCTCTTCGATGCAGGCGCGCTGGTCCCAGCCCAGTCCGCCAAAGTGGTTCGCCAGCATCACTCCGCCAAGCCGCGCCGACGCGCTCGATCCGCATCCCATGCCCAGTGGAATCTCGTTGTGAATCCGCAGATCGAGTGGAACCAGCGCGCGGCCAGCACCCGTCAGCACATCGCGATAGGTCTCGAAGATCATGTTGTTCGTGGTGCGCGCACAGCGTTCCGCATCGCGCCCGGTTGCCGCAATCGTCAGCTCGGGACTGGTCGCGCCCGTCGCGCCCGTTATCTGCAACGGACGCGCCTCGATGATTAGCGCCAGCTTCAATGCCACGCCGACCGCATCGAAGCCCGGCCCCAGGTTCGCGCTGGTGGCAGGCAGCCGCAGCCGGATCGCGCCGGGTAGTGCGTCCTGATTGTGACTTGAAATCCGGCCCAAGTCCCGTCCCTCGCTCTCGCTCATTTTGAAGTTCCGGGCGTTGCTTGTGTCTCCGCCGCATTCGCCTTCGCCATGCGCTCTTCAAGCGCGCGCAGCACCACCGCCTCGTCCGCCTCCAGCACCAGCGGAGGCTTGCGCAGCGCCGCATGACTCGCCCTCTCGGCCTCGGTCTCGCTCGCAATCTCCGCCGCCGTCAGCAGCTCGCCCTTGTGGTAGTCGATGGTGTACTGCGGGTCCTTCAGCGTGTGCCCAGTCAGCACCAGCACCACGCGCTCCTCGCGCGTCACTCGTCCCGCGGCCACCAGCTTCTTCAGCCCGGCCAGCGTCACCGCCGACGCCGGCTCGCAGCCCACGCCCTCGGCCCCAATCTCCGCCTTGGCCAGCGCGATCTCCTGCTCGTTCACCTGCTCGCACCATCCGCCGGTCTCTTCGATCACGCGCGATGCCTTCCTCCAGCTCGCCGGATTGCCGATGCGGATCGCGGTGGCGCGCGTCTCCGCCTTCACCGGCTTCATCTCACGGTTTTCATCGCCGAACCAGCGATAGAGCGGGTTCGCCCCCTGCGCCTGAATCACGCTGATCTTGGGCACACGCTGGATCAGCCCCAGGTGCTTCATCTCCAGAAATCCCTTGCCCAGCGCCGACGAGTTGCCCAGATTGCCTCCGGGAACAACGAGATGCTCCGGAACCTGCCACTCCATCTGCTCCACAATCTCCATCGCCGGGGTCTTCTGCCCCTCCAGCCGGTACGGGTTCACCGAGTTCAGCAGGTAGATCGGGAACTGCTGCACGAGCTTCGTCAGCAGCTTCAGGCATCCGTCGAAGTCGGTCTTCAACTGCACCGTCAAGGCGCCATAGTCCATCGACTGCGACAGCTTGCCCCAGGCGATCTTGCCCTCGGGAATAAACACAATGCATCGCAGTCCGGCGCGCGCCGCATACGCCGCCATCGCCGCCGAAGTGTTTCCGGTCGACGCGCAGGCCACCCACTGGAATCCGCGCTCCACCGCAACCGACAGAGCCGCCGTCATTCCCGTGTCCTTGAACGAGCCGGTGGGGTTCATCCCCTGGTGCTTGGCCAGCAGCCAGTCCACGCCGGCCAGCTCCGCCGAGCGAGGCATCTCGTAGAGCGGCGTGTTGCCCTCGCGCAGCGTCACCACGCGCTCCACGTCGCGCACAATCGGCAGCAGCTCGCGGAAGCGCCACACCCCGCTCTGGTCCACCGGCATCGTTGAGGTCTTGCGCTCCTGCCACAGATGGCGCATCCCGCCCGGATTCGGCAGCCGTACCTCGGCGCTAGCCGTCTTCTCCGCGCTCCATCCCTGGCTCCAGGGATAGATCACCTCATACAGCCCATTGCAATCCGGGCAGCGAAAATCGCTGCGAACAGCGTCTCCCGCAATCCTTGCGCCGCAGGTTGTGCATCGTAGTTGATGGGTCGCGCTCATTGTCTTGCCTTTAGCCTATCGCATGAGGCGGAATCTTCCCAACCAACCGCCGCGCATCTCCATAAACTCCGTCATCCCGACCTACCCCTACCCTCCGTCATCCCGACCTACCCATACCCTCCGTCATCCCGACCGGAGCGCGTAGCTCGCAGTGGAGGGACCCCCGCATTTCGCCTTTGTCTGTTCTTTGTCGTGGACCACAGTCGCGGACTACATCTGGGTGCCCCATCCATCGCGCGTTCTTCGCGGGATGGGTGGGATTTCGGCTCCCCTCCCATCCCCTCAGCCCGCAAATCCCAGCAGTACCGGCTCCTGCTCCAGCCGCACCGCCGTCCGCGCCCGCACGCCTTCGATCACCGCGTCCCGCAGCGCGACAATCTCCGCCGCCGTCGCTCCTCCGCGGTTCACAATCGCCAGCACATGCTTGGTCGACAGCCCCGCCCGCCCCATGGCAAATCCCTTGCTGAACCCCGCAAGCTCGATCAGCCACGCCGCCGACAGCTTCACCATGCAATCCTCCGGCTCGTAGCCCCAGCCAGCCGGAAACTGAGGAACATCCGCAACCCGACAGCCTGCAATCGCGGCCAGCCGCGCCAACTCATCCACCGCGACCACCGGGTTCTTGAAGAACGATCCCGCGCTGCGCGAGTCCGCGTCGTCGGCAACCAGCAGCATCCCTTTGCGCGCGCGAATCTCCCGCACCGCCGCCGCCGTCTCGGCCAGCGTCGGCCTTGCAACTCCGTGCTGCTCGAAGTAAGTCTTCACGTCGCGATACTCGATGTGAGGCCGCTGGCCGATGTTCAGGTGATACTGCACGTGCGTGATGACGTAGCGTCCCTTGCGGGTCGTATTGAAGATACTTCTGCGGTAGGCAAAGCCGCATTCCTCCTGAGAGAAACGCACCCTCCGCTCCGCCTCAAGATCGATGGCGTGGACCTGGTAGATTGCGCTTGCGACCTCCTGCCCGTAGGCGCCAACGTTCTGGACGGGCGTTCCTCCGACGCTGCCCGGAATTCCGGCGAGGCATTCGATGCCAGCGGCGTTCTTCTCGACCGCGGCGCGAACGACGGCATCCCACTCGACTCCGGCGTCGGCTTCCACTAGGACAGCTGCGGAATCCTTGAGCGCGTGTACGGCCAACGTGTCATTGGCGATGCGGAGGACAACTCCATTGAATCCCTCGTCGCTCACCAGCAGGTTGCTGCCGCCGCCCAGGACGAAGCACTGCACGCCCTCGGCCCGCGCAAAACGCACCGCCGCAAGCATCTCCTCCTCGTCGCCCGTCTCCACAAACCAGCGCGCCGACCCGCCCACGCCCAGCGTGGTGTACTGCGCCAACTCAACATTTTCCAGAATCGTCACGCCTTCAGAGTAGAGCAACTCGCCGGTTGCATCCAGCCAAATAACAGATCGCTGGTAAATCCGTTTGAACTCCGGTGCGACCGATGTTACCGATAACCCCGTTTTCAGAGAATATGACCCCTTGGAACTTCATCACGACTGGCGGTGTCTATACTGAGATGCGCAACGTGCGATCTGAGGATTATGTGTGAGGATGGATAGTGCTATGCGAAATCTCTGGATCATTCCGTTAGCAATCGTCTTCAGCGCCATACACGCGTCAGGACAAGATTCTACTAAACCATCTTTAGCGACTCCTGAAGATCACTCCAAAACAACATGGTTGGTTCGACCATGCACAGCTAATGAGACTGCAATCGGATCATCCCCGGAGGTAATCCGCTTGTTTCCTGACGAACGTCCGGTGTTCCAATGGTGCGAAGCACTCGACGTGCCCTGGCTCCCAAATGCTAAAGTTCTCCGCTTTCACGCGGCCGTAAATGTTGATTACTCAGGAACCGCCGCCATTATCAAGGCTACTAGCGAATCTCCCATATGGTCGATTGAGTCTGGAGAAGGATTAGTAGAACAACCTTCTCCGAACCTCCCCAACAGCCTCGATGCCATGAATGATCTACTGAGGTCTGCGAAGCCAGTACTTAAGAATTCCCAACTTGAATCAGCAAGCATCCTCTATCTTTTCCTCCTTGGTCGCGAAAATCGCCGAAGCCACAGTTTTTTCCGCCAGCCCGAAAAACAACATCCCTTATCGACCGCTGACTATCGAGGGAGTTATCAAAGGAGAGGTGCAATTAGTGTTGTGACGCTGACCACACTGAGTGGAGTGTGGAAGCTTACCTATTCCTCACAGAGAGGCAGGCTGCATCTCGATTCCGTAGTTGAGAACGCGGGTGACTAAAGTTTAGCCGGAAGAGATCCATCGTACTGCCTGCAATGTCCGGTTATCGGTAAGTTCCGTCTTTCCCATCAAATTGACCCCCTACCGGCAGATCGTTGCATCCGTCACTCCACCCAGATCATCTAACTACAGGGGCAAGGACAACCCGCCACCAGGCCCGCTTCCTTCGGAGGAGACTTATGTACCCAGAGATCATGCTGATTCCAATGCGCGAAGAGCTCTCCCGCGCCGGCGTCAAGGAGGCCCGCACCGCCGTCGATGTGGACGCCGCGCTGGCCAAGCCCGGAACCACCCTGCTGGTGGTCAACAGCATCTGCGGATGCGCCGCCGGAAAGATGCGTCCCGCCGTGCGTCTGGCCCTGCAGCACGCAACCAGGCCAGACCAGGCCGTCACCGTCTTCGCCGGGCAGGACGCCGAGGCCACAGGGCGCGCCCGCGACTACCTGGCGGGCAATCCGCCCAGCTCGCCCGCCATCGCCATCCTGCGCGACGGCCAGCTCGTCTACCTGATGCAACGATCCGCCATCGAAACCTCCACGGCGCCCGCCATCGCCCAGGAGCTCACCCGCGCCTTCGACACCTACTGCGCCACCGCGGCCGCCTAGAGCATTTCCACTATTGCTATAGAGGAATAAGGATTGTCATTCTGACCCTGANNTCTACACCATTGGTGAAAATGCTTTAGCCCCCGCTCAGGCCATCCCCCGGACCAAGTGGAAGAACCGTCTTCGGCGGTGGATTTACCGCCCCGGAAGATCTGCGCCCGGTTAAAAATCTCTAACCGCGGACCCGCATCTGCTTGCACTCTGTTTCCCCTCCCTTTTCCTTCCTTCCCACTCACCTCAAAGCGTTTTGTGCCGATGAGGTGTGTAAGTTATGTCGAGCAGCCACTTCATCTCCGCAGGTTCTTTGCGGCAACCTCACTCCGAGTCGCAGAATCGGGATTCTTCAGTCCCCGCGCTCGCCTCCTCCTCGCGCAACGGCCAGCGCGACCCGGTGCTGATGGGCGACAGCGTGGCCATCCGCCGCCTGCGCTCGCAGGTCCAGCGCATTGCTCCCTACTTCCACACCGCCCTGATCCGCGGCGAGACCGGTTCCGGCAAGCAGCTCGTCGCGCGCGCCATCCACGCCCTCTCGCCCGGCGCCGACGGCCCATTCATCGTTGCCGATGCCAGCGCACTTGCCGAATCCATCGCCAAAGGCGAGTCCTCACGCCCCTCATCCTCGCCATCCGCCGCTTCGCTGCTCGCGTCCGCACACGGTGGCACCCTCTACCTGGACAGCGTCGGAGAGCTTCCCTTCACCCTGCAGGCCGCTCTCTTCCGCTTCGTCCGTGCCTGCGAGGAGCGCCGCAACGTCCCGCAACAGTCGGCCAGCCGCAGCGATTTCCGCCGCGGCGAACCGGCACGGATTGACACCCGCATCCTCGCCTCATCCGATCGAGACCTGCGCGTTCTGGCCGCCATCGGCCAGTTCCGCCAGGACCTCTACGCCCGCCTCTCCGCGGTAGAAATCCTGGTCCCGCCGCTGCGTCAGCGCGTCGAGGACATTCCCATCCTCGCCGCCTGGCTTCTGCGCCGGATCGCCGACGAGACGGGCCAGGCCCCAAAGCTGCTCGCCCAATCCACCCTGATCCAGCTCCAGGAGCGCCTCTGGCCAAACAATCTCCGTGAGCTGGAGCGCGTTGTCGCCCAGGCCGCCGCGCTCGCCGAGGGCGCTGTCGTTGAGCCGCGCCACATGCTTGCGCTGGTCGAACCAGCCTCCGCCAGCCCCGTCCGGCCACCCGCCATCCACATCGAGCGTCTGCACGACGTCATCCAGCAGCACGTCCTCGACGTTCTCACCCGCTGCGGCGGAAACAAGCTGCGCGCCGCCGAACTGCTCGGCATCAGCCGCTCCACCCTCTACCGCATGTTGGACGCAGGCTCCGTCTCCAGCGAATCACGCGCTGGATAGCTCCCTCCGCAGAATCTTTTTTTCAACCTCGATACACTCGATACAGGCGCACTTTCGCCCGAGGTGTCGAAGTCCCATGAAGAAGCTCTGCATCGTCCTTCTGCTTTCTGCCACAGCAGCAACCCCACTCCACGCCCAACTCCGCGCCGCACCCGCGCCCACCCCCGCCGCCGTTCCCGCCGACAGCCTCTCGCAGGACATCGCCGCCCGCAGCCGCGATCTCTCCCGCCTCTTCGACGAGATCTGGCAGGACAAGCTCCGCCACGAGCCGGAGTACGCCACCGCCCTCGGCGACAAGCGCTACGACGACCAGCTCACCGACTACTCGCCCCGCGCCACCAACGACTCGCTGGCCCGCGGCCGCGCCTACATCCAGCGCCTCTCCGTCATCGACACCACCGGCCTGCCGCATCAACAGCAGCTCTCCGCCGAGCTCATGCTCCGCTCGCTCATCGAGGACCAGGAGGCCGCGCAGTTCAAGGAATGGGAGATGCCCGTCAACCAGTACGAGGGACTACAGCTCGACCTGCCCCAGCTCGCCGCCCACACCTCCTTCGACAACGCCGCCGACTACGACCACTACATCGCCCGCCTCGCCAAAGTCCCCGCCGCCTTCTCGCAGACGATGACCAACCTGCAGTCCGGCCTCGACGACCACCGCACTCCGCCGCGGTTCCTCATGCAGAAGGCCTTCGCCGAGACCCAGGCCATCGCCGCCCAGAAGGCCGCCGACAGCCCCTTTGCACTCCCGCTCAAATCATTTCCCGCATCCGTCAGCCCCGCAGACCGCAAGCGCATCACCGAGGACCTCCTCGACGCCATCTCCACCCAGGTCCTTCCCTCCTACCAGCGCTTCGCCAAGTTCCTCTCCGTCGCCTACATCCCCAACTGCCGCACCGACCCCGGCATCTCGGCGCTGCCCGACGGTGACGCCTACTATGCCTTCCGCATCCGCCAGAGCACTACGTTGAATAAATCCGCCGCGGAGATCCACCAGATCGGCCTCGCCGAGGTCGCCCGCGATCAGGCTGATATGTTAGCCATCGTGCAGAAGCTGGGCTTCAGCGATCAGAAGTCCTTCAACGCCGCGCTCAAGGCTGACCCCAAGCTCCACCCCACCTCCGCCAACGCTCTGCTCGACGCATATCGTCACTACATCGCGCAGATGCAGCCCCGCCTGCCTGAGCTATTCGGCACCCTGCCCAAGGCCAGGCTCGAAGTCGTCGCCATGCCCGACTACATGGCCCCCAATCAGCCCCAGGCCTTCTACGATCAGGGCACGCCCGATGGCCGCCGTCCCGGCAACGTCGATGTCAACACCTACCACTTCGCCGACCGCTCGCTGGCCGGAGTCGAGGCCGTCGCCTACCACGAAGGCATCCCCGGCCACCACCTGCAGATCTCCATCCAGCAGGAGTTGCCCGGCCTGCCCGCCTTCCGCCAGCAGTCCTACTACACCGCCTACACCGAGGGCTGGGCGCTCTACAGCGAGCGCCTGGGCAAGGAGATCGGCTTCTATCAGGACCCCTACTCAGACTACGGCCGTCTGGAAGCCGACATGTGGCGAGCCATCCGCCTGGTCGTAGACACCGGCGTCCACTCCCAGCACTGGACCCGCCAGCAGATGGTGGACTACTTCCACGACCACTCCGGCCTGGACGAGACCAACATCCAGTCCGAAGTGGATCGCTACATCGCATGGCCCGCCCAGGCGCTCGGCTACAAGATGGG
>PLOT01000091.1 GCA_003142215.1 Granulicella sp. | reverse complement strand
AACTTCGCCATCTACGACGAAGTCGACCAGCAGGCCGTCGTCAAGACCGCCCTCAAGCGCCTCGGCCTCGATAACAAACAGCTAAAGCCCTCCGTCGCCCTTGGCAAAATCTCCTGGGCCAAGAGCCACAGCATCGACCCGCAAGAATATTTCCTTGCTTCGACCAATCCCATGGAAGAGAAGATCGCGCACATCTTCGAGATCTATCGCAAGGAGCTTCTTAAGGCCAACGCGCTCGACTTCGACGACCTTCTGCTCGAAGCCGTGCGCCTGCTCAAGGCCGTCCCCGAGGTCCGCGAACGGTATAACCGCCGTTACAAATACATCCTCATCGACGAGTACCAGGACACCAACCGCCCGCAGTACGAACTGATGAAGCTTCTCGCCGGCACCAGTCGCAACGTCTGCGTCGTCGGCGACGAGGACCAGTCCATCTACAGTTGGCGCGGCGCCGACATCAAGAACATCCTTGAGTTCGAAAAAGACTTCCCCAACGTCCGCACCATTCGCCTCGAACAGAACTACCGCTCCACCCAGATCATCCTCGAAGGCGCTTCCGCCGTCGTCGCCAACAACACCCTGCGCAAGGGCAAGACCCTCTTCACCACGCGCGAGGGCGGCTCCATGATCGGCTTCTACGAGGCCCCAGACGGCGAGAACGAAGCCCTCTTCATCGCCGACCGCATCCAGCAGTACCTCCGCGCCGCAGACAGCAGCCCCAGTGAAAACGCCCCCCGTTGCGCCGTCCTCTACCGCACCAACGCGCAGTCGCGCCTGGTCGAAGAGGCCCTGCGCCGCTATCAAATTCAATACCACATGGTCGGCGGCTTCTCCTTCTACGACCGCGCCGAAGTAAAAGACATTCTCAGCTACATGAAGCTCGTCCTCAACCCGCACGACTCCATCGCCCTCGCCCGCGTCGTCAACTCACCCCCGCGCGGCATCGGCAAGACGACGATGGAGGTCATCGAGCGCATCGCGCTCACCACCGGCATCAGCTCGTGGGACGCCATCGCCCGCGCCGCCGAAGACCAACTCCTGCCCGCGCGCGCGCTCGCAGCGCTGGCCAACTTCCGCCGCCTCATCGAAGACGCCCGTGCCATGCTCGGCCCCAACTTCGCTTCCAAACTCGCCGCCGACCTCGCGCCTGAAGAAGGCTCGCCCGAGTATTTAAAATCCACCAATCTCTCTGCCGCCGTCATCCCGACCGGAGCGTCCCAAACTTCCGTCATCCCGACCGGAGCGTCCCAAACTTCCGTCATCCCGACCGGAGCGCAGCGGAGTGGAGGGACCCCCGCATTTTCTACCTCAGGCACAGCCACAGACTTCAACCACGAAGAATTTGCAACCGAATCAGCTACAAATGATGCATCCCCCCCCGACACCAGCTTCAACTTCGGCTTCGACTTAAATCCAAGCGAAGAGATCTCCGCGATTGCAGCCGAGAGCGCCGCTCACGCAATCGACTCCACGAACAAAATCCACTCCGCCGCCTACAATCCCTTCGCGCCAGTTGTCCTGAAGCGCTCAGCAAACATTACCCCAGACCGCGCCGCAGAACGCATCATGGCCGATGAGCGCGAAGCCGCCAGCGACGAACCCTTCCGCGCTCCCGGCGACCCCGCAACCCTCCCCGAACTCATCAAGTTCCTCAACGACCGCAGCGGTTACATCCGCGCCCTCGAAGACGAGGCGACACCCGAGTCCTTCTCTCGCATCGAGAACCTCCGCGAACTGGCCAACGCCGCGCAGGACGCCGAAGAGCGCGGCGAATCCCTCTCCGACTTCCTCGACCACGCCGCCCTCGTCTCCGACACCGATTCCTACAGCTCCGACGCCCGCGTCACCCTGATGACCCTGCACGCCGCCAAGGGCCTCGAGTTTCCCCTTGTGTTTCTCACTGGGTTGGAAGAAGGTCTCTTCCCCAACTCGCGCTCGCTGCTCGATCCCACCGGCCTCGAAGAAGAACGCCGTCTCTGCTACGTCGGCATGACCCGCGCCATGGACACGCTCGTCCTCACGCGCGCCCGCTACCGCCGCCGCTACGGGTCCGAGATGCCCGACGCCAGCATCCCCTCGCGCTTTCTCGAAGAGGTTCCCGCGCGCCTCATCGAAGACCTCGGCAGCCCCGCCGCCCAACCGCAGTTCTCCACCTCGCAGTTCTCCGGC
Source organism: Granulicella sp. (assembly GCA_003142215.1). Taxonomy (GTDB): domain Bacteria; phylum Acidobacteriota; class Terriglobia; order Terriglobales; family Acidobacteriaceae; genus Edaphobacter. The sequence goes on along the minus strand of PLOT01000091.1, from coordinate 4,547 downwards.
TCCGTCTACTCCACGCCCTACCCGCAGCGCAATCGCTTCGGTCACGCCGAAAAAAACGCCGCCGATGCTGTCGAGCCCCACTACAGCTACGAGGACGAAGACCAGACAGCCTCAGGCAGCACAAGCCCACGCGCCGCCGCAACCAGGTTCTCCACCACGCGCATCGCTCCTGGCTCGCGTCCCATCGCGCGTTCCGCCGCCACCGGCAACTCCATCGACAACATCGCCAGCTTCTTCGCCGCCCGCGGCCAAAAGATTCCAACTGGCCAGAACTTCACGCGCCCCAAAATTGATCTTCCCGTCCCCACCGGAAAGACCGGCCTGCGCCAGGGATCGCGTGTCCGTCATCCCAAATACGGCGTCGGCACCGTCTTTCGCCGCGAGGGAGATGGGGACGACGCTAGGATTACAGTACAATTTCAACAGCACGGCGTAAAAAAGCTGGTCGAAAAGTTCGCCCAGCTCGAAGCTCTCTAGCCGCATCGTCTGGAGTTCATCGCCCCGAACCTATCTTCAGGAAAGCACACACCACTCATGGCAGACACATCCAGCATCACCGATAAAGTCGAGCGCAAGAAGATCAAGCGCGCTGCACGCAAGGCCGCTCCGCCCAAGGGCCCACGCACCGGCGCGCGCGGAGAGAACAAGGCCAAGGTCAAGAAGGCAGCGCGCGGCAAGACCAAGCGCTAACGCTTCTTCGCAACTCTGAGACTCGGGTGCCCCATCCATTCAGCGCACTTTGCGGATTGGATGGGGCTCAACTGCGCGCAGGGTGCCCCATCCATTCAGCGCACGTTGCGGAATGGGTGGGAGCCAGACACACACTCTTCGCGGCAGCGCCGCCTCATTTCGGAATGGTTCTGCACTGCTGGCCGCACGCTATTCAGGAGTTCGCCTCTGCTCAGGCAAATCTTCGCCACCAAAACCCAGCTTTTCGCTACTAAGTCTATCGACAAGCTGATCGCCGATTCAGAACGGCCCGATCGCGCCCTGCGCAAGTCACTCGGCCCGGTGTCGCTCACCGCGCTCGGCATCGGCGCGGTCATCGGCTCGGGAATCTTCACCGTCATCGGCGTCGCCATCGGCGGCAATCCCGCCGCGCTCGCCAAGTGGGCAGACTCGCCCGTCGTCGATCTCATCCTCGGCCTGTTGCACCACACCAACGGTGCCGTCGCGGGCCGCCCCGGCGCGGGCCCAGCCATCGCGCTCTCGCTCATCCTTGTCGCCATCGTATGCGCGCTCACCGGCCTCTGCTACGCCGAGCTGGCCAGCATGATTCCCATCGCCGGCTCCGCCTACACCTACACCTACGCCACCATGGGCGAGCTCATCGCATGGATCATCGGCTGGGACCTCATCCTCGAATACGCCTTCTCCAACATGAGCGTCAGCGTAGGCTTTGCCGCGCACATCGTCGATCTGCTCGACTGGCTCGGCCTCCATCTCTCCCCCAAGTGGCTCTCGCCAGCCTACCTTCCGCTCGGCCTGCAGGACCTCGCCGGCAACACCATCTACGCCCCCGGATGGCACGCCGGCTTCGACATTCCCGCCTTCCTCGTCGTCCTTCTGCTCACTGTCGTTCTGGTCCGCGGCATCCGCGAATCCGCGCGCACCAACAACATCATGGTGCTGATTAAAATCGCAGCCATCCTGCTCTTCATCGGCTTCGGCGCCAGCTTCATCCATCCTTCGAACTACCACCCCTTCTCGCCCAACGGATGGACCGGAGTCCTCGCCGGCGGCTCCATCATCTTCTTCACCTACATTGGATTCGACTCCGTCTCCACTGCCAGCGAGGAGTGCAAGAACCCGCGCCGCGACGTGCCCATCGGAATCCTCGCCACGCTCATCGTCTGCACCATCCTCTACGTCGGCGTCGCCGTAGTCCTCACCGGAATCGTCCCCTGGCGCTCGGTCGCGGGCGACGGCGCTCCAGTCGTCAACGCACTCCGCCGCGTCTCTCTGCTGCCGGGAGGTCACAGGCTGCACTTCGTCCACCTCGCCGTACTTCTCGGCGCGCTGGTCGGAATGGTCTCGTCAATATTAGTCTTTCAACTCGGCCAGGCCCGCGTCTGGTTCTCCATGTCGCGCGACCGCCTGCTTCCCGACGTCTTCAGCCGCGTCCATCCGCGCTTCCGCACGCCCGCCTTCGCCACTGTGGTCGCGGGCTTCCTGGTCGCCATCCCCTCCGGCCTCTTCGACGTAGGCACCTTCGCCGAGATGTCGAACATCGGCACCCTCTTCGCCTTCGTCCTTGTCTCCGCCGGAGTCGTCGTCCTGCGCTACAAAGACCCCTCGCGACACCGCGGATTCCGCGTCCCCTTCGGCCCCATCATCCCCATCCTCAGCGTCTTCTTCTGCATTCTGCTGATGGCCGGCCTGCCCGCCAAGACCTGGCTCCGCTTCTTCATCTGGCTCGCCATCGGCCTCGTCATCTACGTCCTCTACAGCCGCAAACGCAGCGAGTTCTATAAAGCCGTTACACCTTCTGAATAGGCCCCGGATACCGCGCCATTGTCTCATCATTCGTCAGCAGCATCATGCCTTCAACCGTCGTCTGCGCAATCAGCAACTGATCGAACGGGTCCTTATGATGCCCAGGCAGGTTCGCCACTCCAGCCGTATGCTCGCTGGTGATTGCAATCTCGATATACCCGTTATCCAGCAGGGCCCTCCGGAAGAGATGCGGATCGACCAGAAACTCTGCCCTTCCCTGGGCGTTCTTGATCGCGACCTCCCACACGCTTACCGGACTGAAGTGCAATAGGTTCTCTTCATCGTTGATCAGCGCTAACGCCTTGGCCGACATGGATCGGCTCGGTACAGCGCTTGCCATTCCTGCAGTCCACACCAGCAGATGCGTATCCAGCAGCAGCTTCATTGGTCGTCGCCGTAAAACATCTTCTCAATCTCTTTGTCCATCTCGCGCCAGACATCCACATCCGGCACAGTAATCTGCCCAGCAAGAAATCCAACCCGCTTTACCGGCTTCGCCTCCGGCGCAACCAGGGCCGTCACCTTCACCAATGGCCTTCCCGCCTTTGCAATCACGAATGGCTCTCCCTCCGCTGCTTTCTTCACCAACCGCGAAAGCTGCGTCTTCGCCTCATGTATATTTACCGTCTCCATTGATCCAGCTCCCGTAGACTTAGTTCAGTGGACTTAGTCTATAGCCGCAGCCTTGTCTCTGCAACTGCAATAGTGCCCAGCGTTCCTACAGCGCCTCTTTCATCCTGCGCCGGTACTGTTGAAACGCCTGCCGCCCATCCGCCGTCAGACTCAGCAGCGTCTGCGGAATCTTCCCCCGATAGGTCTTCACCACCTCAATGTATTTCGCCTCCTCCAGCCGCGAGAGATGGCTCGACAGCGTTCCCTTGTTCATCTCCGTCTCGTGTTGCAGATAGAGAAAGTCAGCCTGCTCGACGGCAGAGAGCAGCGCCACCAGCATCAGCCGCCCCGGCTCGTGAATCACGCGGTCAATCTCCGCAATCCTGCGTGTCTTCAGGTTCATTCCACCGTCTCCGCCGCCGGTTGCGTATGACGCAGATAGAGCACGAAGCTGATTCCGCCGGAGAGCAGAAAAATCGCGCCGTAAAGCGTGATGGTAAGCAGCCATGCTCCAAAGCTTCTTTCGGAAAGCGTGGCGATGGCTGATGTGCCCCCCCCTACTTCTCCGACCACGCCCGCTGGAAGCATGGCAATCGCGACGGAGCAGATCACCAATGCCGCAGCCACGGCCCACTTCCAACGCACCGCCCTGGCGATATGCAAAACGTAGAACACTACAATAACCAACCCAATGAGAGCGACAGGCGTCGTCATGCCCCAGTGTGAACCGTCGATATCCCAGTGCGACCGGGCAGCGAAGCGGGCGCCACATGTGGCTAGCAGTGCTATAGCGCAAATGAACACCAGTACAGACAACCACGCGCTCTTCAGTTTGCGGTACTCCACGAACCCGGTGCGCGGATAGGTGATGTGCGTCTTGATCGCCTTGACGCCGTAGTGGATCACCGCGAACAACAGCAGGAAGCAAAGGGACGATCTATATCGATGCCACCAGGAAGATTGGATGGGCAGCCACTGGAACAGCGCGGTACCCAGGAACATTAAGCCGAGGCCCAGTTCCACCACACCATCGACGTTGTTATAGAGCAGTGGCCGTTGCACTAACTTTTCGATCTGGTCCATCTTCATCCCCTCCGGGCCGGATTGCATTTACACAAACCAGTTTGCGCCACCAACCATAATCTGTCAATAGTGAATTTTCAGCAAGTGTCGCCACCCTCCCCGAAGTCGTCATTCTCAACGGGTACTCATTGAGAACCGTCATTCTGGCGAAGCCCTCTGAAGTCGTCATTCTGGCGAAGCCAGAATCTCTGTATTGCTTACTTGCTGTTGCTTGTCCTCTTCCCCCATCCAACGAAATCCACAGCTCATTGCAGGGTGAACCTCGTTTGGTACACGATATCCACGAGTATTTGATGAACTGACCGGGAACGCCCTTGCGAGTCACGCGCGCAACTTGCATACTCGCAACAGATGCA
>PLOT01000289.1 GCA_003142215.1 Granulicella sp. | reverse complement strand
CCATGCGCCGCTGTTCGCCTCCGGCACCAAGTTCGATTCGGGCTGCGGCTGGCCCAGCTTCTGGCTGCCCCAGTCGCCCGACGCCATCGAGGAGCATGAGGACCTGTCGCTGGGAAGGCGGCGCATCGAGGTCACCTGCTCCACCTGCGGCGCTCATCTGGGTCACGTCTTCACCGACGGTCCGCAGCCCACCGGCCTGCGCTACTGCATCAACAGCGCCTCGCTCGCTTTCGAGAAGAAGTGAATTGCCGCACACACACGAAAAGCCCCAGTCGCGATGCAGCCGACTGAGGCGTTGTGAAGCTGGAAAGATTTGCGTGCTTAGCCTTTGACGACCTTGCCCGTCTTGATGCATCCGCTGCATACGCGGATGCGCTTGCTTGCGCCCGCAATCGTTGCCTTCACCGGGTGAAGGTTCACGTTCCAGCGCCGCCGGGTGGTGTTGTTGGCGTGGGAGACGTTGTTGCCGAACTGCGGACCTTTGCCGCAGAGATCACATTTGGCTGCCATGATGAAACTCCAATCCTGAATTGCAGCAACCTTCACTCGCCATACGGGGACATCCGGCCGAATCTGGCGTCCCGGCAGTAAACCATTCCGGGAAGTGAAGGGGACAGGCACGCGGGGAGTCAAATCCCCGGTCTCAACCCTGTCTAACTGCTTCTACTAACTATGCTACCACCGGCGAGGCTGCAATCGCCACTCAACCCATCCTGTGCGGCGCTTTTTTCAAGCAGGCGCGTCAGATCAGTCGATCGAGATCTTGCGCAGCAGCTTGAAGTCGGAGAGCATCTTGCCGGTGCCCAGCACGACCGAGGCCAGCGGGTCGTCTGCGATCGAGACTGGCAGGCCGGTCTCTTCGCGGATGCGTTTGTCGAGATTTTTGATCAGCGCGCCGCCGCCGGTGAGCACGATGCCGCGGTCGGAGATGTCGGCCGAGAGCTCCGGCGGGGTGCGTTCCAGTGCCACGCGAATGGCGTTGATGATGGTCGAGATGCACTCCGACAGCGCCTCGCGAATCTCCGAGTCCTCGATGGTAATCGTCTTGGGCACGCCCTCGATCAGGTTGCGCCCCTTGATCTCCATTGTCAGCGGCTTGTCCAGCGGGTAGGCCGAGCCCAGCACCATCTTGATCTGCTCGGCGGTGCGCTCGCCGATCAGCAGGTTGTACTTGCGCTTCAGGTAGGTCACCACGGCCTCGTCCATCTGGTTGCCGGCCATGCGCACCGACTTCGAGTAGACGATGCCGGAGAGCGAGATCACGGCGATGTCCGTGGTCCCGCCGCCGATATCGATCACCATGTTGCCGCCCGGCTCGGTGATGGGCAGCCCTGCGCCAATGGCCGCCACCATCGCCTGCTCGACCAGATGCACCTCGCTCGCCTTGGCGCGGTAGGCGGAGTCCATGACCGCGCGCTTCTCCACTTGAGTGATCTCCGACGGCACGCCAATCACAATGCGCGGATGCACCATGCGCTTGCGGTTGTTGTGCGCCTTCATGATGAAGTAGTTCAGCATCTTCTCGGTGTGGCGGAAGTCGGCGATGACGCCGTCCTTCATGGGCTTGATGGCGACGATGTTGCCCGGCGTGCGGCCGAGCATCTCCTTGGCCTCCTTGCCCACCGCCTCGACTTCATTTGTATTGGTGTTGACCGCGATGATGGAGGGCTCGTTGACCACGATGCCCTTGCCCTGCGCGAAGACAAGCGTGTTGGCCGTCCCCAGGTCGATGGCCAGGTCATTGGAAAAAAGGCTGAACAACGAGCGCATGTTGTGGATGCGCGAGTACCGCATTTGATAACCGTCTAAAGACATTTGGCTAATTCATTCCTGAAAAAAACGTATCAATTCCTATTGTACGGCTTGGCGCAGAGGGCTGTTGCCCCTTGTCTCCACGCTCCATGGCGTCGACGTCAACATTTACTTCCCACCCGCCCTCAGCCGGGAACCGATGATGAACCAGCCATCTCTTGACTTCGAGCTGATAAATACAGGTGCCTCTTGCGTGCTGTGTTATGAACCAGCCAGCTTTGCGCTTGCCAGACGGTTCAAACTCACGCCCTGATCCGCGGCCTGCATGGCCAGTGAGCGGTGGACCTGCGGAGGGATTCGAACGCGAAACTCACCGCTGTAGTGCTTCTCGGCCAGTGGCATGGGGACAGGCTCGCCATTCGATTGCATATCCGCAACCGCTTCGGAGGCAACCTGGCGGATGCCCGACAACGCCTTGAGCGGCGTAGCAGCCAACCATGAGAGCGAGGGAAGTTCAATGCACAGCCCCAGGTACTCTCCATCTTCCTGCGACCAGGTGACGCGATAGGTGTAGTGGTCGACGCTCATCTCTTCTCCTCCTTCAACCGATCGATGGCCAGCAGCACCTGCCTGACCTGATAGGCCTTTGCCCTGCCCTTGTCGTTCTGGATATTTACGCGCGGATCGCCAGGCCATGGTGTCTTGAAGATGACGTGACTGCCGGCGGATTGTCTCGGCTTGCCGAAAGACTCCTCGCAGACTTTCAGCAGATCGGAGAACCTCACACTCGTCGGCTCTCGGCGCATTCGATCGAGGATCTTCGACGAAGAAGCCATGTCGAAAATGGTATCAATAGTGGAACCACTTTGTCCAGAAGACAGGCCACCAAGGACTATAAACTAATCCGCCGCTGACAAGCAGACGATTAGCGAGATCACAAGTCATGAGTATTTGATACCGTTGGAAGCATGATTATTGGCGTACCGAAGGAATTGAAGGACCACGAGAGCCGTGTCGGCGTCACTCCGGCGGGCGTCCACGCGCTTGTGGCGGCTGGGCATACCGTTCTGGTGGAGCATAACGCGGGCGAACTCTGCGCCATGCCCGACGACGACTTCCAGTCCGCCGGGGCAGAGATCGTCGGCTCCGCCCACGACGTATGGCGGCTGGCCGAGATGGTGGTCAAGGTCAAGGAGCCCATCGAGCAGGAGTACCGGCACTTCCGCGAAGGACTGTCGATCTTTACCTACCTGCACCTGGCGCCGGCGCGCGCCCTCACCGACGAACTGCTGGCCCGCCATGTCACGGGCATCGCCTATGAGACGGTGCGTGACCGGGCCGGAGCGCTTCCGCTGCTGATTCCCATGAGCGAGGTCGCCGGCCGCATGAGCGTGCAGGTGGGCGCGGCCTATCTGGAGAAGGAACACGGAGGCCGCGGCGTGCTGCTGGGCGGCGTTCCCGGCGTTCCTCCCGGCAACGTCGTGATCCTGGGCGGCGGCATCGTCGGCACCAATGCCGCGCGGATCGCCCTCGGCATGGGAGCTTGCGTCACGCTGATCGATCGCAACCTGGACCGCCTGCGCGAGCTGGACGACATCTTCGGCGGCCGTCTGCACACACTCGCCTCCAACGGCTACAACATTGAACGCGCCGTGCGTTCGGCCGATCTGGTCATCGGTGGCGTCCTTATCCCCGGAGCGGCCGCGCCAAGGCTCGTCACGCGCGCCATGGTTGGGAAGATGAAGAAGGGCGCGGTGATTGTGGATGTGGCCATCGACCAGGGAGGATGCGTAGAGACCGCCCGCCCGACCACCCACTCAGACCCGTCGTATCTGGTCGATGGCGTCGTCCACTACTGCGTCACCAACATGCCCGCCGCCGTTCCCCACACATCGACGCTGGCGCTGACCAACGCCACCTTCCCCTACCTGCTGAAGCTGGCGAACCTGGGCGCAATCGGCGCGATCCGCGAGGACGCAAGCATCGCCGAAGGCGTCAACACCTTCCATGGCACGCTCACATGCAAGCCGGTGGCCGAATCGCAGCAGCGCGAATGGCAGCCGGTCGCCGAGCTGGTCTAGTCAAGCGCGAGATATTCTCACGTATTCTCTTGTATTCTTTTGTATTCTCAGGCATGATTCTGGAATGAACCTGAAAACCCTCACCTTCCGCGTCCCCGAAAAAAAAGTTGCGGCACTGGATTCCGCCGCCAAGTACCAGCAGCGAGACCGCAGCTTCATCCTCAATGAAGCAGTCGATCAGTACCTCTCGCTTCAGAAGTACCACCTTGCCTTGATCGACGAAGGCATCCGCGCGGCTGATGCGGGAGATGTGATTCCCCACAGTGAAGTTGTGAAGATGGTTGCGTCGTGGTCCAAGAAGAAGAAAAGCGCATGAAGCTGCCTGTCGTCTGGACCTCGCCGGCCAGTGAGCAGCTAGCCGACCTGCACGAGTACATCGCGGAATCCAACGAACCGGCTGCGGACCAGCAGGCCGTGATCCTGCTCAATGCAACGAACAATCTGTCCGGCTTTCCTGAGATGGGCCGTCCGGGACGGCGACGCGGAACCCGCGAACTTGTCGTCAACGGGACTCCTTATATTGTTGCCTATCGGATTCGCCTGACAGTCATTGAAATCCTCGCTGTGATCCATGGCGCGCGCCGCTGGCCGAGAAGGTTCGGCGAATAGGGGATCAATCCGCATGGATCGCGGCACGCCGCCTATAATCGACTCACCGCGAGGAGGGCCGGTGCCGATGGGCAGAAGCGCAAGCCGGAGGAAGACCGTCAGCATCGCGCTCGGCTCTGTTGCGCTGGCGCTGTTGGCCGCCTTTACCGCGCTCAACGCCTTCAATCTGAGATTTCTCAACCCCGCCACAACTGGCGAGACGCTGGTCTTCGTCGGACTCTCGTTTGTCGCCTTCCTGATCTTTGTCGCAGTGCTGGTTCTGCTGGTTCGCAACGTGCTGAAGCTGTACGCGGACCAGCGCAAGAGCGTCATGGGAACGCGCCTGCGCACCCGCATGTTGTGGGGAGCGGTGCTGGTCTCGCTGATCCCCCTGGTCTTCATGTTTCTTTTCAGCTACGACCTGATGAACCGCTCGGTCGAACGCTGGTTCTCGCAGAACCCCGATGAGATTCGTTACGACTCAAACCGGCTCGTGCTGGAGTTGGCCCAGTACACCTCGGCCAATGCTCGCGTTGAAGCCGAATCGATTGCTGCATCCCTGTTGCCAGATGGCAGCGCAACCAGCAACCGCGCCGCGAGGTCCTCCACGCGCCGGGCCGGTCCGGTCAACGAAGCCCTTGTGCCCCGCTCGGACGCCATCGACCGCGTCCTGCACCAGCATGAGATCACCCTGCAGAACGGATTTGCCGTCGTATACCGGGAAGGCCATCCCATCGCTGCCTTTCATCTGCCGCAGCGCACCGCTGTCCCGGCCCAGGTCAAGCCCTGGCTCTCGGACCAAACCATAAGCAATGAGGATGGCGATGGCAGTTCTGCCGCGCAGTCCGTCCACAAACCCGGCGACATTCGCGCGGTGAATGAGTCCACCGATGCCGCCATTCTCGCCGCGGCGCAGCGCAGCGACCTTCCGATCTTCTCGCAGGGCGACACCGACTACGCACTCGGCGCCGCCGGCATGAAGCAAGGCGGGATCGTGGTCGTCGGCCTGCCTATGCCGAACGGCATCTCCGCCACCGTCACCCGTTTTCAAAGCGCCGTCGGCGACTACTTGAAGTCCTACGCCCAGCGTCGTCAGGTGCGCACCCTCTATGTTCAACTGCTAATGATGATGACCAGCCTGGCGCTCTTCGCCTGCACCTGGCTTGCACTTCACCTCTCCAAGCAGGTGACCAAACCGGTGGAGGCGTTGGCCGACGCAATGGAAGCCATCGCCGCTGGAGACTACGCGCATCGCGTGGGCGAGAGCGCCACCGAAGAGCTCGGCGACCTGGTGCGCAGCTTCAACCGCATGGCCTCCGATCTGGAGGACAGCCGCCACGCCGTCGAGAGTTCCACGCTACAGCTCTCGACCGCCAACGCCACGCTCGAAGCACGCAGTAGCGAGTTGGAGACCATGCTGGAGACCATCCCCAACGGTGTCGCCACGCTCGACACCAGCCGCTGTGTGGTGCTGGCCAACCGCGCACTGACCGAGATGCTCGATCCCGGCGGCCAGACACCGTTCATCGGCAGCTCCATCGAAACCATCTTCCCCGCCGAGGCCATGGAGACGCTGGACCACCTGCTGCAGCGCAGCCACCGCATGGGCTCAGCCTCCGGCGAGATGGAGATGACGGTCGCCGGTAACGGCGTGCAGAGCGGAGGCACCATGTACCTGATGGCCACCGTCGCGCAGCTCGAGACCGGAGTGGGAAGCGAACGCATCCACCACGGCTACGTCCTGGTGCTGGAAAACGCCACCGAGCTGCTGCGCGCGCAGAAGCAGTCCGCATGGAAGGAGGTTGCCCGCCGCGTGGCCCACGAGATCAAGAACCCGCTGACGCCCATCTCGCTTTCCGCGGAACAGATTCATCGCCACATCGACCGCCTCGGCGCAACCCTCGCCTCCGCGCAGCTCGAATCGCCCTCCATCGCCGTCATCCGCCGCTCCAGCGAGGTCATCAGCTCGGCGGTCGATTCCATGCGCTCGCTGGTGGACCAGTTCGCCTCGCTGGCGCAGTTTCCCACCGCGCAGCCGCGTCCCACGGACCTCAACCCCATCGTGGAGAACTCGCTCGCCCTCTTTGCCGGCCGCCTGCAGAACATCCGCCTCATCCAGCACCTCGCGCCCGCTCTCCCACTCGTCCTCGCCGACCCCGAGGCCACAAAGCGCGCTCTCGGCAACCTCATCGACAACGCCGCCGAGGCCATGCAGCAATCGCTCCTCCGCGAGCTGCGCATCACCACCGCGCTGCTCCCGAGCGGCATGGTCGAGCTCACCGTCTCCGACACCGGCTCCGGCCTCACCGACGAGATGCGCGAGCGCCTCTTCCTCCCCTATTTCTCCACCAAGCAGCGCGGCACCGGCCTCGGCCTCGCCATCGCCGCCAAGATCGTTCAGGAGCAGCAGGGAACCATCCGCGCCGAAAAAAACCACCCCGCCGGCGCAAAGTTCATCATCGAACTCCGCCCCGCCGCCGAACCCGATTCCGAAGCATCTCCTGAGACCTCAATAGCAACGATCGTATCCACGACTTCCTAAACCGCAACGCACCTTGAACCTCGAACCTTGCACCTCGGACCTAGCCTATGAACCACGTTCTCATCGTTGACGATGAATCCGAAATCCGCGACTCGCTGGAAGGCATCCTCAGCGAAGAGGGCTACCTCGTCACCACCGCCGCCACCGCCGGCGAAGCCCTCACTCTGCTCGCCGATGCGCCATACGATGTCGTTCTGCTCGACATCTGGCTGCCCGACCGTGACGGCCTCGACGCGCTCGCCGACATCCGCCAGATGGACTCCGCGCACCTGCCCGAGGTCGTCATCATCAGCGGCCACGGCACCATCGAAGCCGCTGTGCGCGCCACCAAGCTCGGCGCATACGACTTCCTGGAGAAGCCGCTCTCGCTCGACCGCACCCTCATCGTGCTCAAGAACGCCATCAACGCGCGCCAGCTCCGCGTGGACAACCAGGAGTTCGTCCGCCAGTTCAGCTTCCGCGCGTGCGTCACCGGCAACAGCGTCCCCATGAAGGCCCTGCGCCAGCAGATCAAGCTGATGGCCCCCACCAACGGCCGCGTTCTCATCTATGGCGAGAGTGGAACGGGAAAAGAACTCATCGGACGCGCCATGCACGCCGAGAGCCTGCGCAAAGACCGCGTCTTCGTCGAGCTGAACTGCGCCGCCATCCCCGAGGACCACATCGAGACCGAGCTCTTCGGCTACCGACGCGGGGCCATGCCCGCCGGCTCAACCGGGTTGGGCGCGCCACTGGAAAAACGCGGGACATTTGAGAGAGCCGACGGTGGCACCCTCTTCCTCGACGAGGTCGGCGACATGAGCCTCAAGACGCAGGCCCGCGTCCTGCGCGCGCTCGACGAACAGAGCTTCCTGCCCGTCGGCGCAACCCAGCCCATCCATGTCGATGTGCGCGTCATCGCCGCCACCAACAAGGATCTCGAAGAGGAGATCGCGCGCGGCAACTTCCGCGAAGACCTCTTCTACCGCCTCAACGTCATCCCCTTTTTCGTCCCGCCGCTGCGCGACCGCAAGGAAGACATTCCGCTGCTGGTCAAGGAGTTCCTGCAGGAGTTTGGCCAGCAGTATGGCCGCCCGCATGTGGAGATGCACCCCGACGCGCTCGACACGCTGCGCCAGTACCACTGGCCCGGCAACGTCCGCGAACTGCGCAACCTGGTCGAGCGCGTGCTCATCCTTAACCCCAAGGCCCAGCGCATCGAGCGCAAGCACATTCCTCCGCTGGTCTCGCGCGAGGCTGCTCGCGACTCCGCGAAGTTCGCATCCCGCAATGAGGAGTTCTCCACCCTGCTCGAAGCCCGCGAAGCATACGAACGCGACTACATCCTGAAGAAATTAGATGAATGCAGTGGCAATGTTACCCGCGCCGCCGAAGCCCTCGGCCTGGAACGCTCCCACCTCTACCGCAAGATGAAAGCCCTCGGCGTCAACGTCAAGGAGTAGGTTCGCCATCCGTGGCTTTTACCCTTTTTGAGTAGAAACGGAATAATCAAATCGTCATTCTGGCGAAGCCAGAATCTCCGTATTTGTCTTATTGGACTGCGATACCTCTAATTGAGAACATCTCTCCTGCCGGTTCAGGCATCGGTGTGGCCATTTGACGAATTCAAACAGTTGTTTTATACTATTGTTTGAATGAACAGGTCTCGCTCGCAACTCAAAATGAAGACCGTCGAGCGCCGCCATAAATCAACGGATGCCGACCCCACGCGCGATAAACTGCTGGACGTTGCGGGGCGCATCTTCGCCGACCGCGGCTATCGCGCCGCTACCATCCGCCAGATATGCGTCGCGGCCGATGCCAACGTCGCCGCCGTCAACTATCACTTCGGCGATAAGCTGGGTCTCTATACCGAGGTGGTGCGCCAATCCGCGCGCATCGCCGAATTCCAGGCGGCGCAGACCGTTATCGACCAGGATGCGCCCGCGGAAGAGGTCCTCCGGGCTGTCATCCGCGCCCGTCTGCACAGCCTGTTCCATGGGGACCGGCCAGACTGGAACTTCCGGATAATGGCCCATGAGCTGGCGCAGCCAACGCCGGCGCTCCGGCGGCTTGTGAATAAAGCGGGCCAGCCATTGTTTCACCGCCTGCTCGAACTCATCGGGGGGATGATCGGCCTGCCCGCGGAGGACGAGAACACGCGTCTATGTGCGATCAGCCTGTTGGGGCAGATCATGGTTTACGCGCTGGCCGGCCCTCTGGTGACTGCAATCTGGCCGGAGTTCGAGATGACGCCAGAACAGGTGGAGCGCATCGCGGACCACATCGCGGACTTCTCACTCTCCTATATTCAAAACTTCCGCTCGAAGACTTCCGCGCGAAGCATCAAACGAACCAGACCAGCAGTAAAACCGAGGGCAAGTAAATGACCGAACCCACACCTCTGGGCCTGTCGCAGCAGGCCGAGCCGAAGCCGCAGCCAGACGCCGCCAAGGGTGCCGCTCCAGGCACTGCCGAACCTGCAACGCCGGACGCACTCGAAGCAGCCGCAACCCAACGCCGTCGATGGTTGAAGATTGCAGGCGGCGTCGTGCTGCTGATTGTTGTCGGCCTCGTCATCTGGCGCGTCTTCTTCTCCACGCCCGCGCTACCCGCCAGCATCGTCGCCGTCAGCGGACGCATTGAGGGCGACGACTCCGCCGTTGCCTCCAAGACCACCGGCCGCATCCTTGAGGTTCGCGTGCGCGAGGGCGACAGCGTCAACGCCGGAGATGTGATCGCTATTCTTGACGACGCGCAGATTCGCGCGCGCGAGGATCAGGCCCAGGATGCGCTCACGGCTGCCGAAGCCAAGGGTGAAGCCGCGCGCCAGCAGATCGCCGTCCTCCAGCAGCAGTTGGACCAGAGCAAGTTACAGGTGGGCCAGTCGAAGTTCGACACCGAAGGCCACGTCCATCAGGCCGAGGCCGAGCTGGCCGCCGCGCAGGCCGACCTGGTGCAACAGCAGGCCGCCTATCAGATCGCCTCGTTCGACAAGGAGGCGTACACGCGCCTCGCAAAGTCCGGCGCAGTTTCGGAGCGCCAGGGCCTGCAGGCCGCAACCACCGCCGATCAGCAGGCCGCCGTGGTTGCCGCGACGAAGCGCCGTGTCGATGCGGCGCAGGCAGAGCTGACCACCGCGCAGGGAATGCTCGCCAACCCCAACATCCGCGAGTCGCAGGTTGCGCTGGTGAAACGCCAGATCGCTGAGCAGCAGGCCGAAGTCGCCAGCGCAGCCGCGCAGACAGAACAGGCCCGCGCCCAGCTTGCCGAGGCGGATGACAATCGCAACGACCTCACCATACGCGCGCCATTCACCGGAACCGTGGTGACGCGCGCAGCCGAGCCGGGCGAAGTCATTCCCGCGGGAACCGCAGTCATCACGCTGCTGGATCTGAGCAAGGTCTATCTGCGCGGCTTTGTTCCGGAGGGCGAGATCGGCAAGGTCAAGGTCGGCCAGCCAGCGCGCGTCTACCTCGACTCAAACCCGCAGCAGCCGGTCGACGCCTATGTTTCGCGGATCGATCCGCAGGCAACCTTCACGCCGGAGAACACCTACTTCCGCGACGACCGCATCAAGCAGGTGGTCGGCATCAAGTTGGAGTTGAAGGCAGGCTTCGGGTTCGCCAAGCCCGGAATGCCCGTCGACGGCGAAGTCCTGGTCAGTGGCGACACCTGGCCAAAGGTCAGCCATAAGTGATTGCCGCGACTCCAGACCGCGTACTCCAACGCGATGCCGCGCAGAGCAGCTCCGTGCCGCCAGCCATTGAGGCTCGCAGCCTGACGAAGCGTTATGGACCGCTCGAAGCCGTGCGCGGAATCGACTTTGAAGTCCGTCCGCGCGAGATCTTCGGCCTCATCGGCCCGGATGGCGCGGGCAAGACCACGACCTTCCAAATTCTCGCAGGCGTGATGGAGGCGACCTCCGGCGTCGCCAACATCTTTGGCCGTCCGGCGCGCGAGATGCGCTCGCAGACCGGCTACCTGACGCAGAGCTTCAGCCTCTATCCCGACCTCACGGTCGCTGAAAACATTCGATACAGCGGCGATCTGCGCCGCATTGACCCGCAGGCGATCCTCGATCGCGGCCAGCAATACCTGCGCATGTTCGACATGCACCGATTCGCCGACCGCCTCGCCGGAAAGTTGAGCGGCGGCATGAGGCAGAAGCTCTCGCTGATCTGCGCGCTGGTTCCGCAGCCCCACATCCTGCTGCTCGACGAGCCAACCACCGGCGTCGATCCCGTCTCGCGCCGCGAGTTCTGGGACGTGCTCGCTCACCTGTCGTCGGAGGGCCTCACCATCCTGGTCGCCACGCCGTACCTCGATGAGGCGGAGCGATGCCATCGCATCGGTTTCATGCACCAAGGCGAGATCCTGCGCATCGGCACGGCGGAGGAACTCTGCGACAGCCTCGACGCAAAACGCATCGAGCTGCGCACGCCGGACCTGCGCAAGACGGAGAGAATTCTCTCCGCCGAAGCCGGTCCTGGCAAAGACATCATGGACGTGCAGCGCTTCGGCGATCGCCTCGACCTGCTCGTCCGCGATCCTGACCAGGTGCAGCAGCGAGTCACCGAAGAGTTGTCCCGCGCCGGACTCTCCATCGACGAGATGCACGTCGATCAACCCACGCTGGAGAATACCTTCGTCGCCCNNGCAACCAATCTGGTCAAGGAGTTTGGCGAGTTCACCGCGGTAAAAGACGTCAGCCTGCAGATTCGCAACGGCGAGGTCTACGGCCTGCTTGGGGCCAACGGCGCGGGCAAGACGACAACCATCCGAATACTCTGCGGCCTGCTCGACCCAACCAGCGGCACCATGGAGCTCGCCGGCGCGCAGCAGGACCTGCGCTCGGAGGCGGTGCGCAAGCGCATTGGTTACATGTCGCAGAAGTTCTCCTTATACGATGACCTGTCAATCCGCCAGAACCTCGACTTCTTCGCCGGCGTCTACGGCGTCCCCGACGCGGAGCGCGAGGAGAAGATCCGCTGGGTGCTGTCTTTTTCCGGCCTCGAGGGAAAGCAGGACCAGATCACCGGCAGCCTGCCCGGCGGCTGGAAGCAGCGCGTGGCCTTCGGCGCCGCCATCATGCACGAGCCCGACATTCTCTTCCTCGACGAACCCACCTCCGGCGTCGATCCGCTTGCCCGCCGCGCCTTCTGGACGATGATCAACCGGCTGGCCGACGGCGGCGCCGCCATCCTCGTCACCACGCACTATCTCGAAGAGGCCGAGCAGTGCAACCGCCTGGGCATGATGGTCGCAGGCCATCTCGTCGCCGAGGGAACGCCCAGCGGCATCAAGGCACGCCAGTCCGGACATTTAATTCAGTTCATCGTGGACCAGCCGCAACGCGCCGTCGACCTGCTCAAGCGCAACGGCGAAAGCTGGCGCGTCTCGCTCTTCGGAAAGCGTCTTCACCTCATCAGCGAAGACGCGCCGGACGTTGCCATCCGTCAGACCACGCAACAACTCGAAGCCAACGGCCTGCACGTCATCAGCGCGCGCGAAGACCGCTTCTCGCTGGAAGACGTCTTCATCTCCATCGTGGAGAAGGCGCGCCTCGAAGGCAAGGTGGCCATTGAGAAGTGAATTGAGAAATAAACAGAATCAGCGAAAGCAACAGGAGCGGCAATGAGACGAATCGTCGCGCAGGTGCGAAAAGAACTCACACAGATCGTTCGCGACTGGCGCACGCTGGCGCTCGCCCTGGCGCTCCCCGTGGTCATGCTTCTGCTGATGAGCGCGGCGCTCTCGCTCACGGTCAGCAATCTCCCCATCGTGGTGCAGGACTTCGACGGCTCCTCGGCCTCCAACAATTTCATCGACGCCTTCCGCGCCTCCATCTCCTTCCACGTCGTCGCGTGGCCCGTCGACAAGTCCGCCGAAGAGGCGCTCGCCTCGAACGCCGCGCGGGCCGTGCTCATCATCCCGCCCCACTTTGGCCGCGACCTGGCGCGTGGAGTCCAGGCGCCCGTGCAATTCATGCTGGACGCGTCCGACGCCAACACCGCCAAGCTGGTCTCCGGAGACGCCAGCCTGATCACCGCCGCGTACAACCGGCAGCTCGCCAGCGGCAGCCATGCTGCGCCCGTGCAGGCCGCCATCCGCCTGTGGTTCAATCCCGGCCTCTCGTCGAAGAAGTTCTACGGCCCCGGAATCTTTGTGCTGGCCATCTCCATGTTCCCGCCGCTGCTGGCCGCGATGACCATGGCGAAGGAGACCGAGCAGAAGACGATCCTTCAGGTCTACGTCTCCAGCATCTCCGCGCAAGAGTTTCTGCTGGGCAAGATTCTTGCCTTCATGGCCGTCGCGCTCGGTGAGGCGCTCGTCATGTCTTCGCTTCTGTTTACTTACTTTGGCCTCAGCTTTGCCGGAGATCCCACCCCCTTCATCATCGCCACCATCCTCTACACCTTCTGCGTGTCCTCGTTCGGCACCATGATCGGCGCGATCATTCCCAATCAGACTGCGGCCCTGCAGGCGGTTGCGCTCGGCGGATTCTTGCTCGTCTTTCTTCTCTCCGGCCTCATGTTTCCCATCCAGAACATTCCCATCGCCCTGCGCTGGATCTCCAACATCGTCTGGGGCCGCTACTACATCGAGATCGTGCGCGACGCGTTGCTGCAGGGCGGAGGCTGGCCCGCCGTCTGGTACAAGGTCCTCTTCATCGCCATCATCGGCGCCATCTTCTACTTGCTTGCGTGGCGCGGCATGAGACGCATGCAGGTGAAGGCCTAGCCATGAGAGACCTCCTCAATCGCCTCTTCAACTACCGCCTGCTCGCCCTGGTGCGCAAGGAGTTCAACCAGATTCGCCGCGACCGCCGGTTGCAGCTCTCGCTTGTCCTGCCGCCGGTGCTGCAGCTCACGCTCTTCGGCTTCGCGCTCAGCGCCAACGTCTCCGATGTGCGCCTCGCCGTGGTGGACGACAGCCGAACGCCGGAGAGCCGCGAGCTGGTCTCCACCCTCACCGAGAGCAAGAGCTTTCGCCTCGCCGGCACCTACCCCTCGGTCGGCCAGCTGGGCGACGCGGTCAGCCGTGGCGATGCCGACGCCGGAGTGGTCGTCCCCTACGACTACGCGCGCGACCTCGCGCGCCAGCGTCCCACCACCGTGCAATTTCTGCTGAACGCCACCAACGCCAACACAGCCACCATCGCCCGCGGCTACGCCGAGGGCGTCCTGCAGAGCTATAACAGCGGGCTGATGCAGCAGGGAATTCGCCTTCAGGTGCAGCCTGTCGCAGCCGACAGCCTCGCCCGCCGCGGCCAGGTTGCGCTTCAGCCCGCGTTTCTGTTCAACCCTGGCCTGGTCGATTCCTGGTTCATCGTCACCGGCGTGCTTGGTCTGCTTCTCATCCTCAACAGCACCATCGTCGCCTCCGCCGCCATGGTGCGTGAGCGCGAGGCCGGGACCATCGAACAGCTCCTCATGTCGCCCGCCAGCACCACAGAGATCATCATCGCCAAGATCGCGCCGCTCTTCCTGCTGCTCTCCCTGATGATGTTCGCGGCCCTCGCCGTCGTCCGATTGGTCTTCGGAGTTCCGTTCCGCGGCAACCTTCTGCTTCTGCTCGGCGCGGGCTGCCTCTGCATTCTCTCCGGCATCAGCATCGGCACCGTCATCGCCACGTTCAGCAAATCGGCGCAACAAGCGCAACTTACCTGCTTCTTCATCAACCCGCCACTCGCCTCGCTCTCCGGCGCGCTCAATCCCGTCGAGGCCATGCCCAAGTGGCTGCAACCTCTCACCGTGCTCAACCCGGTCCATCACTTCGCCGTCATCGTTCGCGGAAGCACGCTGAAGGGAAGCGGCTTCATGGACCTCTGGCCCAACTTTCTCGGCCTGCTCCTCTTCACCGTCGTTCTGGTCGCGATCAGCATCACGCGCTTCCGCAAGCAACTCAGCTAGAGGTTTTCACCCATGCTATTGAGAGGTTGTCATTCTGAGCGTAGCGAAGAATCCCCGCATTTTGCCTTATGTTTTTGCTGTTGTTTGTTCTTATGCCGCCGCTTAAATAACTCCTGAGACAGGAATCCCGCCATGAATCACTCGAAGATAAAAATCGCCCCGACACTTTCCATTGCTGCAATCGCGCTGGTCGCATGCCTCGCAACCATCGCGTTGCCAACCCAAGCCTCTGCCCAGAGCGCAGCGCAGCCACAGCATACGCTGGCCGCGCCGCTGCCTCTCTCCGGCCGCGCCGGCAACAGTGGCTCCGTCACCGCGATCGAGGCCCCCATCGCCGGGACCACCAACAGCGTCACCACCATCAATCCCTCGGTGCAGATTCAGGGCCCTTACACCGGCAGTTCTTCGAGCACGGCGAAACTTCCATTCAACGGCAAGCTCTCGCTGCGCGACGCCGTCGAGCGTGGCCTCAACTTCAACCTCGGCGCGACCAACCTGAACCGCACCGTGCGCCAGGCCCAGGGCCAGAGCGAGATCGCACGCAGCGCGCTGCTTCCCAACGTCAGCGGCTATCTCGCCGAATCGCTGCAACAGGCCAATCTCGCCGCCGAGGGCCTGCGCATTCACATTCCCATCCCCGGCTTCAGCTTCCCCACCATCGTCGGCCCGTACAACAACATCGATCTGCGCGGCAACGTCACGCAGTCGGTTGTCGATCTCACCGCATGGAATAACTTCCGCGCCTCCAGCGAATCCGTCCACGCCGCGCAGTTCTCCGCCCGCGATGCGCGAGACGCGGTTGTCCTCGCGGTCTGTGGCGAGTATCTCCAGATCATCGCAACCAGAGAGCGCGTTGCCTCCGCCCACGCCCAGCTCGACACCGCAACCGCGCTCTTCCAGCAGACGCAGCAGAAGCGCGCCGTCGGCCTTTCACCGCAGATCGACGTCGATCGCAGCGAGGTCGAGCAGCTCACCCAGCAGCAGCGCGTCATCTCGCTGGAGACCGAACTGGCCAAGCAGAAGATCGCTCTCGCCCGCAGCATCGGTCTTCCGCCCAACGACGCCTACGACCTCACCGACGAGGTTCCCTTCGCCGCCGCGCCCTCGCTCACCCTCGATGACGCCATCCATCAGGCCCTCGATCGCCGCGCCGACATCAAGGCCGCCGAGGCGCAGGTTCGCGTCGCCCAGCGCGCCCTCTCCGCCGCACACGACGAGCGCCTGCCCTCGCTCTCTATCAATGGAAACTATGGCGCCATCGGCACCAACCCCGCGCAGGCCAGCGCAACGTTTTCCGCCGCCGCCACGCTCAGCATTCCCATCTGGCAGGGAGGCCGCACCGAGGGCGACATCAAATCCGCCCAGGCCACGCTCGCCCAGCGCCAGTCCGAACTGGACGACCTCAAGGGCCAGGTGGAGAGCGATGTCCGCAACGCCTTCCTCGATCTTCAGGCCGCAACCAGCCAGGTGAAGCTGGCCCAGCGCAATCTTCAGGTCAACAAGGAGACCCTCGACCTCACCCGACAGCGCTTCGACGCCGGCGTCACCGACAACGTCGAAGTCATCCAGGCGCAGGAGTCGCTCACCTCAGCCGATCTGGACAGCATCAACAGTGTCTTCGCCCACAACCTCGCCAAGCTCAGCATGGCCCGCGCCACGGCCCTCGCCGCAGACAGCCTGCAGCAATTCCTGAGCCTGCAATAGCACGCTTTGCCGAAGCCGGCATCGCACGCCCTGCAACCGGCATCCCTCGCCCAGCGCGAACTATTTTTCTTGCTCCTGCGATGGAGGAGCTTTTGGCTCGGCAGGCTTGCGCCACGATGGCGGCTCCGCCGAACTCTTCGCCTTGGGCCGCGTGTCCTCCGGGCTCGAGATTCCAACCAGCCGAAGCACTGTTCCAACGACACGCATGATGGGGTTCATTATCGACGGCTCCTGCAAGAATGCTACTTTATCCTTTACCTCAACGCCCATCCGCCGGCTTCCGGAAAAACAGCTTCCAGTTCGTCACCGCCGCATCGTACTCGTTGAAGTAAGCCGCTTTCGCTCTATGGCGTACTCAGAATCTTCATCACCGGATCGGGCAACTGCTGGTCCGCGTTCTTCAGCAGCAGCGTCACCTGCCACATCTCGGTGTCCGAGAGAACATGGTTGAACGCGGGCATCCCGGTCAGCCGAATCCCGTTGGCCACCTTCCAATAAATCTCGCCCGGCTCGTCGTCGCTCACGCCCACCACATTGCCCGTGGCGTGCTTCTTCCACAACTGCGGCGCTGTGGGATACATCTCCTTCGCAAACGCCACATCGTGCCCCGGCGTGCCGTGGCAGCCCGCGCACTGCGTGTGGTACACATGCGCCCCGCCCTCGAACGCGTCCTCGCCGCTGCCGAACGGCGCGGGCTGCATCTGGCTTGCGATCCGCGCATTCAGCGGCACGCTCACAATCGCCTTCTCGAACGGGAACGGCTTGTCGGCGGTCGCCACCGGCACCGGGCCCCATCGCAGAAACACCGCCGCGCCCGCTACAATCACCAACACACACAGCAGGAACCCCAGAAATACCTTACCGCCTCCGCCGCCCGAACCCCTGCTCTTCGCCATGCGAATCCTCTCCTTCTAATCCCGCCGCGCCCCCCAGGTACTCCAAACGCCGCGTTGGATGTTCTAATAGGTAGTGGCTCCCGACGGACAACTCCGCCGCGCCCACCCCGCCTCCAACGGGTCCAAAAATGGGGGCGCGCAGGAGTTCTCGTTGATCTTTCGTTCGCCGTCCCGTTTCGTTCGTAGCATACAGCTTTTGCCAGCACTCTTGTTGGTCGCCGCATTCGCGTCCTCCTCCGCCCTCGCGCAGAACACGAGCCGCACCATCCAGACCAACGCAAATCGCAAGGCCCGCATCGCCCGCCAGATCGCCGATACCTACACCCATCGCTGGGAGGTCGCCGGCGGCGGCGGTTATCTTCGTTTCCGCTCCGGCCAGTTCAACCAGAAGAACAGCGAGATCGCCTTCTGGATGAACACCACCTACTACTTCAATCGCAACCTCGGCCTCACCGGCGAGTTGCGCGGCGCCTACGGCAACGCCAAGATCGAGAACCTCAACCGATTCGCCACCCAGGTTGGCCGCCCGCAGATCTCCGAGTATCCCTTCCTCGTCGGCCCCACCTATCGCTTCCGCCTGCGCCAGAAGACCGCCCTCAGCGGCTTCGTCCTTGGCGGCACAGCCATCGGCAAGTTCGATGGCGACTCGAAGGGCATCTCCGCCGCCAACCTCGGCCTCTGGCCCTCCACCAGCGCGCGCCCGGCCTTCTCCATCGGCGGCAGCCTCGACCTCAACCTCTACCCCAACCTCGCCTTCCGCATCACGCCCAGCTACACCGCCACCACCTTTGGCGGCTCGCTCCAGAACAACGCCGGCTTCGAGATGGGCGTGGTCTACCGCTTCGGCCGCCAGAAATAGCTGCACCCACAGATCACGATTATGTAACTGCTGTTTGCGTAGAGCCTGAACCCTTGCGTCGTCATTCTGGCGCGCCCCCAAGAGTCGTCATTCTGGCGAAGCCATTCACGCCGTCATTCTGGCGAAGCCAGAATCTCCGTATTTGTCCTTCGGGACCGCGATACATCTGCCGTGAATACGCTCTAGAATGATGCGGAGGCCTCTATGACCATCATCCGCCAGGACGACGTAATCCGCTCCGTAGCCGACGCGCTGCAATACATCAGCTTCTACCACCCCGTCGACTACATCGCCAACCTCGCCCGCGCCTACGAGCACGAGCAGTCCCACGCCGCCAAGGACGCCATCGCGCAGATCCTCATCAACTCCCGCATGTGCGCCGAGGGCCATCGTCCCATCTGCCAGGACACCGGCATCGT
>PLOT01000062.1 GCA_003142215.1 Granulicella sp. | reverse complement strand
ATAATGACTTGTCATCCCGCAGCGCAGCGGAGGGATCTGCTTCTTCATCCGCCGAGCCACCAACCTACATCCCCCGCCTCACCGGCGAAATCCTCCCCCAGTGGGAATCCGCGCTGGACCAGCTCTCCGCCGTCTCCTACGCCTTCTACCGCAAACACATCGTCGACGACCCCGAGACCTTCACCTACTTCGAGCAGGCCACTCCCGTCGCCGAGCTGGAAAACGCGCACATCGGCTCGCGTCCCGCCAAGCGCAGCGACGCCAGCTCCGCGCGCAGCCGCGGCATGGAAGACCTCCGCGCCATCCCCTGGGTCTTCGGTTGGATGCAGTCCCGCCACGTCGCCCCCGCCTACTTCGGCGTCGGCCACGCCCTCCAGCACTTCATCCAGCACAACATCCCCGATGCCGCCGCCAAGCAAGCCCCTAACGACGATGTTGTCATCCTGAGCGCAGCGAAGGATCCCCGCATTTCGTCTTTGCGGACTTCTTCGACCTCCGCGAAGAAGCTAAAGAAAGCCACTAAATCGGGTGCCCCATCCATGACAGCTTCACCGTCATGGGTGGGTTCTGAGCGCGAGGCCGCCAACCTCGCCCAGCTCCAAACCATGGCCCGCGACTTCCCGCTCTTCCTCGACATCGTCCGCAACGTCGAGCTGGCCCTCGCCAAGGCCGACTTCTCCATCGCCCGCCTCTACGCCGGCCTGGTCGAGGACGAGGCCCTGCGCGACCGCGTCTTCTCCACCCTCCAGGCCGAGTTCGAACTCACCCGCCGCATGGTCCTCGCCATCACCCAGCAATCCACGCTGCTCCAGACCAACTCCGTCCTCGGCAACTCCATCCGTCTGCGCAACCCCTACGTCGATCCCATGTCGCTCATCCAGGTCGAGCTCATCCGCCGCAAGCGCGCCGCCATCGCCGCCGGCCAGCCCGTCCCCGCCGAACTCGACCGCGCCATCACCGCCTCCATCAACGGCATCTCCGCCGGCCTCCGCAACACCGGCTGATCCCACCGCATCACCGGCTGCCCCTCCGCAACGCTCTTTCGACTTGTCATTCTGAGCGCAGCGAAGAATCCCCGTATTTCGCCGGGAGCCGATGCTTCACGCGCAGTATCTTCGTCAGCGGCAACCCCGCCAGGCGACTATTCTGAATCTGTGACTACAAGAACAACCACACGCCGCAAGACCCCGCGTCGCAAGGGTCTTCTCCGGTCCGTTCTTCGATGGCTTGTCATCGCCGTCGTGCTTCTTTGGTCGCTTGCCGCACTCACCCTTGTGGCTGCGCGGTGGATCGACCCACCCACGACCGCGGTGCACATCCAGCGCCGTGTGCAGGCCTGGATCCATAACAAGCCCTATCGCGAACGCTACACATTCATCCCGCTCAGCCAGATCTCGCCCGACTTCCAGCACGCTGTCATCGCCGCGNNCCGCGGAGGACGCGCGCTTCTACCAGCACCATGGCTTCGATTGGCACGCCATCCAGCTCGCTGCCCAGGAGGACATGGAAGGCGATCGCATGCGCGGAGGCTCCACCCTCACCCAGCAACTCGTCAAAAATCTCTTCTTCGGAACCGGCCGCTCTTTCCTGCGCAAGGGCGCGGAGGCCACACTGGTGCCGGTGGCCGAACTCGTCCTCGGCAAGCGGCGCATTCTCGAGATCTACCTCAATGTGGTCGAGTGGGGCCCTGGCATCTATGGCGCGGACGCGGCGTGCCGCATCGACTACCGCACCCCGGCCCGTAGTATCGGACGGCAACAGTCGGCGCGCCTCGCCGCCATTCTGCCGGCTCCCCTCAAGCGACGCCCCGAGCGCATGAACAGCTACAGCGCGGTCATCCTTAAGCGCATGGGCCAAATGGGTTGGTAATCGCAAACCGGCTTCCCATTACCGATCGCCCTTCAACCCGCCACGCTACACTAAGAGCCGCTGGCACAAAATTTCGGGCAGACCATTGAGGGTCCACCATGACACAAGCCTGCTTCAGTCGAATTGCATCCACCGGCACGCTTCGCGAGTTCCGCGCTGGCTTGTTGCTACGCCACCTCGCAAAGCGCTTCCGTGGGGCCATGCCAATCCTCCAACGTCCGCTTGCGCTTGCTTCTATCCTGCTTCTTGCAATCTTCACCTGCACGGCGACCCTCAAGGCACAGACCTCTCCGTTCCTGGGCGATTGGCAGGTGCCGTCGGGAACCATTGTCCACATCGACCCATGCTCCAGTGGCTTCTGTATGCGGATCGTCTTTATCAGTCCAACAGCCGACGCCACAACCGATATCCACAATCCAGACGCGACTCTGCGCGGCAAATCGCTATGCAATCTTGAGATCGGCAGCCGCTTTCATTCAAGCGACGCCACGCACGCGTCCGGCGGAACCATCTACGACCCAAAGTCGGGAAATACCTATCGCGGCCAGATGGTTGTGGATGGCGACCTCTTGAGGTTGCGCGGCTATGTTGGATTCTCATTGTTCGGCAGAACCGAGATTTGGCATCGCGTTCACCAAAGTTATGCATCTTGCCACTAGAGCGTATCGCGCCGGGTGGCCCATTCATCGCGTTTTTGCGAACGGGGTCCCTGCCGCGGGGCAGGATGAGTGGGTATCGCGCGAAGCCGCTCGCCGCTCCCGACAAACCCCCAATCCGCGCCTCCGCCTCACCCCTCCCCGACCACCCCAAAACGCCCTTTTCGCCCCGCCCCGAACCACCCCCAAAACGCCTATAATAGAGCCATAAACCATGGCTGACGAACTCTTTCCACCCGACCCGCAAAACCCCGAAAATCCCGCCCCGCAGGATCCCGCCGCCACCACTCCGCCCTCCGGCGATGGCCCGCCCCCCGACGGCCCCTCCGTCGTGCAGGGCCGCGGTGCCGCGTTCCTCTATCCCGTCAACATTGAAGACGAGATGCGCCGCAGTTATCTCGACTACTCCATGTCGGTCATCATTGGCCGCGCCCTGCCCGACGTCCGCGATGGCCTCAAGCCCGTCCACCGCCGCATCCTCTACGGAATGCAGGAGATGGGCCTGCAGTTCAACAAGAAGTTCACCAAGTCCGCCAAGGTCGTCGGCCACGTCATGGGCAACTACCATCCCCACGGCGACTCCGCCATCTACGACACCATGGTCCGCCTTGCGCAGGACTTCAGCCTTCGCTACCCCATGGTCGATGGCCAGGGCAACTTCGGCTCGGTCGACGGTGACCCGCCCGCCGCCATGCGTTACACCGAGAGCCGCCTCACTCGCATCGCCGGCGAGATGCTCGCCGACATCGACTCCGACACCGTCGACATGGTGCCCAACTACGACGAGTCCGCGCTCGAACCCACCGTCCTGCCCGCCAGGATCCCCAACCTGCTGGTCAACGGCAGCTCGGGCATTGCAGTCGGCATGGCCACCAACATCCCGCCGCACAACCTCACCGAAGTCATCAACGCATGCATCGCGCTCATCGAGAAAGCCAGCGCCCGCGGCAAAGAAGACCAGCCCGAGACGCGCTCCGACCTCGACCTCTGCCTCCAGCACGTCAAAGGTCCCGACTTCCCCACCGGCGGCTACATCTTCGGCAAGACCACCATCCCCGGCGCTTACAAGACCGGCCGCGGCCGCTTCATCATGCGCGCCAAATGCGCCATCGAGAACATCTCCGGCGGCCGCCAGGCCATCATCGTCACCGAGATCCCCTACCAGGTCAACAAGG
>PLOT01000285.1:12769-24948 GCA_003142215.1 Granulicella sp. | reverse complement strand
CCATGTCCAAGCCGTCCTTCGGCCTTCGCTCGCTCGAACTCCTGCAATACAAACTCTGGATTTGCAGCCCACCACTCGGATTCTTCACCTTCGTTGGCAAAACGCGGGGGCCGCTTAATATCGTTAGTCTCCATATATCAGCCTCCGTTCCTCCCAGTATTGCCGTTGCAGCGATGTAGGTGCTGGATAAGCCGAGACGACGCGAATCAAATCGCCTCTCCACGTTGTAATAACTACCAATACCCGAACAGCCGAAGTAACACCCAACTGAACGAACCGGTCTTCGTCTTCATAGTATTGGCGCATCAGGTCGATTGGCGCAATGCTCATCGCATCCTCGACCTCTTCACGAGTAACTCCATGTCCGGCAATGTGCGCCAGGTTCGCCTCGTCCCAATCAAACATTACCACTCCCATGATTGTATCTTTCAGGCTCTTTCAACTCCCCCCTCCGCTTCCGCCAAACCACCTTAACCTGCCGCCGCCATCTCTCGTCGATCGCCACCAGAACCCACTCCACCCGCGGCGAAAGATACCGCAGCACCACCTCGGTCGCCGGATGCACCCGCAGCGCCGGGGCCACCAGGTACAGCCGCGGATCGCTCTCCGCCAGCCTCACGCCACCGAAGTACCCATGCTTCTGAAACTCGCCCAGCCCGCTCGCCGCATCGGGATTCTGCTGGTGATGCCAGCGCACCCGCACCCAGTAATCCAGCCCCTGCAACGCCAGATGCAGATCTTCGTCCGCCTTCAACTCGATCACCGCCAGCCGCCCATCTTTACCGACCGATAGCACGTCCAGCATTCCCCGGTCCGACGCGGCAAACGCCGGTACCTGCGTGTACACATGCGCCGCGTCCAGATGCGCGTCGATCAGCGAAACGTCGCGCCGCAGCTCACTCTCCAGCCATCGCTCCGGCTGCATCCGGTACAGCGCATCGCGCTTGTCCCCTCCCGCCTCGCGCCGCTCAAACAGCCGCGCCACCAGGTCGCGCAGCTCTCCCGCATTCTCCTCCGTCAGCGGAGTCTCATTCGCTCCCGCGCCAAACGTAATCTCCTGCACGCGATTGAAGCTCTGCCCCGCATACCCCATGCGCACCCGCGCAAACTCCAGTCCATGCAGCCGAAACGCCATCTCCGCGCCGCTTTGGATCCTCTGCTCCACCGCCGCGCGCATCAGCTCCGGCACCAGCGCCATCACCCGCGCCGCAGCCTCCGCGAACCGCTCCCGTGCCGCCGCCTCATTCGGCGCATGAATCAGCCGCGTCGTCAGGTTGCCATGGTCCGCCGCGTCCCTCTGCTCCATCTCCTCGGTCTTCTCGTCGAACTCCCACAGCTCCCACTGCGCCGCGTCCCGATTCATCCACGCCAGCCGCGATGCAGTCAGCGTCGCCATCCCGCGCGGCACAATCATCCGCAGCCCACGATATTGACGCCACGGCCTGCGGTCGCCGCTGGTCTCTCGGCAGTGCGCCAGCCACAGCACTCCCAGCGTCAATATCCCATCCACGGTCGTCTGCGTCTCCTCCGCATTCACCGCGATCACCGCCCACGCCTGGTTCCCGTGCACCAGCGAGCCGCGCGCGTACGCCGGCCCGAAGCTCTTCTCCAGGTCCATCGCGGTGCGGAATCCCTCCGCCTTCCACTCGCCCCACGCATCCCCACTCCCGCCGCCGCGCAGCATCACCCGCTCCAGCGCCTTCAAGTAGCGCACCCGCGTGGCCTCACGAGTCGAAGGCGTCCGCCGGTCCTTATCCGCCAGAATCTCCAGCGACCCCGGCCGCGTCTGCCCAAATCGCTGCGTCGAAAGTCTGAGCATACGGTCCCGCAACGTACCCCGTTCCACCGCCGCCGTCACTCGTCGAACGACGTTCCGCTCCTCGCTCCACAGTTGCAGCGTGCATCGTCCATGCTCGGTCGTCAGCGAGTACTTCGCCGCCCGCATGTCGAACAGGACCTTCCCCTCCTCCGTCACCACCGCCTTCGCGTGCTCCACCAGAAAACACTCCAGCGCCGCCGCAATCTGCTCCGGCGTCTGTTCAGCGGAAGGGATTCCCGTCTGTCTCATGTGCAGCAAAGTCTAACAAAGACCTTCCTGCAATCCATCACTTCCAGCCTTTTTTCTTTCTCAGGTGTGTGATGTGCGCCACATGATGACGCGAGTGCCACGCATACAGCAGCGTCGAGGCCTCAATCGTCATCGGTCCCATCTTGGCGTGCTTGAAGCCGCGCTGCCACTCATCCACGGTCAGCGACTTCAGCATTTGCACCCAGCGCTCGTGCAGTCCCTCGATCAGGTCCAGCGAGAACCCCACCGGAGCAGTCCTCGAATCCACCAGCATCGACCACGCCTTCTCGTCGTATGGCGAGATCAGCGGCCAATCCTCGGTCAGCGCCCGCCGCAGCCGGATAAACGCATTCATGTGGCTGTCTGCAACGTGGTGAACCACCTGCCGCACCGTCCATCCACCCTCCCGGTAGAGCGTGTCGAGCTGGCTCTCGTCCAGCCCCTCGACGGCGTCGCGCAGATGGCAAGGCAGCCCCTCCAGCGTCGCAATCGCGTCGCGTCGCTCGGCGGCTGCCACGTTGCCGGGGCTGGCATAGGGTCCAATGGGAAATCGCGGGTCGATCGTCTGCCATTCCAGGTTTGTGCTCATGGATTGAAAAGGTAGCACAAGCCCCCATCGCTTGCCCAGAGTCTCCCGCCGTAACCCCAGAATTCAACAGTCCCTCTTGTTTGTCATTCCGTACCCTGAGCTTGTCGAAGGCGGAGGAATCTGCTTCTGGTGGGTGTATGCTGTGGCCGATACAATTCAGCAACGAAAGGCTGGCCCACCTGCCCTGGATTAAAAGCAGGTAGGCAAGAGAATGGTGACGGCCTGCCTGCCTCGTAGCACCCTGCGTAGGATATGCCGTGGCTAGTTGGTGGGCACTTTTCCGAAGAAGAACCGCCACTCCGAACTGTAGCGCTCGTCCATGATGTTCGCGGTATGAAAGAACATGGGACTGGAAATACTCACCACCCCGGGTGGCAGCCCAAGATCGTTGACACGGATATGATCTGCGGGGATACCGAGCAGGGGATAAGCCTTTGACAATCCCGGATTGAAAGGCTCGCGAGAGTTGCGCTCGGCGTACCACTGATCCGGAGGCGTAACCGAGGAGTTGTTTATCCAGGGTGCAAGTTGGATGGTATTCGAGTTCAGGATCGTCTCCGGCGCGCCAATATAGTCGATCGGGCAGGAGAAGAGAATGACACGGTAGACGAGATACTTCTTTGCAATCAAGGCTGCCATGCCGGCACCCTGCGATAGGCCCGTGACTGCGATCTTAGACCAGACCGGCTTATTGTCCGGGGTGAGGTATGCATCCCACTTTTCATTCGGGTACTTCTTGGCGAGCAGCTTTAGCAGTGAGACCAGGCGGCCCTCGATGCTCTCATTGGCAGGATTCGAGACACGCGGTGCGCCAGGGCCGGTGCCCCAGGTTCGCATCTCGCGAAAGTTGGCGGAACAATCCGGATCGGGGTTTTTCGGGCATATCTGGATCACCGCGGGCGTGTCGTTATATTCAAGGCCGATCGCGCGGTACCCCTGTTCTGCTGCTACGCTCAGCAGCAGCTTCGCGTTCTCCGGCTTACCGTCAGTTCCGGGAAGGAACACCATCAGCGGTGCGCCATCCATCTGCTTCGGACGTATGACAACGTTGGCATCGTTGTATTGTTTGATGTTCGGATCCGTTTCGGAAGGGTAGATGTACTCCAGGGTAGACGACTTTGCGTAAGCATGGGTGAGTGCGGAAGCAAAAAGAATACAGGCGCCAATACGGGAGATTGTGGCAAGTGACATACAGGTCGGGATCCATAGTTGGAAAGAGGAGATAGTAGGGCGGGTAACCCGCCCTTTCGCATCGGAATCAATTTTGACAACAGTGTACATTCGTGGGTGCCGCATTCATAGAGGCTTTATCGCGATAAATGGGGTCCCGGCCAGCTTCGCTGGTGGGGTGGAATGAGTGGGGTCAAAAGCAACGTTCTGGCGTACCCTTAAGTCTCGACCGGAACCGCACTCGTCCGCCCGCAAAATCCGTTTCGCGCAACAATGGAGCCCCCCCTTTGCGCCTCCTTATTCTCGCCGCCACCGTCGCCCTTGCCGCAGCCGCCGCGCTCGCCCAGCAGACGTCCGTTCAGTCTCCATCCCCCGCCCCTGCCCCCGCCTACCTCGGATTCGACCGCAACGACTACCCCGGAGACGCCGCCCTCCCCGAACTGCGCAAGCACTTCGCCTTCACCGGATACTGGCTCACCAACCCGCCCCGCACTACCCACAACTCCTGGATCGGCAAGCGCGAAACCCTCCTCCGCGCCGGCTTCGGCTTCCTCATCGTCGCCAACGGCCGCCTCGACTCCGAGCTCACCCACGCATCCCTTCGCGGCAGCTCCCCCGCCGCCCTCGGCCGCGCCGACGCCGCCGCCGCCGTCGCCGCCGCCATCCGCGAGGGATTCCCCGCCGGTGCCATCCTCTTCCTCGACCAGGAAGAGGGCGGTCGCCTGCTTCCCGAGCAGGCCGACTACCTCCTCGCATGGACCGAAGCCGTCGCGCGCTCCGCTTATCTCCCCGGCGTCTACGCCAGCGGACAGCCCGTCGCCGATGGCCGTGGCCCCGACGGCAAGCCCGCAACCATCACCACCATTCAAGACATTCGCGCCCGCGTCGCCGCCAACCACCTCCACCCCATCGCCTTCTGGGTCATCCAGGACGCCTGTCCGCCTGCGCCCGGTTGCGTCCTACAGCCGCCTCCGGTCGCGCTCAGCGGCTCACCCGACGCCACCGCCTGGCAGTTCGCCCAATCACCCTGCCGCACTTCCATCACTCGTTCCTGCGCCCGCACCTACACCGACGGCAACTGCGACACTCCCGCCCCCGCCCCCCTCGACGTCGATCTCTCCACCGCCCCCACCCCCGACCCATCTCACGGCCGTTGAGTCCCGCACGTTCCGATCCGCATCCTGCTTCCGCGTCGCGCACTCTGCCGTCAAGCAAATCCTCTCAGGCCGCATCTTTCAAATTCGCCACTAGATGTGGCTTTCCCGCCTTCATCTCGCGCTGGCCCACGTCGAACCGGGCCACCATGTTCTGCAGTCCCAGCGCCAGGTCGAAGAGTTGTTCGCAGGAGCGTGCCGAAAGCTGACAACCCTCGGCCGATTCAATGGCTAGATCGTTGATCTGGCTCATGCTGGTGGTCACCTGTTCGGTCGCACTTGCCTGTTGCGTTGCCGAGCTGGCGATCTGCGCCACCATGGTGCCCACCTTGTCTGCTTCGCGTATGATCCGCTCGATCGACTCGCCCGCTTTTCCGGTTGCCTCCACGCCCTGCTCCACGGTCGCCGTGCCGGTGCGCATCTGCTGCACCGCATCCACGGTAATCGACTGCACCTTCTCGATCATCATCCCAATCTCCTGCGTCGCGGTTGCGGTCCGCTCCGCCAGCCGCCGAACCTCGCCCGCCACCACGGCAAAGCCACGTCCCTGTTCGCCCGCGCGCGCAGCCTCGATCGCCGCATTCAGCGCCAGCAGGTTGGTCTGCTCGGCGATCTCGTCGATCACTCCCACAATCCTGCCAATCTCTTCGGATCGGGCCCCCAGTTGCTCGATCTTCGCCGCCGATTCACGCACCGACCGTGCAATGCCGCGCATCCGCTTCAGCACGTCCTCCACTATCTTTCCGCCCTCGCGCGCGCTCTCGGCGGCGCTCTTGGCGGAGCGCGCCGCCGTATTCGAGTGCTGCGAGACCTCGCGCACCGTCGCCGCCATCTCCTGCATGGTCGTGGCGATCTGGCCCACCTGCTGCTTCTGGTTCTCCGCGCTGTCGGCGGCCTGCGTTGCCGTCGTCGAAATCTCCCGGCTCGATCCCGCAACATTCTCCGCCGTCGACGCAATCGACAGCATCACGCAGCGCAGGCTGTTCTTCATCTTGTTCAGCCCCTGCGCCGCCCTGCCCATCTCGTCGTCGCTCTCCACCTCCATGTCTTCCACCACCAGGTTGTTGGACGAGACGCTCTCGATCATCGCCGACATTCTGTGAATCGCATGAACGATCGACTCCGCAATCACAAACGCGATCGCCGATCCGATCGTCAGGCCCGCAAACGCCAGAATCAGCATCAGCGTCTTCGACCAGCTGTCGGTGCCTTCCTCCCGTCCCAGAGCGCCCTGCCGCTGGCGCTCAAACGCCGCCGTCATATTGTCCATGGCTTTGGACAGATCGTTGCTCAACAAGATCCCGTCATGCCCCCGGAACATCTCGATTGCGCCGTTTGTGTCCCCTCCCCGGCATACGTTGAGCACAACCAGATTGCGGTTGTAATACGCGGTATAGGTCTGCAGGACCTGATCGAAGAGTGCCCGGTCCTCGTCCGTGGAGATCAGCGGCTTCATCTCGTCCTGCGCCTGGTTGAAGTCCGCCTCGCCGTGCTCGAAGAGATGTGCGTTGTCTTTCACTGTACCCATCAGCACATCGCGCTCGCCGACGCGCATCAGCAGGATCGCCTGTTGCATCGAGCTGGTGATGTCCTTCTTGGCGGAATCGATCGCCACTTCCTGCGATGTCTTCTCGCTGATCACCGCCGACCGGTAGCCGATCAGGCTCATCCCCGCGATAATCGCAAGCAGCGATCCAAATCCAATCACGATCTTCGATTTCAATCCCAACTTCCTCAGATTCATTTCAGGCTTCCTCTGTACCGCGCGCCGACACAGCAGCCCTGGCCCCGTCATCCACGCGGAATCGCTTGCTCTTGTGTCTCACCTTCTTCTATCGGCCTGCCACGCACGCACTTGACCCCCCTTCTGCCTCAGTGCAGAACGGGGCCTTCACAGGTTGCGGAAAAACTCCCGTTTTTGCCTTATTGGAGGGAGCAGGCAGCTTCACAGGTTGCGGAAAAACCCCCGTCCTTGTCTTTCGGAGGGAGCAGGGGGCTTCAGCCCCCTGAATAAGGCCAATCGAATCAAGGGGCTTTAGCCCCGGGCCGCCTGCTCGTAGCGCCAAACAAGCCTTTTTCCGCAGCCTCTTCAGTCTGGAACTTACTTCACACGCAGCGCGTCGCGCTGCTCGCGGACGAAGTCGTGCGACAAGACGATCTGCGTCTGCTGCGCGGTCAGCAACTGCCGCAGGGGAAGCGGCAACTCCTGCTCCAGCGCATCCTTGTACACATCCACGGCCTCGTCTTCACCCTGCTCGGCGGTCTCCAGCAGCATAGGGTCGCCGCCTCCCAGCTTGGCCTTCAGTTCGGACCACGCACGATTCAACACACCCGCCGCCGTGCCAGACTCGTGAACATCGGCTACGCCGTGGCGATGAAGTTCGTTCTCCAGTTCGCCCCGGAAGTTGGCGCGCTTCAAAGACTCGGCGAGGAAAAAAATCTTGAGCCGCTCATCCTTCAGGTACTCCCCGATCTCAGCCATGCCCTTCTGCCCGTCTTCGAGAACATTGATAACCGACTTCAAAGCGCTTTCCAGTCGATAGGTCCTTGCTGCATCCGTTGCCATGGTCGATTTCCCTTCATTCATTCAGTGTGCAGCGCGGCGCGCTGTGGAACATCGGTTGGGTCGGGGTCCGCTGGCTGGACGCGATTCTCCTGCACCAGCGGCGAGCGAGAGAAATCGCGAAAACCGCGCGCCCCCTCCCGTCCAATGCTGTTTCTCAACTCCGCCCAAAAGACAATCTCCCGGACAGCGACTGCTGGAAGGATAGATGCCTCCCACCCCCATGGGTTTGCATCCTGAGTCCACACCTGCAACTTTTCTTTTTTCCTGCTCCCGCTCTGGGATATTCGGGGGTAGCTCTAGCGGTTCACGGCCCTTCGTCTGTCCGCGTCCAGCTCCGCGTCATGGCGTCCGCCGCACAGGCGCGCGTCCGGCCGCGGATCGCGCGAAAGCCGGGCTCCGGGCTGGCCCATCTCGCGCTGGCCCACATCGAACCGGGCCACAATATTCTGCAGTCCCAGCGCCAGGTCGAAGAGTTGTTCGCAGGAGCGTGCCGAAAGCTGAGAACCGTCCGCGGATTCAATGGCAAGATCGTTGATCTGGCTCATGCCGGCGGTGACCTGCTCGGTCGCGGTCTCCTGTTGCGTTGCCGAGATGGCGATCTGGGCCACCATCGTGCCCACCTTGTCTGCCTCGCGGATGATCCGCTGGATCGACTCGCCCGCCTTGCCCGTCGCCTCCACGCCCTGCTCCACGGCCGCGGTGCCGGAGCGCATCTGCCGCACCGCATCCACGGTGGTTGTCTGCACGTTCTGGATCACCGTCGCGATCTCCTGGGTCGCGGCAGCGGTCCGCTCCGCCAGCCGCCGGACCTCGCCCGCCACCACGGCAAAGCCACGCCCCTGTTCGCCCGCGCGCGCAGCCTCGATGGCCGCATTCAACGCCAGCAGGTTGGTCTGCTCGGCGATCTCGTCGATCACCCCCACAATCCTGCCGATCTCTTCGGACCGCGCCCTCAACTGCTCGATCTTGGCCGCCGATTCACGCACAGACTGGGCAATGCCGCGCATCCGCTCCAGCACGTCCTCCACAATCTTTCCCCCCTCTCGCGCGCTGGCGGCGGCGCTCTTGGCGGAGCTCTCGGCGGTGTTCGAGTGCTGCGAGACCTCGCGCACCGTCATCGCCATCTCCTGCATGGTGGTGGCGATCTGGCCTACCTGCTGCTTCTGGTTCTCCGCGCTTCCCGCCGCCTGCGATGCGGTCGTCGAAATCTCGCGGCTCGATCCCGAAACATCCTCCGCGGTCGATGCGATCGACAGCATAACCGAGCGCAGGCCGTTCTTCATCCGGTTCAGCCCCTGCGCGGCCTTGCCCATCTCATCGTTGCTCTCCACCTCCATGTCTTCCACCATCAGGTTGTTGGAGGAGACGTTCTCGATCATCGCCAACATCCTGTGGATCGCCTGCACGATCGATTGCATAATCACGAAGGTTATCGTCGATCCGATCACCAGGCCGGCCAGCGCCAGAAGCAGCATCAGCGTCTTGGAACTGCTGTCGGAGGCTTCCTCCCGGCTCAGGGCGTCCTGCCGCTGCCGCTCAAACGCCGCCGACATATCGCTCATGGCAGATGCCAGCGCGTCGCTCGCCGCCTTCCCCTCATCCTCCCTGAACATCTCGTTTGCACCGTTTGTGTCTCCCGCCCGGTACCTGGCGACCACCTGATCGTTGCGGCGGACATAGTTGACTCTGGCCGCTTCGGTGCGCGCGAATTGTTCCCTGGCCTCATCGGTTGTAAGCAGCGGCTGCAGCTCATCCATCGCATTGCGGAAGTCCTGCTCGCCGTGTTCATACAGGCGCAGGTTGCCGTTGCCCTTGCCCATCAAAATATCGCGCTCGCCAACCCTCTGGGTCAGCAGGTCCTGTAGCAGCAAGCCGGTGATGTCCTTCTTGGCGGAATCGATCTTCACTTCCCGCGAGGTCTTCTGGCTGATCACCGCCGACCGGTAGCCCATCAGGCCCATCGCGGCGGTGATCGCAAGCACCGACCCGAATCCAATCGCAATCTTCGGCTTGAGTCCCAACTTCCTGAGATACATCCCTGGCATCCTTTGAATCGCATCCCGGCTGAGCGCCCCATGCAATGGCACCCACGCGGAGGCTTCTGCCGCACGGGCCTCTCCTTCTCCCTATCGGCCCACAGTGAGCGCACTTGACCTCCGCAGGGGCCATTTTGCCTCTGTCTCTATGTTCGTCATCCCGACCGGAGGCGGCGCACTTTGCCGCCGCAGTGGAGGGCCCCCCGCATTTGTCTCTAAGTTCGTCATCCCGACCGGAGGCGGCGTACTTTGCCGCCGCAGTGGAGGGACCCCCGCATTTCGCCCCATGGGTTTGCATCCTGAGTCCACACCTGTAACTTTTCTTTTTTCATGCTCCCGCTCTGGGATAATCGGGGTAGCTCTAGCGGTTCCCGGCCCTTCATCTGTCCGCGTCATGGCGACCGCCCTCAGGCGCGTTCCAGCCGCGGATCGAACGAAGTCCGGGCCCCGCGCTTGCCCCCATGAAACCACTCAGGCTGGTCTCGACTCCAACCCGCAACCGCCGCCTCAACGAGATACTCGGCCTCGTGGTGCTGGTCTTCGCCAGCCTCCTCTTCCTCGCGCTGGCCACCTACACCCCGGCCGACCCCTCCGCCGACACGGTCGGCAACTACGCCGCCGCGGCGCACGCCTCCGCCGGACTCGCCGCGCGCCTGGCCGCCGGCCCTGCCCACAACTGGACCGGCCTCGCCGGAGCGTGGCTGGCCGACCTTATCCTCCAGGCCATCGGCATCAGTGCCTTCTTCCTTCCCATCCTCCTTGGCCGCCTTGGCCTCTGCTGGATGCGCCAGCGCCCCGCCGGCTCCGCGATGGCGCGCCTCCTCGGCCTCGGTCTGTGGATCGTCTTTGCCCCGGCCGCCGTCGGCCTGCTTCCGCGCACCCTCTTCTGGCGTCACGCCCTGCCCATCGAGGGCGTCACCGGACGCCTGCTCGCCGATGCCATGGTCCATTACCTCAACCTTCCCGGTGCCTCCATCGTCCTCGCCCTGATGGTGGTAATGTCCGTCTACCTAGCCACAACCTTCACCTTCCACACCGCCCGCCAGTGGGTGGAGACGCACTTCTCCCTGCTGCGCAGCCTCTTCGACCGCCTGCACAACTGGCGCGCTCGCCGAGCCCTGGCCCGCGCCGAAAAGCGCGCCCTGCGCCGGCACATCGCCCTGCGCCAGCAGTCCAACTCCGCAGCCTCGCTGGAACCCTCCCTCACGCTCGGGCCCGTCCTCACGCCCGAATCCGCCACTGAGGTCTTTACCAGCCGCCGCGAACAGTCCCTCGATCAGGCAGCCCTGGAGCTGAATCTCCAGCACAAGCCCGTGGCAGACTCCACCGCCCACTCCACCCTGCTGAGTGGCCTCTTCGGCTGGTTGGGACGCAGGCGTCGCCGGCAATCCCCTCCCGCCACGCCGCCCGATGCCGCCGTCCAGCCCGATGAAGCCCCCGCATCCGTCTGGCAGTCCATGCCCCGCACCCATGTCGATGCGCCTCCTGCGACCGCGCTGGGCACCGCCGCCGCTGCCGCCGCGCCCTTCGCCGCCGAGCTTGCCGCCGCCGCCGCCCCGTTCAGCTCCCGTAATGCAGACGAGTCCTCACGCCTCGAACTTCCCGAGCTTCCCCCCGCGCGCACACCGCAACCGTCTCCCGCGCCGGGTGCCCCATCCATGCAGTCTCACCGCATGGGTGGGATTGCGGAGACTGCACCCACGCCTGCCGCGCCGCCCCAGCCCAACTCCATCGCCTTCGGCAAGCGCGCAGACGCCGACATCAAGCAGGTCACCATCACCCCCAAGTCCATCCGCGGATATAAGCTCCCGCCCTCCTCGCTGCTCTACCGCTCCGACGAGGTCCCCGTCGTCCGCGAGGAGGCCCTGCGCGCCGAAGCCCGCACCCTCGTCCAGAAGTGCGCCGAGTTCGGCGTCAACGGACAGGTCACCCAGATCAACCCCGGCCCCATCGTCACCACATTCGAGTTCCACCCCGACGCCGGCGTCAAGTACTCCCGCGTCACTGGTCTCGCAGACGATCTCTGCCTCGCCATGGCCGCCGAATCCATCCTCATCGAGCGCATGGCCGGCAAATCCACCGTCGGGATCCAGGTCCCCAACCACCAGCGCGAGACCATCTGGCTGCGCGATGTGGTCGAGTCCGAGTCTTTCGCCAAAACCCGATCCAGGCTCGCCATCGCCCTCGGCAAGGACATCAACGGACGCATCGTCACCGCCGACCTCGCCGCCATGCCCCACATCCTCATCGCCGGTTCCACCGGCTCCGGCAAATCCGTCGCCATCAACGCCATGATCATGTCCGTCCTCTACCGCTCCACGCCCGAACAGGTCCGCATGATCCTGGTCGATCCCAAGCGCGTCGAGCTGGGCATGTACGAGGGCATTCCCCACCTCTTCACCCCCATCATCACCGACGCCAAACTCGCCGCCAACGCCCTGCGCAACGCCGTCCGCGAGATGGAGCGCCGCCTCAAATTACTTGCGGCAAATCATGTGCGGAATATAGACCAGTTCAACAAGCTCTTCGACCACGGCTCCGACTACCTCTTCGACGACGCCGACCAGGAACCCCTCCCCTACATCATCATCATCAT
>PLOT01000285.1:12409-12646 GCA_003142215.1 Granulicella sp. | reverse complement strand
ACCATCATCGACTCCAACGGCGCGGAATCCCTCCTCGGCAAGGGAGACATGCTCTACCTTCCCCCCGGCACCAGCCGCGTGCAGCGCGTCCACGCGCCCTTTGTCACCGAAAAAGAAATCTCCGCCGTCACCGCCTTCTGGAAGGCGCAGGGTGAGGCCGAGTACGTCCACGGCTTCCTCGAAGGCCCCAAGGAAGACTCCGCCAACGCCGCCGACGGCGAATCCAGCCAGGAGGAC
>PLOT01000285.1:0-12403 GCA_003142215.1 Granulicella sp. | reverse complement strand
ATGATGGAGCACGACGGCCTGGTCGGCCCCGCCGACGGCAGCAAGCCCCGCGAAATCCTCAAATCCCCCTCCTTCTACAAAGAAGTCGACGCCGCCCTCCGCTAATCAGCCTCGCCGCGCGGGTCACGCGGCTTTCGTGGATGCAGGCTTGCCGGAGTCCCCACCACCTTTTTCTTTCTGATTGGGCTGCCCTTTCCCGGTCGTAATCAGGTTGCGCAAACTGTCGTTGATATAAAAGCCCCATGCGCCGGAGCAGCCACCGTAGCACTCGAAGGCAGGAACCAGGCCGACGTGCGTAAAGCGGACCTCGGTCTTGTCGCCCTTCCTGGCGATCTCAAAGACGATGTCCGTGCCGTTCCACTCGGTCTTGTCTTTGACAAAGTTGAGCTGTGCATCCGATACATGCCATACGACTTTCTTCCCCGGCACAAACTCCGTGATCTTCTGGGTGCTGCGGTGAACGTCTTTGTAGCGATACGTCCACTCCTCGCCGAGTTTGTCGGTCCTGCCATCGATTTCTCCCGACCACCACCCGCGAACATTATTGATGGCGGCGAAGACTTCTTGGGGAGTCTGGTCTACCGCAAAGGTAATGGTGAGACTTTGAGCCTTCATGGTTTCTCTCCTTTTGTTGTTAGATCAGTTTGTCGTTTATGCGTTGACGGGCGCTGCTGCTACGAGCGAAGCGAACTGGCGCTCCATCGCCTTGGACGCACCGTTGCGCCAACTTTCAGCCAGGAACTCCGACGCGGGATCTGGGAAGATGTCCTCCTCGCCTTTCTCCACTCCGTCGAAGATGGCTCGCGCAACGGACTCCGGAGAGGCCTTCGGTACGTCGAAGCCGCGGGACATATCCGTATCCACGGGGCCGGTCAGGACGGCATGCACACTCACGCCTTGTCCGGCAAGAAGAGCACGCAGCGATTGTGACAGGGAGAACGCGGCCGCCTTCGAGATTGAGTAGGCCGGAATGATCGGCAAGGCGGCCCAGGCCGCAACCGACAGAATGTTGACGATGGCTCCCTGGGAACGAGTCAGCAACGGCAGGAAAGCCTGGGTCACGTCATAGGTGCCGAAGAGATTGACGGCGAGGTGCCGCTCGAGCGCGGCACGATCGCTCAGGTCGTCGAACTGCGCAAAGCCGGCGTTGTTGATGAGTATATCGAGTGATTCGACCCCCTCGACGGCTCCCTGAACTTGCGCAGCGTCGGTCACGTCCAGGGTTAGGGCCGTCACGCGTCCATCCATGTGGGCCAGGGGCTGGCGCGTACCTGCATACACCCGCTTCGCGCCTCTCCTCAAGGCCTCCTCGACCAGCGCCTGTCCTATGCCGCGATTGGCTCCGGTCACCAAAACTGCTTTCTCTGCGATTGTCATAGTTTGTCCTCGGTGATTGGGTCTTTCTGGGTCGGTCATACAGCTTTCAAGAGTGGATTGCGAGTAGTTCCCCGTAGAGCAGCAGATGCCGGCGGAACTCTTCGGTTGCACATATTTCTGGGCCGGATCGACGAAGGTGGTGCCGGGCGCCCCATTCCACCCGCATCCGTCATCCCGACCGAAGGCGAAGCCGGAGTGGAGGGCCCCCCGCATTTGTCCTTGCTCTTCGGAGGGAGCAGTGGGCTTTAGAGGTTGATGAAAAACTCCGTCTTGCTTAAGGGCACGGGTTCACCCGTGCCGTAATATGCTTTGTTTGCAAGACGGCTTTAGCCGCTGAGGGCAGGTACAACGCAACTCATCGACTTCTTCAGCACCCTCTTTAGCCCACTGAATATCATCAAAACGAACAGGGGCTTCAGCCCCGGATCAACAAGACTATAATTCTGCCGAAGATCTGCGCAGCGAATGGCGGCGGCTGAGGCCAACGCCGCGCGCACGGGTTCAGGAGGAAGTCGTGAAGATTCTTCGTTCCTTGAATCGCAGGAGTTTCAGTGTGGATCTTGCCGGAGGGTTTAACTTCCTGAGACCCAACACAAGGTTTACCCCTCCCTCGCATCCGCCGGGGGAGTTCCACTATCTCCCTGGCCAATCCAAAGAAACTGCGTTTCCGCAAGTGCACGAAAATCCGGCAACACCGCCCCAGTTTGAGTTGATCCCTTCGCCCTATCAGGGCGATCCGCTCTATCTCCGTCTGTTGCGGCCAGTGTTGCTCGTTTTGGCAGCACTTGCGCTCATATATTTATTCTTCTGGTGGATTGGCGGGTTCCCCATCCCTCGATTTCACTCATGACAGCATCTTCGCTTCTGAGACACGGGTGTCTCACCGCCTCACTTCATCGCCGGCCTCGCCGTCGCCGCCACATACTGCTCATTGAGCGCCCGCCGCAGCAGGAATCGCTTTCCTCCGCCCCGCCCCCGCCGTATACTCATCCCATGGCCATCACCCTCGACGCCGCCCTCCGCTGAAAGCCGTTTTCCGTATGCCTCCATGCCGCCGACGAGAAATTATTTGACAAATAACCTCCATTCGCTTATATATGAGAAAGCATCACTATATTACATTGAAATGGAGATTATATTATGGCATTATCTACTGGAAATGATTGGGTCAACGATGCGATTGAGGCTGCCACCACATTGAACGCAGTAGGCGCAATGAACAGTACCACAACACATGAAACGACCATCAACGATGTCGAACAGACCATCCAAAACGGGCTCGAAGCCATTCGTAACGCCCCCCTGAACGAGCAAATCACAGCCGCATTGAAGTTTCTGATCCCGTCCGGCTATCGCCCCATCGCCCAGCTTGAAGAAGACGGACGCAAAAAACGCAGCAACGCAGCCGCCTCCAACTGGAATCCCGAAACCGGCGAGATCGTCATCTACTTCGAACGTGCGGAATCCACGTCAACAGTAATGGCCATGCCGAAGCCTTTGATCGAGCCGCCGCAGTCGGGGCCAACCTCGTTCGGATTCGTATCCGGCGACCGAATACCGCAGATAGAAAAAGCCGATTTGCCAGGCACCGAACTTCCAGAAGTTACGTCTCTACAGATTCAGCAGTGCTGTGTCGCCCTTGCCGATGCAGAGAAAGCGGGCAAAGCGTTCATTGCCCTTAAATGGTTTCGCGACAATGATCTGATGGCGCGGGACTATGGATGGACTGACTCCCTGGCACTACGTCAGGCTGTGTTGACGAAGGCAATTGAGATTGGAGCTGTATTGACCACTCAGATTCCAAATCCAAAAGCGCCGCAGCACCCAACCACAACGGTCAAGTTGAACCGAGAGTCGAAGTACGCTCAAGCGGTTGCACCGCGATTCCAGCCCATCAAGCTGCGGGGAGAGGGGCCATCCGCCTCCGAACTCATTCTGCGCGACCGAGAGAGGTTCTAGATTCTCCATTTCATCGACACGAGTGCCTTACTGAAGCTCTTTGTCGCAGAGCAGGGCAGCGACAATATGCTGCGATTTGCCCAGGCGGAAGACGACCGCAACAAGGTCGTCTCCGCACTGGCGCAGACTGAAGCCAGGTCCGCCATCTGTAGACTTAGCAAGGGAAACCGAATGTCCCCTTCCGAAGCCGCATTGGCTCTTGATTCGCTCGCGGATGAACTGAGACGA
Source organism: Granulicella sp. (assembly GCA_003142215.1). Classification (GTDB taxonomy): domain Bacteria; phylum Acidobacteriota; class Terriglobia; order Terriglobales; family Acidobacteriaceae; genus Edaphobacter. The sequence continues at coordinate 8,839 of PLOT01000285.1, read as the reverse complement.
ATCATCGAGCAGCCGGTCAATCCACCTGTCCTCGAAGCCGCAGGCACACTGATAGATCGCCACTATCTGCGAGCATTGGACGCAGTCCAACTAGGGAGTGCTATTGTCGCGCGTGACCTGCTCGCTGCGCCAGACATGCGCTTCATCGCCTCCGACAAGACTCTCCTCGAAGCAGCACATGCCGAAGGATTCGATATCTGGAACCCCTGCGACTAGGCTGCCCTAGCCGGGCGCCCCATCATTCGCCATTCTTCGCAATCATCCCAATCATCCCCAGCCAAGTCTCCACCAACTCAGGCCATCTTGTCACCGGCAGCTTCGTCCTCCGCAGCCCGAAGGCGTGCCCGCCCTGCGCATACAGGTGCATCTCCACGGGAACCCCGGCGTTCTTCAGCGCAATGTAGTACACCAGCGAGTCGTTCACGTTGTCCACATGGTCGTCCTCGTTCTGCAGCAGAAACGTGGGCGGCGCCTGACGCGTAATGTGGCTGGCGATGTCGGGATTCAGCTTCGGCGTCTTCAGATTCTCATCGCCAAACGACAGATGCCCCGGATAAATAGCCACCGCAAAGTCCGGGCGGCAGCTCACCTTGTCTGCCGCATCGACCGCCGCATAGATGCGTTCGGAGTGGACGCTGGTGGCGGCAACCAGATGCCCGCCCGCCGAAAACCCCATCACGCCAATCTTGTGTGGATCAATCTGCCACTCCGCCGCATGAAACCGCACCAGCCCCAGCGTCCTCTGCGCGTCTTCCAGCGCAATCGGCGATTGCGGATATGCGCCCCAATACGGGTCCGACCTCGGAGCCGGCACGCGGTACTTCAGCAGCACGCACGTAATCCCCTTGGCCGTCAGCCAGTCGCACGCCTCCGTCCCCTCCAGGTCGATGGCCAGCTCCTCATAGCCTCCGCCGGGAAACACCACCACCGCCGCGCCAGTATTCTTTCCCGTTGGCGAATAGACCGTCATCGTTGGCCGCGAGACGTTGCTGATGTAGACCCACGGCTTGCCAGCAACCAATTCCTTTGGGTCGGTGTCCGTCTCAACACTCTCCGGCCCCTTGGCAGGCCGCGCATCCGGCACCGCCCCCGGCCATATCGCCACCTGCCTATGTCCCGCTGTCGGTTGCCAGACAGGCTTCTGCGCGCTCACCCCACCAACCCCAAACACAAAACAAAGAGCAAAAATCGAAGCCTTCATCGCAATCTCCGCAGCCGACACATACCCAACGACCGACTGGCTGAGAGCCGAGTGTACGGTTGCCTTAAGAGGAATTCGTCCTCATGTCGTCCCGGGAATCGACTCAGTTAACAGACATCAGCCTCATCCAAGGCCAGACGCCTTCGCCGCCTTTAGCGCCACCATCCCCAGAGCGCAGATTGCCGCAATCAGCGCAATCCACAACATCTCCGGATGCCGCTCCGCGAACGGCCTCACCTCCGCCGCCGGAGCGCGGTACTTCGCATTCAGCCCCTCAGGCCCAAGCTCTGCCGCCACCGCCGCGCGCGACGCCACAAACAGCCGCGCATAGTCGTACTCCGGCGCCTCCAGCCTGGAATCGCCGTAGAACAAAGCCAGCCCCGAATCTTTGCCCGCAGCCCCGCCCGCAGGCGCCTCGAAGCAGATCTTCCTCTGCCGCATCTCCAGCCGCACCGCCGCAATCGGCAGCGGCTGGTCGTCCCCGTTCTCAATCGTCACCTCTACCTTCGCCGCCCGCTGCAAATTCGCCCCCAGCACTGCCGGAACCGATAGTTCCTGCTGGTCGATCGTCTGCCCGTCCTGCGTCGTGTGTACCCGATAGATGGTTCCAGTCACGCTTTCCACTGGAAGGCTCTCCGCTGGAGTCGTCGCGTCGGGATTCGATCTCGCATGGATCGTCACGTCCCGGCTGAAGTTGCCGCGATAGCCGGGCGCAAGATCGAAGGAAACTCGCTCCACCGGGACACGCAGCGGCAGGTCAAGATCGAATCGCGTCTTGCGCGCAGTGGCCAGCTCCCCAGTGGTCGGGACACTGACACTCGCCACCGTGCTGTAGATCGTCTGCGCCTCGCGGCTCGGCGGCACCTGCGCGCCCCGCACCATCCCCGGAACGAATCTCGCCGCCGCAGCCCCCGGCGCAGCAGAAACGCTCAGCACCACATGCAGGACCTTGAACGTCGACTCCTGTAGCGGAATCGCCGTATCCCGCGAAAGCCGCTGCGACGCCAGATCGAACAGCGTGAACGTCCCCAGCGCCGTAGTCCTTCCACCCAGCGCGTTCGCCCCAGTCACCACAGCCGTTGCGACAAAGTCATGCACCGCCGGATCGAGTTCGAGCGTCACCCCGGTATACGCCCGCGCCGGCATCTCCAGATCGAATACGATCTTCCCGCTCGCGCCCACTCCCAGATTCAGCAGCCGCGCCGTTTCGGTCTCCTCGCTCTCCGCCTCGCTCAGCGTAATCGCGTAAGGAATCTCATGCGCCGCCGCACCCGCCGCCGCAGCCGGAAATATCCGCACATCCGTCAGCGAAGGCGCGGCGTGGGGAAAGATCGCCGCGTCCAGCGCCGCGCACGCCTGTCCCGCGCCACCTTGTCCCGCGCCACCAGCCACGCGAATCGCGCGCTCATACCGCATCGTCCCCGGCTCTGCCACCGGCGGCTCGTTCGCCGCAGCCACCTGCCACAGCAGAATCGCCAACAGCGCCGCAGCCCTCATCGCGTGCCCCCGCCGTATGCTCCCTGCGCCGAAACGTCCTCATGTGCCATCGCCCTACTCTAACGCCTCAACCGCAGCCGGGTCACGCCGCGCCAGGTGGCGCTCGGATGCTGTGCCTGATACTCTACTCGGCAATCGTGACACCGCAATCCAAGCCGATGCGAGTGCTGGTCATCGACGACGACCCCATGAGCCGCGACCTGCTCCGCGTGCTCCTCGATGCCGAAGGCTACGCGGTGGAGTGCGCCGAATCCGGTGAGGCCGCACTCACTTATCTCCGCATCTCCACCGCCGCGCCCGGTCTCGTGCTCGTCGACGCGCAGATGCCTGGCCTTGCCGGTACCCAACTGGCCGGCAAACTCCGCCGCGCCTGCACCCCGGAGACGCTCCTGCTGGCGATGAGCGCAAGCCGACCGCCCGGCCAGATTCTCGCCCGCTTCGACGGATTTCTCCTGAAGCCCTTCACTATGAAGGATGTCGCAGACATGCTGGCGGAGCGAAATCCTCCCTCCAGTGCGAAAAAAACTCCAGCCAGGCGAGCCCGCTGGACCGTCGTCACCGGCCCCGCCAGCCGATCGCCGTCCAACTCCAGGTTGATCTCGATCGCCGCCTCTTCTGGGCCGCAGCCCGCATCGAAAATAGACGCGCACAGCCACCCGCAACAGACGCCATCCGCGGTAGATGTCCTCCTCAATAGCTCCAGCGGAGTGCCCGTGTTGAACGAGACAATCTATCGCCAGCTTGCAGCTTCCATGCCCGCGCCGCGACTCCGTCAGATGTACGCGCTGTGCGTCGACGATGTGCGCCAGCGCATCCGCTCCATGCGCCAACTTGCCGCCGCGCACGATGCGACAGCCTTCATACGCCAGGCCCACGCCATCAAGGGCGGCTGTGGAATGCTGGGCGCAACCGAACTGTACACATTGGCGGCCCAGTTGGAGGCGGACGGCCTCGAAGCTGCTGCAACATCGGGAACAGAAGAGGTTAACTCTCTTGATGAGTTCGCCGCCGCGTGCGACCGGCTTGAGCGTATTCTTGGTTCACGTGTCTGAGTGGAGATTCCCCAGCCCAGTTGTGGAGGTACCGGAAATGCCTGCAAAAGCCGTAATGAGTCGGCAATCCGCAAAAAAATCTTCTCCCGAAAAATCTGCCCCGGCCGCCCCGGCCCCGCCCGCCATCCGCATCGTCGTCGCGGACGATCATCCCGTGGTTCGCTTCGGCGTCCGCAACATGCTGCTCAATGAGCCCGGCTTCGACGTCGTCGGCGAGGCGGGGGATGGCGACGACGCCATCACCCAGACCCTCGAACTCGAGCCGGACATCCTGCTGCTCGACCTGCTGATGCCGCGCCTGCCCGGCCTCGAAGCCATGCGCGCCATCATGACCAAGTCGCCACGCGTCAAGATCGTGCTCCTCACCGGCACCATCACGCCACAGCAGATCATCGAGGCGCTGCAGATCGGCGCGCGCGGAATTGTCCTCAAGGACTCCGTCGCCGGCGACCTCTCGCAGGCCCTGCGAGCTGTGCTCGGCGGCGATTACTGGATCGGTGGCGAGCGCGTCGCAAACCTGGTAAAGGCGCTGCAGCAATTGATGGCCCAGGCGGCCGCGGTTCCCGATCGCAAAACCTACGGCCTCACCCCCCGGGAACTCGAGGTCGTCACCTGCATCGTCGAAGGTTGCAGCAACCGCGACATCGCCAAGCAGTTCACCATCAGCGAGGAGACGGTCAAGCGCCACCTCTCCAACGTCTTCGACAAGACCGGCGTCTCCACCCGCCTCGAACTCGCCCTCTTCACCATCGCCCACAAACTGGTCGAACTGTAAGGGCGAAGCCGCAGGCACAAAAGCCCTTCGGATGATCGTTTTGTGTTATATGCACGAGGCTCGCGCTTCTGTAATATCGATGGATGGCTAACCCTCGGCAAGCTGAACTTCCCCTCTACGACCTGCTCGTCATCGGCTCCGGCCCCACCGGTTTGGCCTGCGCCATCGAGGCCCAGCGCCGCGGATTCACCGCCCTCGTCGTCGACAAGGGCTGCCTCTGCAACTCGCTCTTCCACTACCCCACACACATGACCTTCTTCACCACGCCGGAGCTGCTGGAGATCGGCGACATTCCCTTCACCACCCCCAACCAGAAGCCATGCCGCGCCGAGGCGCTCGAGTACTACCGCAAGGTCGCCGAGCGATACTCGCTCAACCTGCGCCCCTACGAGACGGTCCAGAGCATCTCCGGCCACGACGACCAGTTCACCGTCCACACCGCCGACCGCTTCAATCGCCCACTCACTCACCGCGCGCGCAGGCTCGTCCTCGCCACCGGATACTACGACCTGCCCAACAAACTCAACGTCCCCGGCGAAGAGCTCAGCAAGGTGCAGCACTACTACGACGATCCGCACCCCTTCTTCGGCATGGATGTCGCCGTCATCGGCGGCAAGAACTCAGCCGCCATCGCCGCGCTCGACCTCTGGCGTCACGGCGCGCGCGTCACACTCGTCCATCGCGGCCCCCAGATGCACAACCACGTCAAGTACTGGGTCCTGCCCGACATCAACAACCGCATCGTCAGCGGCGAAATCACCGCCTGCTTCTCCTCCACCGTCGCCCGCATCGCCGAGGACAACCTCACCATCGCCACTCCCCGCGGCGAGGTCTCCATCCCCAACCACTTCGTCTTCGCCCTCACCGGATACCACCCCGACTTCAGCTTCCTGGAGAAGCTCGGCATCCGCTTCGACGAGGCCAACGACCGCAGCCCCATCTGCAATCCCGCGACGCTCGAGTCCAACGTCCCCGGCATCTACCTCGCCGGTGTCATCCTCGCCGGCCGCCGCACCAACGAGATCTTCATCGAGAACGGCCGCCTCCACGGCAAGCTCATCGCAGAAGACCTCCAGCTCAGGCTCCCCCACCCGCGCTAGGAAACTGAATTGTCATTCTGAGCGCAGCGAAGAATCCCCGCATTTCGTTCGTAGCGCCACTCCCTTCCGCACAAACAAAACCGGCCCCGCGCAATCGCTCCACGCGGGGCCGGTCCGCTTCACATCAATCTACTTCTGCACCGAGAACGCGTACACCGTCTCCGACCGCAGCGTCACTCCCGGCTTCAACAGCGTGCTGGGAAACCCCGGCTGGTTCGGCGAATCCGGATAATGCTGCGTCTCCAGGCAGAACCCCGCGTACTTCCCGTACACCACGCCCGTCTTGCCCTTGTACAGGCCGGGGATGGCGTTGCCGGAGTAGAACTGCACACCCGGCTCGGTGGTCGATTCCTTCAGAACGCGCCCGCTCTTCGGGTCGTAGACCCGCGCCGCCACCTTCAACTCGCCGATCTTGCCGCGTAGAATCCAGTTGTGGTCGTACCCGCCGCCAAACTTCAACTGCTCGTTCGTCTCGTTGATGCGCGCGCCAATCACCGTCGGCTTGTTGAAGTCGAACGGAGTTCCCGCCACCGGCTTCGCTCCGCCCACCGGAATCAGTCCCGCGTCCACCGGCGTGTACTCATCCGCGTTGATCTGCATCACCTCGTCGAGAATCGTGCCCGACCCGTCGCCCGCCAGGTTGAAGTACGCGTGGTTGGTCACATTCACCACCGTCGTCTTGTCGGTCGACGCCGCGTAGTTGATGTGCAGCGCGCCGCCCACCAGCGTGTAGCGCACATGCAGCGTCAGCGTGCCGGGAAATCCCATGTCCCCGTCCTTCGACACCAGCGTCATCTCCACGCCATCGGGCAATTCCTTCGCCGCCCACGTCTTGTCGTCGAAGCCATGCGGCCCGCCATGCAGCGCGTTGGCGCCGTTGTTCAGCGGAATCTGGTATTGGTGCCCGTCGATCGAGAACTTCCCATTGCGAATCCGGTTGCCGTACCGCCCCACGATCGAGCCAACGTAGGTCTTCGACGCCTCCTCGGCCACATATCCCTCCACCGAGTTGTATCCCAGCACCACGTCGCCCATCCTGCCGTCGCGGTCCTTCGTCAGTAGCGATACGATGCGCGCCCCGTAGTTCGCAATGCGCGCCTCAATCTCCGCGTTCTTCAGCGTGTAGATCTCGGCAGTCGTTCCATCCGGCAGCTTGCCGAACCCGGCCTTCGTCACCGTGGCGGCCGCTACCGCGCCCTGTGCTCCAAGAGTAGTCATCATGGTTAGTAGAATAACTTGCGCCCATCGCATCGTCATCATTCCTCAATCATCCATTCTTCCCGCGCTTCCTCCGCGGCCCGATTTTCTGTTCCCTGTTCCCTGTTTTCTGATTCCTGATTCCTCTACCGAACGCAACTATACGTGAAACCCGCCTGCCTTCGCCAAACCCCGCGTAGACCGGCAACCCCGCGACCGGCGTAAGATGGTGCGGCTGATTTTTTTCGAGGTTGACAAACTCCCGTGACCCTTCGCCCGCGCCTCTCCCGCCTGCTCCTGCTCTTCGCGTTTACCGCCTTCGCCGCCACCAGCTACGCCGCTCCGCCGCCAGACCACTGGGTCGGCACCTGGGCCACCGCGCCCTTCGCCGCCAACAATGGCCGTCCCGCCGCGGTAACCCTTTTGCCTGTCGCCACGCCGCCCACGGCATTGTTAACCGGCCCTCCCCTCTCGTTTCCCTCCACCGCGCCCCCAGCACCGCCTGCAACTGCACCAACTCCCGCGCCGATGCCTGCCCGGCCACCCGCCTTCGTCTACGGCACCGCAGACACCACCCTGCGCGAGATCGTGCATGTCTCCCTTGGCGGTCCGCAGCTCCGCGTCATCTTCACCAACGAGTTCGGCACCGACCCGCTCACCATCGCCGCCGCCCACGTCGCCATCAGCCAGGGCGGCAGCACCATCAACCTCGTCTCTGCCGCCGGCCTCACCTTTGGCGGACACACCTCCGTCATCATCCCGCCTGGCGCGCTGGTGGTCAGCGATCCAGCCCAGGTAAAGCTCCCCGCCGCCTCCGACCTCGCCATCAGCCTCTTCCTTCCGGCACAGACCATCACCCATCTCTCCCAGCACGGCTTTGCCGACCAGACCAGCTACACCGCGCACGGCAACGTCGTCGGAGCCCAGGCCCTCGACGCCCCTGCCGAGATCTCCTCCTGGCCCTTCGTCAAGGGTGTCGATGTCAAAGTTCCCGCCGCGAGCGCCGCCGTCGTAGCCTTCGGCGACAGCATCACCGACGGGGCCTACGCCGCGCTCAACGCCAACGCCCGCTGGCCCGACGAACTCGCCCGCCGCCTGCTCGCCGACAAGCGCACCGCCGGCCTCGGCGTCCTCAACGAGGGCATCGGCGGCAACCGCATCCTGCACGACACCACCGGCCCCAGCGCTCTCGCCCGTTTCGACCGCGACGTCATCGCGCTCTCCGGCGTCAAGTACCTCATCATCCTCGAAGCCATCAACGACATCGGCCACGCCTACGACACCCGCCGCCCCTACGACATTGTCTCCGCCGACGACCTCATCGCCGGCTACGTTCAGATGGCCGAGCGCGCCCACACCCACGGCATCAAGGTCTACATCGCCACGCTGACCCCCTACGTCGGNNTGGATTCGCACCACCAACCAGATCGACGGCTTCATCGACTTCGACAAGGCCACCCAGGACCCCGCCAACCCCGCCATGGTCCTGCCCGCCTTCGACCACGGCGATCACCTCCATCCCAACGACGCAGGCTACAAATCCATGGGCGACGCCATCGACCTCAACCTCTTCCAGTCGAAGTAACAACCGCCCGCCCGCAGCCCAGCACCAGGCGAAAGCCGCACAAATTAGAATTGTCATTCTGAGCGCAGCGAAGAATCCCCGCATTGCGCCGTTGCTTGTTCTTGCTCGCGCTCACAGCCGGCAACCGCAGAAACATCCACCCAAACAAAAAACGGGGCGCGACCAGCATTCTGGCCGCGCCCCGTTGTTCTGCGAATTGGTTAGAAGCTGAAGTTCGCCTGTAGCGTGATCTTCCGCACCGAGTTTCCGCCCTGAATGCTCGTCGTCTTCCCAAACTGCGGGTTGTTCAAGTTGCCGTTCGGACTTGAGTATGGGACCTCGTTGAACAGGTTCTGGGCAAACGCGCCGAGGGTCAGGTTGTACTTGCGTCCGGTGTTGGACCCGCTGCGCCCACCGCCACCGCCGAAGCCACCGCCGCCGCCACCACCGCCG
>PLOT01000121.1:4315-8205 GCA_003142215.1 Granulicella sp. | reverse complement strand
CGTTCGACCTGAGCGGCAAGTATCTTTATGTGGTGGCCTACACCGCGAACACGATCGACGGATACACGCTGGGCGCAAGCGGACAGCCGGTGCGGTCGAGCGTGGCGGGGAGCGTACAGGCCGGGACGGGACCGACCTGCGTGACCATCAGCGGGGCCCCGAGCAACGCCAACCCAAGTCACGGGGTTTATCTGTACACGTCGAATGCGTTGAGCGGCAACATCACGGGCGAGCAGTTGAATCCGCAGGACGGAAGCCTGGATCAGATCCTGGGAACGCCCTTCGGCGGCAGCGCTCTGCCCACCTGCGCGGTCACGGTGCCAGCGTTTCCACTGAGGAACTACTAGGAGCGAAGAGCAGGATTTGGAATGCGGACGGAGAAGGACCGGGCAGGACAGGATTTTCAGCAGGCGGCGCAAGCGCCGGGATGAAGGAAGCAGATGAATTTGCATAGGATCGGACGTACGGCGAAGATTTCGGTGGTGTCTGTGGCGATGGTGTTGGGGCTCGCGTCGTGCAGCCTCGACTACACGGCCGGGTACGTCTATATGACGACGAACAAGAGCAATCCTGGCGTGATCGATCAGTACTCGATCGACTTCGACTCGGGCTCGCTGAGCCAGATTGGCACGCCGGTTGCCGCGGGCAACAACCCGGTGACATTGGTGGCCGCGCCCAACGGCCAGTTCGTCTATGTGATCAATCAGGGCGACTCGACGGTGCAGGAGTTCGCGGTGCAAGGGGATGGAACGCTGGCCTCGCAGCACGTTTATGCGACCGGCGGCGCGCATCCGGCGGCGGTGGCGATCGACCCGCAGGGCGCGTTCCTGTATGTGACGAACAGCTATGCGGCAGGCGCTTCAACGGGGACGGGCGTGGTGTCGATCTTCCCGGTGAACGCGGACAACTCGCTGGGCACGCCTTTGACTCCGCAACCGGTTGGCATCAAGCCGGTGGGTATCACGGTGAGCTACTTCAACCACTTTGTGTATGTGGTGGAACAGCAGACTACGACGACCGGGTTGATTCTCGGCTTCTCGCAGAATACGACGACCGGCGCGCTGACGCCTGTATCGGGAACCACGATTTCCGGTACCGCGGGCAATTCGGTGGTGACTGGATTTGCCGCCGGCGTGGTACCCAGCGCAATCGCCGAGGAGCCGACCTCGCGGTTTATCTATGTGACCGACCAGGCGGCGAACCACTTGATCGGGTTTACGGTGCTGCCCGCGGGCGGGCTGCTGCCGATGGTCAATGGGCCGTTCGCAACTGGACTGTTCCCGGCCAACCTGACCATCGATCCAACCGGCAAGCTGATCTATGTGGTGAACTACAACGGCAGCACGGTGGAGGGCTACATGATCGATGAGGCGACGGGGACAGCTTCGGGGGCGGTTGGCGCGTTTGCGACCGGAACCGGGACGGGCCCGACCTGCGTGGCCGTCGATCCCGCGCTGGGCGACTTCCTGTATACATCGAACAGCCTGGACAATACGGTGACCGGCGAGCGGCTGAGTCCGAACACGGGCGGGCTGCAGGGAGTGCAGAACTCTCCGTTCAACGGCTCCGCAGCGCCGACGTGCCTGGCAGTTGTGCCGAATGGGCCGCACGCCACGCAGACCATCATTCCGTAGGACAGGTTCGAGGTTCGAGATATTGACGACCGGTGGCCCGCAAACGGCCACCGGTTTTCTTGTGCTCTACTTCCCTCGAACCTCGAACCTAAGCTGAGCGTGCCTTTCCACGGCGCAGGATGGCCTTGCGGGCGGGCACTTCCACCAGATAGTACGCGGCGAAGGCGAGCAGGATGGTGGCGGCGTAGGTGATCCAGGGATCGAACGCGGCGAGGTGCAGGCGATCGGTCACATGGTAGTGGCGAACCATGCCGATGAAGTTGAAGTGCAGCAGAAAGAGGCAGTAGCTTGCCTCGCCAAGCAGCACCAGCGGCCGCCAGGAGAAGAGAGAGGCGATAGTGTTCGGACCGCTGAGGCCAAGGATGAGCGCGGCAAAGAGCGGCGTCATTAGGCCGCCGTGCATCAGGACGTAGGGTGCGAAGGGTGTGGCCTGGGAATAGAACGCGGCAAGGGCGAGGAGGCTGGCAGCGGCGACGAGAGTGCGCTGGCGCGGTGTGAGGACGAGGATTGTCTGGAGCTTGCCCAGACCGATTCCGGTGAGGAATGTGGCGGCGTAGACGATGGTGGAGAACTTGAGCGCACGCAGCCAGTAGCCGTAGGTGTAACGGTTGGCAGGCGCGGAGAGGTGGTCCGGGTTGAGCAGGATGTAGAGCGAGTGGGGAACGAGTCCGATGGCCCAGATGGCGACGAGCAGCGCGATCAGGCGGGCGGGAGATTTTGGCCACGGAAGACGGATGAGCCAGGGGAAGGCCGCATAGAGGAGGACTTCGACCGAGAGCGTCCATGCGACGGTGTTCCAGAAGGTAGCCAGCGTGGGGACCCAACCCTGGAGAAGCAGCGGAGCGAGGACGAGGCCGGTGAAGAAGTCCGAGTGAGAGTGTGCGTGCCACTCGGCCTGGAGCATTGGGAGAGAGATGGCCAGCGAGAGCAGGTAGACGGGGTAGAGGCGTGCGAAGCGGGCGCGCCAGAACTCGCGCTTGACCAGGGGCGCCGGGCGGTCGACGTAGTTGTACGCGAGGACGTAGCCGGAGAGAAGAAAGAAAACGGCAACCAAGGCGTAGGCGGTGTCGATCACCGGCGCGACGAGCCGCATGTGCGGCGGGGTGAAGTGGAAGAACATGATGCCGAGCGCAAGCAGTGCGCGGAGACCAGTGAGCGCGGGAAGCATTGGCCTGCGCGCGGCGGGCGCGGGGGATGACGTGCGTTGGGCGGAGTTCACTGCATCCAGTCTAATGCTGGCCGCTGTCGAGAGAAACTTAACACCGATGGGCACCGACCGGGCACCGATTTTTGAGACAAAGACGACTGCGGATTGGCGCGAGGAAACGCGGATCGAGGGCGACGACTACTGGAGGGTGAGGGTTCCGGTGTAGACGGGTACGACGGGTGGATTCGCGACTGTGGGATAAGGGTAGAAGGCAAGGTAGGGAACAGTGATCTGCGTAGCGGTGGGGTTGGCGTAGCCGGTGACGATGAAGGCTGGCCCTGGTGTGACCGCTATGACAGTCGGCTCGATGTAGATCCCTTCTCCGCCGATCGTTCCCACGAATGGAAATGAGCTTAGGACGTTGTCAGCGTTGTCCCAGGTAAATGTCCCGCTGAGGGGAAACTGGCCGGATGAGTTGGGAGTGGTGGACTGGGAAATGACAAGAGTCACTGTCTTGCTGATGGCAGGAGATGCGATGGATTCTGTGAGAGTTCCGGTGTAAGTGCCGTTGAGCGGTGCGATCTGGACGGCGACGACCGGGGTCGAGAGTCCATTATCACAGACGCCGCATTGGTCTACGACTGTGCCAGACGCAAGGTTGGTGGGGTTGGCTGGGACTGAGAGTGTTGCAGTGGTTTGATTGGCTGGCAAGGGGAGCGTGGAGTTGAGAACGAGGCTCCCAGTGGAAGGATTGAATGTTCCCGAATAGCTTTCAACCGTTGGGCTTACGGTGTTTATTTGCGCAGTAAATGTTCCGGTGAGGGCCGAATTGGTGCCCTGCAAGGCTCCGACGAGATAGGGAGCGGTCGGTGGCGAAGTGATCGCAGTACCGGACTGGATCTGCCAGTTGCCGGCTATAGATGGCGAGGAAGTGGTCTGGGTCGCGGGGGTGGTGGACACGGTGCAGCCGAGGAGACAGGCCAGGGGGAACAGCAGCGCGAGGTGCAATCGGGTGCGCATGGACAGAATTCTACGCCGGTCGATGCGCGTGGGATGATTATTTTTTTGGTCTATCGGGAGAACAGGCAACGGCAAAGACAAATACTGAG
>PLOT01000121.1:0-4237 GCA_003142215.1 Granulicella sp. | reverse complement strand
CTGGCTTCGCCAGAATGACGAGCTTCATGCCAGAATGACGAGCTTTCATGGTGGTTAGGGTGTGACAAGGGAGCCGAGGGGTTCGCCCTGGATGACGCGGACGATGTTGCCCGGTTCCTTCATGCTGAAGACCATCATGGGCATGTTGTTGTCTCGGCAGAGCGAGACGGCGGCGGTGTCCATGACCTTGAGGTTGAGGCGGAGAATGTCTGCGTAGGAGATTTGGGGGAACTTGGTGGCGTCGGGGTGGGTTTTGGGGTCGGCGGTATAGATGCCGTCGACCGAGGTGGCCTTGAGCAGGATGTCGGCCTTGATCTCCATGGCGCGCAGGCTGGCCGCGGTGTCCGTGGAGAAGAAGGGATTGCCGGTGCCGGCGGCGAAGATGAGGATGCGGCCCTTTTCCAGGTGGCGCATGGCACGGCGGCGGATATATGGCTCCGCGACCTGGCGGATTTCAATGGCCGACATGACGCGGCAGACCAGGCCTATCTTCTCGACGGCGTCCTGCAGCGCGATGGCGTTGATGACGGTGGAGAGCATGCCCATGTGGTCTGCGGCGACGCGGTCCATGTCGATGGCCTGCTGGGCGACACCGCGGAAGAAGTTGCCTCCGCCGACGACGATTCCGATCTCGCATCCGAGGGCGTGGACAGATGCGATCTCGGCGGCCACTTTGTGAATGAAGACAGCGTCGATGCCGAAGCCGGCACCGGCGGCGAGGGCTTCTCCGGAGAGCTTGAGGAGGATGCGTTTGTACATGTCAGGTGTAAGTATCGCACGGCGCTGGAGGAGTAGTCTGCACGCTGGGTGGGCGGCAGCCGAACTCGAGCCATGGAGACGGTTGAGGGCGTCTCTGGAATTCAGAGACGCCCTCAAAGTTGTTCGCGGCGCGGTTTGGAGTTGCGACCGGCCACTGCGGCTTATTTCTTCAGTATGTTACCGATGGTTATGCTGTCCGGGGCAAATATTTTTATGTCGTCGCGGTTGTTGGTCTTGATATCGATCCGCGTGAAGTTGCCCGGCTTGCCTGGTGCATTGACGGTGAGGACCGCCTCGCTCTCCAGTGTTTTGTATAGCTTGTTGAGCAGAGGAGAGAGCGATCCCGGAGCGAACATGCCATCATACAGGGCTGCGCCACTGGTCTCCGAGGCCAGGTCGGAGAAGTTTGTCTGTCCATCGAGCGTACCGCCCTCGCTGCGGCCCTCGCCTGGGACGATGGGGTCCTGCCAGTAGAAGGGATACGGGACGATTCCCTCACGCTGCAAGAGCTGCGAGGCCCCTGAGACATCGGGATTCATCTGGTCGCCACTCGCCGGCTGGCCGTTGCTGCGAGTGATGCCATCGGTGAACATCAGCACGGCGCGCAGCTTGGCCGGATCGGGATTGGGCCATTTGCCTGCCAGGTCTCTGAGGCATGAAAATGGATTTCCGTTGTCGTTCTTCGGGTCCGACGCTTCTTCCCTGGTCTTTGCGACGAGTGCCTTGCTGGCGAGATCGCGATCCGTGGTGAACGGCTGAACCACGACCGTACGACCTTCCAGCAGCCAGCCCACGCCGATCTCGATATTGGACGGCATGTCCTTGAAGAACTGCTTAAGATCTCCAAACTGGCCACCGGAGCCGAGCATCTGCTCGGAGTCCAGCAATACCATCAATTGCACCACGGGCGAGTGGGGATCATGCAGCACAGGCACAAAGGCTGTGACTGGGGCGACCTTTCCGCCAACCTTGACTTCGCCGATGTCGGACTTGGTGAGTGGCGCCTGGGGGGGGAAGGCCTCCGACTTTTTGGCCTTGACGGGCATGGCCCGCACCACGACCAACGTGGGGGTCTGCGCGGTGGCGGGCGGAGCGACGGCGAAGAAGAGCAGCAGGGCGCTGGCCGTCGCGGCCAACAGGCAGGCGGCGGTTCCCAGGGAACGGGATGTGGTGTGGATCGGCAATGCGGGGGTAAATTGCGGGGTCATGGCAGGCTCTCCTGTAGCCTTATGGTTCTTCACAGACAATCGAGTTAAGACGCTTCGACGAGCGGAAACGATGTCCCAACAAATATAACCGATTGCAGCAATACCCGGCCAAACGGAGCGTCCCGCTCGGCAAACGGCGCGGTCCGGCTTGCGCAAACGGGTCAGATGCCCTCGCCCATGCTGACCTGGTCGGAGCGCAAAGACTGCTCGCTGCGGTACTGCGCGCGTTCTTCTTCCTCCACGGTGAGCGTGCCAGCCGGTTCCTGGCGCACGGTTTGCAATTCGCCGTCCAGCCGCTCCACGCGCGTCATCAGCCGCTTGACCTCGTCGGCCAGCGCGATGATGACATCGGAGAGCGGGTCGTTGACGTCGTGCGGATCTGTGATGAGCACCCGCTTGCCGTTCTGGTAGACGATGTGCGCGGGAACCCCGACCACGGTGGAGTCCGGAGGCACGTCTCGTACCACCACCGAGCCAGCGCCGACGCGGGAGTTTTCGCCGATGGTGATATTGCCCAGGATGTTGGCGTTGTTGCCGACAAAGACGCCGTTGAGCAGGGTGGGGTGCCGCTTGCCGACACCTTTCCCGGTGCCGCCCAGAGTTACGCCCTGGTAGAGGGTGACATCGTCGCCGACGATCGCGGTTTCACCGATGACTACGCCCATTCCGTGGTCGATGAAGACGCGGCGGCCGATGCGCGCTCCGGGATGAATCTCCACGCCGGTCCAGAAGCGGGTGACCTGGGAGAGGAAGCGCGCCGCCAGCCGAAGATTTTTTCGCCAGAGCCAATGATGAATGCGATGCGCCCAGATCGCCTGTAGGCCGGGATAGCAGAGCAACACCATCGCCCGCGACGTAGCTGCCGGATCGCGCTCGAAGACGCAGCGGATGTCTTCGCGGATGGATGCGATCAGGTTCATGGCGCGATGGGTGAGGTCGGCGTGCTCAGGGCCTGTTGCCGCAGCTCGTCGAAGAGTCCCGTGGAGAGATAGCGCTCACCGAAGTCGGGCAGGATGACGACGATCAATTTGCCCGCGTGCTTCGGGTCGCGCGCAAGCTCGACCGCCGCGTGGACCGCCGCGCCGGATGAGATGCCGACCAGCAGGCCCTCCTCGCGGGGCAGGCGGCGCGCCATGGCGAAGGCCTCGTCGTTGCTCACCTGGATGACCTCGTCGATCAGTTCCGTCTTCAGCACCGTGGGCACAAATCCCGCGCCGATGCCCTGAATCTTGTGCGGCCCCGGTGCGCCGCCGGAGAGAACGTGGCTATCCACCGGCTCGACGGCCACGGTCCAGAAACCGGGCTTGCGCGGCTTGATGTATTCGCTGATGCCGGTGAGCGTGCCGCCCGTGCCGACGCCGGAGACCAGAATGTCCGCCTTGCCGCCGGTGTCGTTCCAAATCTCCGGGCCGGTCGTTTCAAAGTGAATCTTCGGATTTGCGGGATTGTTGAATTGCTGCGGGATGAAGCTGTTGGGCGTCTCGCGCTGCAGCTCCTCGGCCTTGGCGATGGCGCCCTTCATGCCGTTCGCGCCGGGAGTGAGCACGATCTTCGCGCCGTAGGCCAGCAGCAGGATGCGGCGCTCCACGCTCATCGTCTCCGGCATGGTCAGGATGATGCTGTATCCCTTGACTGCGGCCACAAACGCCAGCCCGATGCCGGTGTTGCCGCTGGTCGGCTCGATCAGCACAGTCTTGCCGGGGGTGATCTTGCCCTCGCGCTCGGCGGCCTCGATCATGGCCAGGCCGATGCGGTCTTTTACGCTGCTGGCCGGGTTGCGGCTCTCCAGCTTGGCCACTACGGCGGCGGTGGCTCCCTCGGTGACCCGGTTCAGTTGGACCAGAGGAGTGTTGCCGATCAGGTCTGTGATTTTCTTTGCAATGTTCATTTTGTCCCCTTTGACTCATAACCCGGCGCGACGCCGGTGTTGCGCTGCTGGGTGCGCACTGCCGCGGATGAAGCAGCGCCCAATGCGGTGGCAGTACGAGGTGGGGTCAACAGAAAAAAGCGCGGGGAGATGCTGCGATGCGGTCGTGGGGTCTTGCGGCGACCTGCATCCCATCCAGCATGACCGAAACTGGCCCGCGAAGACGTTCGCAACGGTTCTGATTGGGATCGCTCATCACTCTACCTAAGATTATAAGAATGGCGCGGGTTAATGTCTAACCATGAGGTGCTTGGGTGGCGGATCAATTGGAAGTCAATGATCGAAGTTTCCTATGACCCAACTTTTCAGGCAGTGCACAAGGTACTAGAATCATCCTGATTAA
>PLOT01000230.1:299-11665 GCA_003142215.1 Granulicella sp. | reverse complement strand
CTGACGGACAACAAGAACCGCGCGGTGAGCGAGATCCGGCACGCGTTCCAGAAGAACAATGGGAACCTGGGTGAGTCGGGCTCGGTGAGTTATTTGTTCAGCAAGAAGGGCGTGATCGCGGTGGAGAAGGCGAAGGTGAACGAGGACAAGCTGACCGAGATCGCGCTGGAGGCAGGCGCCGACGACCTGGCGGACGAGGGCGAGACGTGGGAGGTGGTGACCGGTCCGAAGGAGTTCGACGCGGTGCTGGAGGCGATCAAGGCGGCGGGGATCAAGCCGGAGTACGCCGAGGTGACGATGGTGGCATCGACCCAGCAGAGGCTGGAAGGGAACCAGGCGACGGCGATGATGCGGCTGCTGGAGGTCCTGGAGGACCTGGACGACACGCAGAATGTGTACACAAACTTCGATATGGACGAGGCTACGATGGCGGCGAACGCCGGATGAACGCAGGGGAAAGGCATAACGCCGATTGACACCGAGGGCACCGATTGAGAACGTAGGATTGTTTCAAAGATGAGGCCGCCGGAGCGCCGGCGGCTTTGTTCTGTGCGGGTTTCAAGTTTGGTTAGGATTGGAGCAATTCTTTGAAGGGCACGAGGATTTTTTTGAGGTTTGGGGTTGCGCTGGCGTTGCTGAGCTGCGCGGCGGGGGCGCAGACCGCTTCGAGTGGAGCGGGCGCTGCGATTACAAACCCGGTGCGGCAGGAGGCGAGGCCGTTTGAGATTGGCGGGCTGATGCAGAGCGGATTTGGCGTGACGGAAGACCGCGGGGGATTTAAATTTTTGATGGCGGGGGCTCACGCGGGTAAGGTGTTGACGAGGAATTTGGGCCAGGGGATGATGCGCGGGAACTTTGAGTACGCGGTGGAGGCGTTTCCGTTCTGGCAGTCGTATACGCCGACTTCGCAGCGTCAGAACTGCACGGTTGCGGCTGGGCCATTCGGCGGAACGGGGGCGCAGTGCTCCGCGCCGTTCACCATTGGCGGGACGTTTAGCGGGGCGAGCATTACGCCGATCATTCTGCGCTGGAACTTTGCCGGGACCGTGCGATTCGCGCCGTGGGCGCAGGGCGCGGGCGGGTTGCTGTGGACCAACCACAAGTATCCGGCGTTTGGCGGGCTGCCGATCAATGCGAACGGCGGCTTCAGCTACAGCACGCTAGGCGACAACGGGCCGAACGACGACACCAGCGTGTGGAACTTCACGCCGCAGTTTGGGGTGGGAGTGCATTACTTTGTGAGCACGAAGCGGTCGATCGATGTGGGGGCGAACGCGATCCACATATCGAGCGCGTCACTGGGCGACAAGAATCCCGGGATCAATGCCAGCGTGCAGTTCACGTTGGGCTACAGTTGGTGGAAGTGAGATTATGCCGGCGAGTCTGAATCCGAATGCGGTGATTGAATGCGTGCCGAACTTCTCCGAGGGCACGGACGAGGGGAAGGTCGCGTCGATTGTGGCGGCGATGCAGGTGGAGGGGGTGCGCCTGCTGGACTGGTCGCTGGATCGTGCGCACAACCGGAGCGTGGTGACGATTGCGGGGACTCCGGCGGGGGTGGTCGAGTCGGCGGTGCGCGGGGTTGGGCGGGCGGCGCAACTGATCGATCTGACCAGGCAGAAGGGGGAACATCCTCGGATTGGCGCGGCGGACGTGGTGCCGTTTGTGCCGGTGAGCGGGGTGTCCCTGGCGGAGTGCGCGATGCTGGCGCGGCAGGCGGGGCTGGAGATATGGCGGCGGTTCGGGGTCCCGGTTTACTTCTATGAGGCGGCGGCGGCGCGGCCGGACCGGGTGAACCTGGAGGACGTGCGGCGGGGCCAGTTCGAGGGACTGCTGGAGACGGCGCACCGCGATACGGCGCGGCGTCCCGACGTTGGCGGCCCGGAGATCCACCCCACGGCCGGAGCCAGCGCGGTGGGCGCACGACGGTTTCTGATTGCGTACAACATTTATCTGGATTCGCCGAAGACGGGGGTCCAGGGTGGGGGCGGGTTGCCACAGGCCGCGCAGGCGGACATTGCGGCGGCACGGGCCGTGGCGCGGGCGATTCGCGCCTCGACGGGCGGGCTGCACGGGGTGAAGGCGATCGGAGTGAGCGTAAATGGGCGCGCGCAGGTGAGCATGAACATTACGGACTTCCGGGCCACGCCGATGGCGCGGGTGCATGACGCGGTGCATGAGCTGGCGCGCAAGCACGGCGCGGTTGCGGCCGAGGGCGAGATTATCGGGCTGATTCCGCAGGAGGCGTACGACGCGGAGGCGGCGTGGCTGCGCGAGATCCCGGAGTTCGATGCGGAGACCAAGGTACTGGAACATATGCTGGAGCACCCTCTGCCGTGGCCTGCGGGTTGAGACCCTGGGCCTGCGAGATTGTCCTGGGAGTTCGATGGGGCGGGAAAGGCAGATGCGATTTCGGCTAACCTTTTTGCAATCTGATCGTCAAGTAAAGGACTGGCACTTGCCTCGATCTCCGATTCAGAGAACAATAGAACAGATGTGCCGAGGGCGAGAAGCGCAGTCGGCAATGCAATGACCAACGATGTACTGGAGTGTACCGTGCGAATTTTTCTATCCGAGTTGCGAACAAGATTCAACCGGCAGGGCAGAGTGACGCTGGCGATGGCTGCCTCGCTGACGGTGCTGCTGTTGCTGTGTGCGCCGTTTACCCAGGCCGAACAGCTTTCGAGCGACGCCAAGGCTTCGATTCCGCACGATGTTCAGCAGATCATCATGGTGGACTACCGCGCGATGCAGAACTCGCCAGCCGCGATGAGCCTGAAAGACCGCGTGATGCCTCCCGAGCTGAAGCGTCTGGAGACGGCGCTGATGCAATCCGGACTGAAGGTGGACACGGACACCGATGCGCTGGCGTTTGTGGCCTTCCGCACGCCGAATCCCGATGGCAAGGGCTCTGAAGTGGAGCGGATTGTCGGAATCGCGCAAGGCCAGTTCCATACCCACGACATTCTGGCGAATTTTACCAAGAACAAGACCAAGCCGGTGGTTATACGCAATAACGACATCTATCCGATGGGAACGAGCGGGCTGAGCGTGGTCTTTCTGAACCAGACGACGATGGTCTTCGGGGACAAGGACGCGATCAAGGCGGCAGTGGACTCGCGGGACGGGATGACGCCGAACTTTCTGACCGACAGCGACCTGGTTGGCGACATGGTTGCGGTTGACAGCCACGCGATCTGGAGCCTGTTGGACGCCAAGGGCACGCAGACCATGATGCGGAACGTGCTGGGCACGGCGTCGCAGCTAGCCGACTACGACACGGTGAAGGAGCGGATGAAGGGCTCGCGCTACACCATGGACTTCTCGAATGGGGTGAAGTTCAACATGGCTGTCAGCATGTCCGACACACTGACAGCGGCCACCTGCGCGGCCCTGCTGAAGGGATTGCAACTGCTGAAGAAGCAGCAGGGGACGCCACTGGAGAAGACCGCCCTGGACCAGACGAACATCGATTCCGGTTCGGGCACGCTTACGGTGGACTACTCGTCCTCCGACAGCCAGTTTGCCAACCTGCTTACATCGCCCCTGTTCCAGACGGTGGTGAAGTAAGCGGGGTAAGGATTTTGCATTGTGAAACGGCCCGGACCGGGCAAGGTCCGGGCCGTTTTATTTGTCGATCGGGCCGAGGACTGGGGCAGAATCAACATTGCTGTACCCTGGAAGCGAAAACAGACAAAGGCAAATACAGAGATTCTGGCTTCGCCAGAGTGACGACGCACGGGGCTTCGCCAGAATGACGACGCACGGGGCTTCGCCAGAATGACAAACGGATTCGGGGTTCCCCTGTGAGGGAACTGCTCTAGTCGCGGGGCCGAGGACTAGATGTCGATTGGCTCGCGGATGGCCAGAGATACGGTGAATGGCGAGTTGCGGAAGGCGTAGGTCCTGCTCATCCTGAGGCTGCACCCATGGGGTGGGTTGCGGTCTGGCGCACGCGCGCGCGAGATTTCCGGCACGGAGAGGCCGGAGGTTGAGGCCGCCGTTCGCAGCTTGCTCTTCCATCCACCGGCGATCATGTTGCACAGCTCTCCGATGGCGTCTTCGATCAAGGCGTCGTCCCAGTCGTCCTGGGAGCCGAGGAGGGCATCGGTCAACTTTTTGGCGGTTGCCTGGGGGAACTCGACCAGACACTGAGCGTCGATGGTGCCCGAGAGCAGGATCTTTGCCGCGATGTCGATTTCTGCGGCGGCGGCAGGGGGATCTTCCACCACTTCGCAGCTTTGCTGCAGCATGATGTTGAAGACATCCGCAACGACGCCGTCGAGTTGCTCGATCCATCGGGTGTCTGTGCAATGATCGGCCATCATGGTTGAGCGTCTCCCATGTCCGAGGGTGCAGGTGCGACAGGAGTGAGCAGGGACTCGACGCAGGTTTTAATCCGCTCCAGGGTGAAGGGCTTCGAGATGGTGCCATGCGCGCCGGCGCCCACCGCCTGGAGCACCTGGGGATCGGTGGCGTCGGCGGTAATCATCAGTAGGGGGACACCCGGAGCAAGGTTGCGCCGCTGTTTTTCCAGCAGGAAATCGAGGCCGTTCATGACCGGCATGTGTACATCGCAGAGGATGAGATTGAGCGGCTGGTTTTCGGTGGCGGATTCTTCGAGTGCTGCCAGACCCTCCACGCCGTTGGCCGCGTGCAAGACCTCGGCCAGGTCCAGATTGACGTGGCGAAGGGCGCTCTCCAGGATTCTGCGCATAACGACTGAATCATCGACGATCAAGACTCGTACGCTCATGCTTTTCTATCCAGCCTCAGAGGGTCTATCGGCGTGAGAGCCGCAGGCGTGAGGGAAGTAAAACCAGCGACGATATATACCGTGAGCAAAAAAAACAAATGCGGGGGGTCCCTCCACTGCGCTGCGCTCCGGTCGGGATGACGACGTATGTGGCGCTGCGCTCCGGCCAGGATGACGACGTGTGTTGTGCTTCGCTCCGGTCGGGATGACGAGCAAGAACAGGCACGGCGAAATACAGAGATTCTGGCTACGCCAGAATGACGAGCAACGGCGAAATACAGAGATTCTGAGCTTCGCTCAGGATGACGATCCATATTTTATCGCTTGCTACAGGGTGGGGAATGGGATGAAGCTGGCGGCGCAGGAGGGGAGGCTGCCGCTGACTTCCTTGCCGGTGACGGTGGAGTCGTCGCCGGTGAAGATGGGGTTGGCGGGGCCGGGGCCGAAGGTGAGGTCGGTGTGGATGGCCTGGGCCCTGTAGAGGGAGGGTTTGTCGAGCAGCAGAACGCCGTCGAGGGTGACGCCGATGCGGTGGGTGTGGTCGAAGCCGTTGAACTGGAGCTTGCCACCGCCGGAGATGCGAATGTCGCGCAGGGTGATGCCGTCGTAGACCGGGAGGAGCTGCACGCCCTTGCCGGGGAAGGAGTAGGCGGTATCGAAGAGGATGGGGTATTTGGAGTTTCGGATGCAGATGTTGTCGTAGAGGACGTCCTGGACCAAGCCTCCTTTGGTGGGGTTGGACGTGATGCGAATGCCGTTGTCGGTGCCGTCGAGGGAGAGGTTGCGGACAAGGATGGAGCTGACTCCGCCGTTGGTTTCGCTGCCGATGGACATGCCGTGGCCGGAGTAGAAGTGGTTGTCGAGGACGGACATATTGGTGGTGGGGCCGTCGCCCGCCTTGATGGCGACATTGTCGTCTCCGGTGCGGATGAAGGAGTGGGTGATGGTGATGTTGCGGGACTGCGCGGGATCGATGCCGTCGGTGTTGCGCGCGGTGGAGGGAGTGTCGATCTTGACGGCCCAGACGGTGAGGCCGTCGCCGCGATGGAAGGAGACGTGGAAGTTGGGAGAATTTTTGAGGGTGATGCGGTAGAGGGTGAAGTCGTCGGTGAGGTCGGTGTCGATGAGGCGGGGAACCTGCTGGCGGCCGGCAGTGCGGGCGTCCTCGGCGAGGTCCCACCAGGACTTGGCGGAGGGATGGCCGTCGAGGATTATTTTGGCACCGCCCTGGCCGTCGATTGCGCCGTCGCCCATGATGGCGGAGCCGGTGGCGCCGCGGGCGGCGATGAGTGGATGGCATCCGGAGAGGGCGTCGCTGACCAGGCCGCAGGAGCCTTCGGAGAATTCGTAGTCACGGGGATTGCGCGAGGCGTAGAGGGTGACGGACTTGTCGATGAGCAGGGTGACGCCGGGGCGGAGTTGGATGGGGCCAGAGAGGAATGCGGAGTTGGCGGAGTCGGCGGCGAGTTCGACGGCGTGGGATTTGGCGCAGTGGTCGAGGGCTTGCTGGATGCGTGCGGTGTCGAGGAAGGCATTGCTGTTGGGGCGCGCTTCGATCACGCCGCTGGTGGCGGAGGCGGTGGTGAAGGCTGCCTTCAGCGTGATGCAGGTGGGAGGGATGACGGGCTCGGTGACGCTGCGCAGGTCCTGTGCGCGCAGGGGAGCGATGGCGGCGATTGCCACGGCTGAGAGAATAACTGCAAATGCAGAGGGCTTCATGCTGCTCCATTGCGGTCAGCGGCGCTTGCATCCGGCTTGGTGAGGAACCGGGAGGGGCATTGATCGACCGAAATCATTTTACGTGGGTTTGCAGGGGGTAGGATATTGCAAGCTGACAATTGAGTGCGAATTGCGATGGGGAAGCAACGACGGCCATGAGTTCGTCTGACATGAATTCGACTGGGATCAATGCGAGCGAGAAGCGGGCAAGCTGTTTCGGGCCATTCCGCTACGACTGGGAGCAGCGGCTGCTGTTTCGCGACGGCGAGATGGTGCCGCTGGCCCCCAAGGTGGTGGAGACACTGCGCGTGCTGCTGGAGCGGCATGGGGCGGTGGTGGAGAAGGCCGAGCTGATGCGCGCGGTGTGGCCGGACACGACGGTGGAAGAGATCGGGCTGGCTCGGAACATCTCTCAGTTGCGCAAGGCGCTGGGCGACGAGAGCGAGGCTGGAAGGTACATTGAGACGCTTCCCAAGCGGGGATACAGGTTTGTGGGAGAGGTGGTGACGGAGGACGGCGGACCGGCGCGGGCGAAGGTGGGCGCGGCGTGGGTGCGGCGGGTCCGCGGGGTTGTATTGGCGGGGGTGGGGTTGTGCGCGGTGCTGGCGGTGGTGTATTGGCAGTTCTACCGGCCATCGCGATTTCTTTCAGCGGGCGACGGGATTGCGAATATCGCGGTGATTCCTTTCGAGTGCCTGAGTCCGGAGCTGGACTGCAGGACGTTTCCCCACGGGCTGAACGATCTGCTAGTGGCCGATCTGACCCAGCTCGATGGGGTGCATGTGCTGTCGCCATCGACGGTCCACACATATCAACGCGGCAGGCTATCGATGCCGTTTATGGCGCGGCTGCTGGGGATGGACGTGATGCTGGATGGGACGGTGCAGCGGGCCGGGGAACGGGTGCGGGTGACGGCTCGGCTGGTGGATGTGCATAGCGCGAAGCTGGTGTGGTCGGACAGCTATGAGTACCCGGCGCAGCAGTTGGCCGATGCGCAGGAGTTGGCGGCACGGGATATTGCGGCACAGGTGGGCGCGCATCTGGCGATTCACACGCAGTTCCTTCCGGCAAAGCGCTGATTCTATTGCGATTCAGGATTTGAGGAAGATTCCTTCAACGATTCCGCAGCGATTGCGAAGCTCTATTCTCGGCGCGGCTGCGCGATAGTGAGGCGTACGGACGAGGGCCGGGAGGCTGGGATGAAACGAATTTTGAGGATGGGATTGGTTGCGGCGGTTGTCGCTGCTCAGTGTGGAGTGGCGCAGGCGGTGAAGGTTGGCACATTCGACAGGACCTCGATTGTGTTGGCGTTCTATGGCTCGCCGATGTGGTCGGCAAAGTTGAAGGATGCGCGGGCGGAGAGGGAGAAGGCGAGGGCGGCTGGCGATCAGAAAAAAGTCGATCAGTTGAGCAAGTGGGGCCAGGACCAACAGAAACTTGCGCACAGGCAGTTGGCGGGCGATGCCACCATCGACAACATTATGGAGACGATGAAGCCGATGTTTGCGGCGGTTGAGGCACAGGCGCACGTGACGACGATCGTGCCGGAGGGGTCCGGGAGCGATAAGACGGTGGCGACTGTGGATGTGACAGGCCAGCTGATGGACCAGTTGCAGGCGAGTGCGAAGACACGACAGAATGCAGAGCAATTGCGGAGCTTCAAGAAGACGCACCCGATGAAGTATAGGCTGACCATGTTCATGTTCAGATTCGCGGGGTAAGGGAGCCGGCGGATTTCCGCTGAAAGGAAGGTTGCGATGAAGAGGCTGAGTGGGTTGGTTGCGATTTGCGTGGTGGTGGCGGCGGGATGTGGAGTGACGCAGACGGGAACAGCTCAGTCCCGTACAGTGACGCATCGAACGAAGCTCCATCAGATCACTGTGATTCAGGGCTATTCCTGCGACAAGGGATATACGTGGTTCTATTCGGATGGGAAGCTGAACGAGTGCTTTGTGAGCCAGGAGACACAGTACGGCGAAGCTCTGATTCCCCGCGGGTCGTCCATCGATCTGAAGCCCGACGGAAGGCCGAGCTTCGCAATGCTGCAGCACGATTCCGAGGTTGCGGGGGTGAAGTGCAGCGGCGGGAACTGGCTGCTGGGGCCCTCGGAAGGTGCGATGACGTCGTTTTATCCCAGCGGAAAGCTGTGGGCCTGCTCCCTGGCCGGAGACCAGGTGGTGCAGGGAGTTCCGTGCAGGCATGGGGAAAGCATCCTCGGCGTTGCGTACAGCCTATTCGTCAAGCACCAGAACATCGACTTCGGCATTGAGTTCTACCAGAGCGGGAAGCTGAAATCCTGCATGCTCTCGGAGGATTTCGGCGGCCAGAAGAAAATCACGATCTGGAAGCCGGCCGCAAAATAGGCGGTCATGTCGGGCTGGCGCGCGGCGGAAACTATAATTGGGATCAGGAGAGTCGCATGGGCGCTGGGCTGATTTTTCTGTGGAATGCGACGCGGGGAAGCCGGCTGCGGCCATGGCGGAGCGAGTGCCTGAAGTGGCGGGTGGAGACCTATATGGGGAAGCACGCGGAGGAGGTTGGGTTGCGGGACTTCCTGTCGTTTCTGTATGCCGAACGAAGGCAGTTGTTGCGGTTTATGCAATGGTTGACGGAGATGAGGAGCTACGCACACGGGGCGGAGAAGCAGTGAGGGCGGAGCGTAACAGGCTGCGGAAAAAGGCTTGTTTGGCGTTACGAGCAAAAGACCCGGGGCTAAAGCCCCTTGATACGCTTGGCCTAATTCAGGGGGCTGAAGCCCCGTGCTCCCTCCCAAAGATTCAAACAGGAGTTTTGCCGCAGCCTGGTAAGCCTGCGAGGCTGGTTCGTCCGCGATTGGGGAATGGACTTTGAGGCGGCCTTCGCGGCGGGAGTTTGTGGGGATGGCGGCGCGGCTGAGCGCGGGCGCGGCGACGGCTTCGGTGTTGCCGCTGGCTGTTGCCGGTCATGCGTGTGCTGCTGCCGGGCGCGCTTATGCGGCTAAACCGCGAAGAGCTACTGCTACTTCTGCTGATGTGAAGACAGAGAGCGTTACGGGGGATGCGTCGCTGGGGGTGCATGCAGCGGCTCATGGACTGCTGTATGGCTGCGCGGTGAATATGAATGCTTTGGGCGCGGACGCGGCCTATGCGGCGCTGGTGCGCGAGCAATGCAGGATCGTGGTGGCGGAGAACGCGATGAAGTGGGGCGCGCTGCGGCCTTCGGCGGAGGGATTCAATTTCGACCAAGCCGATGCGCTGGTGGCGTTCGCGGAGAGCAATCGGATGAAGATTCGCGGACACAACCTGGTGTGGCACCAGAACAATCCGAAGTGGCTGGAGGCGATGGCCACGGAGGCCAATGCGCGGGAGTTGCTGGTGACGCATATCGAGACGGTGGCGGGGCGGTACGCGGGACGGATGCATTCGTGGGACGTGGTGAACGAGGCGATCCGCGTGGAAGATGGGCGGGCGGATGGGTTGCGGAACTCGGTGTGGCTGCGGCTGATCGGCGAGGAGTACATCGAGCTGGCGTTCAAGACGGCGCGCGAGGCCGACCCGCAGGCGCTGCTGACGTATAACGAGTACGGAATTGAAGCGGAGACGCGTGAGGGCGAGCAGAAGCGCGAGGCGGTGATCGAGATGCTGCGGCGCATGGTGGCGCGAAGAGTTCCGTTGGATGCGGTGGGCGTGCAGTCGCACATTGCGGCTGCGGCGACTGTGGCGGCGGGTGGAAATAAGAGTGCTGCTTCGCAGGTTGGGGCGGGGCTGATGCGATTTATTGCGGCGGTGCGCGAGCTGGGGTTGCAGGTGTTTATTACGGAGATGGATGTCAACGACCGCGCGCTGGCGGCGGACGGGCCGGGCCGCGATGCGGCGGTGGCCACGGCGTACAGGCAGTATCTGGAGTTGGTGCTGGGCGATGCGGCGGTGAAGGCGGTGCTGACGTGGGGGATTACGGACCGATACACCTGGCTCGACCACGAGGAGGGCCGCGCGGATGGGAAGGCGGAACGTCCGTTGCTGTTCGATGCGGCGGGGAAGGCGAAGGCGGCGTTCTTTGCGGTGCGGGAGGCGTTCGATCAGCGCGGCGCGGCTTCGTGAAGCCTCCTGTGCCGATCAGTGGGAGTCATTTTTTTGGTGGGTGTTGAATTGCCGCGTTGCTGCATAGGGTGCTATCCTTTACGGAGACACTACGACCGCGAGTGAACTAGAGATCAGGAGCACCAACTGCTGTGCTGGAATCGGTAAAGAAGACAGGAATTATTGAGAAGTATCGTACGCACGACTCGGACACCGGGAGTCCGGAGGTCCAGATTGCCCTCCTGAGTGAGCGCATTGGCGAGTTGACCGAGCACTTCAAGACGCACAAGAAGGACCATGGCTCCCGCCGTGGACTTCTGATGCTGGTGAGCAAACGGCGCGGTCTGCTGGATTATCTGAAGAAATGCGACGCAGACCGCTATCGCGAGGTCATCACGAAGCTTGGCATTCGCAAGTAGACTCGACTGGGACAACCCCCATCATGGACGAAAGCAAGACCCGACCCACCACGGCAGTCTACTTCACGCGCAGCCGCACCGGTTGTTGCCGCCGGAGTTGCTGACGATGGGAGAGGCTGTGAGAGCGCATGTTGCCGGCTACGATGCCTGGGTTCCAGGCCGGACGCACTTCGCCACGGGCCAGGATTTTGATGCACAGATTTTTACCATGCACTCCGCTGGCGGCCTCAAGGAAGGCCACTGCGGGCTGCAACTCTGCGCACGTTGTTAAGCGGCGCAGCACCAAGTTTCCTTAATTGACAGAAAAACGAGAGAAGAGGCGCACTATGAAACAGGAAGTGACAGTAGAGCTTGCCGGCGGCAAGCGGATTACCTTTGAGACCGGACGCATGGCCAAGCAGGCCTCCGGCGCAG
>PLOT01000230.1:0-236 GCA_003142215.1 Granulicella sp. | reverse complement strand
AGCGAGAAGGAGATCCTGACGTGCAGGCAGATCGACCGGCCGATTCGTCCGCTGTTTCCGGCGGCCTTCCGCAATGAGACGCAGGTGGTTGCGTTCGTCTACTCGGCGGACAAGGAGAACGATCCCGATGTGCTGGGGATGAACGGCGCGAGCTGCGCGCTGGCGTTGAGCGACATTCCATTCCACGGGCCGGTGGGGGCGGTGCGGATCGGGCTGATCGACGACGCGTTCATCGT
>PLOT01000066.1 GCA_003142215.1 Granulicella sp. | reverse complement strand
CGAGCGGTTCTGGTTGAGGGGCGGAGTCAACGAGCGGTAGCGCGGGAGTTTGGTCTATCGCGAGAGTCAGTGGGGAAGATGCTGCGCTACTCGGTGCCGCCGGGTTACCAGCGGCAGCAGGCGGTGAAGCGGCCCAAGCTGGGGCCATGGCTGGGCGTGATCGACGCCATTCTGGAAACAGACAAGACGCAGCCCGCCAAGCAGCGGCACACGGCGAAGCGGATCTTCGACCGGCTCAGAGAAGAACACGGGTTCAGCGGCGGCTACACCATCGTGAAGGACTATGTGCGTGCGGCGACGCTCCATGGCCGGGAGATGTTCGTGCCNNCGCACTCCGACGACTGCTTCGTGATGGCGTTTCCAGCCGAGACGACCGAAGCCTTTCTGGAAGGTCATGTGCGGGCCTTCGCCTACTTCGGCGGCGTGCCCACACGCATTCTGTACGACAACACCAAGATCGCGGTAGCGCGGATCCTGGGCGGCGAAGAGCGACTGAGGACGCGGGCTTTCTCCGAGTTGCAGAGCCACTACCTGTTCGCCGATAAGTTCGGGCGACCGGCCAAGGGCAACGACAAGGGCAAGGTCGAGGGACTGGTGGGCTATGCTCGACGGAACTTCATGGTTCCGGTTCCGCGTGTGAACAGTTGGGATGAGTTGAACGCGCACCTGGAAGTGCAGTGCAACAAGCGCCGGGCGCGGCGGCTGCGTGGACATACCGAGACCATCGCGGAACGCTTCGAGCGCGACCGTGCCGCGCTGCTGCCTTTGCCCGAAGCTCCTTATGAAGCTTGCGAGAAGGT
This sequence comes from Granulicella sp., assembly GCA_003142215.1. Lineage (GTDB taxonomy): Bacteria > Acidobacteriota > Terriglobia > Terriglobales > Acidobacteriaceae > Edaphobacter. The sequence continues at coordinate 1,794 of PLOT01000066.1, read as the reverse complement.
GACGACTCGGGTTAGCTCGCTCGCGCTGGTGCGCTATCGAGGCAACGACTACTCGGTGCCCACCCGCCACGGACATCTCCAGGTACTGGTCCGGGGCTATGTCCATGAAGTGACCGTCGCGTGCGCCAGCGAGATCATCGCTCGGCATCCACGCAGCTATGAACGCGAAGCCGTCGTCTTCGATCCGCTGCACTATCTGGCGCTGCTGGAACAGAAGACACGCGCCCTCGATCAGGCCGCGCCGCTGGTGGGCTGGCAGTTGCCCGAGTGCTTCGCCACCCTACGGCGTCTGCTGGAAGCGCGGCTGAAAAAGCATGGCAGCCGCGAGTATGTGCAGGTGCTGCGGCTGCTGGAGACATTCACCCTCGCGGAAGTAACTCGCGCCATCGAAGATGCCCTACAGTTGGGCACCATCGGCTTCGACGCGGTCAAGCATCTGCTGTTATGCCGGATTGAGCGCAGACCGCCCCGGCTGGACATGGAGAACTATCCCCACCTGCCGCTGGCTCAGGTACGCACCACGCAAGCCAGCGACTACATGGCGCTGCTCGGTGGGGTGTCGGCATGAGCCAGACAACATCCCCTGTTCTCGCAGAGACCCCGCAACTCCTGCTCGAACATCATCTGAAGGCATTGCGCCTGCCCACCTTCCTGCGCGAGTACGACCGGGTGGCGCGGCAGTGCGCCGTCGAGGATATCGACTATCCACGCTACCTGCTGCGCATGGCAGAACTGGAGCTGCTCGACCGCGACCGCCGCGCCACCGAGCGCCGCATCCGGCAAGCGAAGTTCCCTGTGGTCAAGAGCCTCGACAGCTTCGACTTCCTCGCCATCCCCGCGTTGAACAAGGCCATGGTGCTGGAACTGGCACGCTCGGAGTTCCTGCTGCGCCGAGAGAACGTGCTCCTGCTGGGCAACTCCGGCACCGGCAAGACCCATATCGCGCTGGCCCTCGGCCTGGCAGCCTGCCAGCATGGCCATCGCGTGCGCTTCATCACCGCGTCCGCCCTGGTCAGCGAACTGATCGAGGCCCGCGACGAAAAGAAGCTGCTCCGCTTCCAGAAGCAGATGGCCAGCTACGATCTGCTCATCGTCGATGAACTCGGCTTCGTGCCGCTCTCCAAGACCGGCGCGGAACTGCTCTTCGAGACCTTCAGCCAACGCTACGAACGGAGTTCAACTCTGGTGACCAGCAACCTGCCCTTCGCCGAGTGGACCGAAGTCCTCGACTCCGAGCGGCTCACCGGCGCTCTGCTCGACCGCCTCACACACCACGTTCACATCCTGGAGATGAACGGCGATAGCTTCCGCCTCAAGCAGAGCCGGCGCAAACGCAGCCCCGCCAACTCCTGACCTCAGCGGCACCCCGCCGACCCCACCCCGGACTAAACGCGCCACGGGGCGCATGCCGTCTTCCGCTACGCTCCAGACGCCATACGCCCCGTAAATCCTTCAACTTGTAGCCTGCCTACTGGCCTACTTTTACTCCGCCGCAGTGGTAGAGTTTTACTCCGCCCTTGACAATCTTCAGTTCACCGTGAATGTGTGGTGCTCCCCACGTCGATCAAGGTAGCTGATTGGCCGGAAATCGGCCTCTGAGAACAGAGGTTGGCTGAAAGTGGATTTGCGATCATCCTCGAATGCTATCGGGGCAGTTGGTCAGTCTGCACGATCTCCATTTTGCACGATCACTAGGCCACCGCGCCGGTGCTGGAGCTGCGCCCATCGGCTCTGCGTTCAGAACTCGCGTACCGCGCCCTCCGGGTTTCGGACTCCTCCCCCCTCGCAGGCTCC
>PLOT01000084.1 GCA_003142215.1 Granulicella sp. | reverse complement strand
GCCGCCGCAATCATCCGCGCATGTGCCTTCGACGCGGCCACTTCCTGTGGAAGCAGCCGCACATCGAACGGAAACGACCGCTGCCACTGCTCGAATGCGGCGTCCAGCGGCTCGCGAAAGCGCCCAGACCACATCTTGCCTCCGGCCGCTTGCTTCGTTTTGGCTTGCTGCTCGCTCACTTCACGAGCTCCTTTTCCTTCTGCGCCGCCATCACCTGCGCGCGCACACGGGCCGGCAGCCCAAGAATCTTGATGAATCCGGCCGCGTCCTTCTGGTCGTAGCTCTCGCCCATGGTGAACGACGACAGATCGACATTGTAGAGCGAGACCGGCGAACTGCGGCTGATATACGAGATGTTCCCCTTGTACAGCGCCATCTTCACCGATCCGGTCACATTCTCCGTGGCCTTGGTGAAGAACGCGTCCAGCGCTTCGCGCAGCGGCGTGAACCACAGGCCAAAGTAAACCAGCTCGGCGTACTTCAGCGCCAGCGTCTCCTTGGTGTGCGCCGTCTCGCGGTCCAGCGTCAACGACTCGATCTGGCGGATCGCTTCGAGTATCAGAGTCCCGCCGGGCGTCTCGTATGCGCCGCGCGACTTCATCCCAACAAAGCGGTTCTCGATAATATCGATGCGCCCAATCGCATTGCGTCCGCCAATCTCGTTCAGCAGCTCGACCAGTTGCACCGCGGGCAATCTTTGCCCGTTCACCGACACCGGCGTACCGCGCTCGAATTCAATCTCCACCAGCTCCACGCGGTCGGGCGCGTCCTGCGGCGATTGACTCATCCGCCATGTACTTGCGGCGACCGGCTTGTCGGTCCCCTCCAACTCACCGCCCTCATGCGAGACATGCCACAGATTGCGGTCGCGCGAGTGGATCTTGGTCCGCGAAGCTTCAACCTCAACATGGTGCAACGCAGCATAATCCAGACAGTCCTCGCGCGACACCAGCTTCCACTCGCGCCACGGAACAATCACCTTGAGCTGCGGAGCCAGCGCCTGGAATGCATGCTCGAACCGTACCTGGTCGTTCCCCTTGCCTGTCGATCCGTGGGCCAGCGCGGTCGCGCCTTCGGCCAGCGCAACCTCAACCTGGTGCTTGGCAATCACGGGCCGCGCAATCGACGTGCCCAGCATGTACTTGTGCTCATACACCGCGCCCGAGCGCACCATGGGAAACGCGTAATCGTTCAAAAATTCTTCGCGCAGGTCCTTCACAATCGCCTTCTTCGCGCCAGTCTTGTAGGCCTTGGCGACCACCGCCTCCAGGTCTTCGCCCTGTCCCACGTCGGCGATAAACGCGATCACGTCGTAGCCATAGTTATCGTTTAGCCAGGGAATGATGATCGACGTATCCAGACCGCCGGAGTATGCGAGAACAACTTTTTCTGCCATCTCTATTCCTTCTTTCCAGTCACGATATACAGCGCCTTTGCTTCCAGGTACGCCAAGCCTTCAGGCTTGGCCCTCTCAATTCCTCTTCAATAAGGGGCAATAGCCCCGGGGGTATGCCTTCGCTCAAGGAAGCGCCAGTATTAGCCTCGCTTGCGCGCCTGCAATCCACGGTCGCGGGCATTGGAAATTCGCTTTGCCCCGCCCAATAGCATCAGCAGCAGGGCCTTCTGTGCGTGCATGCGGTTCTCTGCCTGGTCGAAGACAATCGACTGCGGCCCATCCAGCACCGCATCCGTAACCTCCGCGTTGCGGTGCGCCGGCAGGCAGTGCATGAACACCGCGTCCTGCCGCGCATGGGCCATCAGCGCCTCGTTCACCTGGTACGGCTTGAAGATCGGCGCCCTCCGGGTCGCCTCGTGCTCAAATCCCATGCTGGTGCACACGTCCGTGTACACCGCGTCCGCGCCAGTCACAGCCTTCACCGGGTCCTGCATCAGCGTGATGCTGCCTCCGGTCTGCTCGCCGATCTCGATCGCCTTGTGGATGATCTCCAGCTTGGGCGCGAACCCCTTGGGGTTGGCAACCGTGCAGTGTACGCCCAGTTGCGCCGCCGTCAGCATCAGCGAGTGGCACACATTGTTGCCATCGCCAACATAGGTAAAGTGCAGTCCCTCCGCCGAGCCGAAGCGTTCCTCCAGCGTGAAGAAGTCCGCAATGGCCTGGCACGGATGCTCGAAGTCGGAGAGGGCATTGATCACCGGAATGCGCGAGCACCCAGCCATCTCCGTAATCGTCTCGTGAGAGTAGGTGCGCAGAACGATCGCACTCATCCATCGCTCGATGTTGTGCGCCATGTCGGGCAACGACTCACGCTCGCCCAGCGGCGACTGCGTCTGGTCGACGAAGACCGCGTTGCCGCCCAGCGTGTTGATCGCAGCCTCGAAGGTCAGCCGCGTGCGCAGCGAGGCCTTCTCGAAGAACAGCACCATCTGCCGCCCGTCCAACGAGTGGCGAAAGTCCTCGGGATTGCTCTTCACCGCGTGCGAAAGCTCCATGATCGCCGCCATCTCATCGACCGACAGGTCGGAGACGGAGCACAGGTCGCGCCCGCAGAGGCGCTTGGACGCCTCGGAAAATGCGCTGTCGGACTGGATACCAAGCTGCTTGGCGGATCGCGCCGGCTCCGCGTTGGCATCCGGCTTCGGGTTCATCGTTACGGTTTTGCTACCCATGGGAATCTTCTCCTGCCGGCGCTCGGCCGGCCATTGTTGCACTGCTCAAAGGTTGTTTGGTGAGGATTCCATCCAGCGCCGCGATGGCCCGGTCGACATGCTTGCGCTCAAGGATGTACGGAGGAAGAAATCGCAGCACCGTCTCGCTGGTGCGATTGATAACAATGTGCCGGCCCATCATCTCCGAGGCCGCATTCTTCGCCAGCTCCTCCGAGTCCAGTTCGATGCCCAGCATCAGGCCCATTCCGCGCACAGCAGTAATGCAATCGTGACGCTTGCGCAGCCACTCAAGCTGCTGCTTGAAGTATCCGCCAACATCGCGAACGTGTGCCAGCAGATTCGTCTGCTTCATGGTGTCGATCACCGCAATGGCAACCGCGCACACCAGCGGTCCGCCGCCGAACGTCGTCCCGTGCGCGCCCGGCGTGAAGGCGCGCGCAGCCTCGTCCGTGCATAGCATCGCGCCCATCGGCAGCCCGTTCGCAATCGGCTTGGCCAGCGTCGCAATGTCCGGCAGAATCCCGTAGTGCTGATACGCAAACCACTCGCCCGTGCGCCCCAGTCCGGACTGGATCTCGTCGGCCAGCAACAGCGCTCCAGTGGAATCGCACAGCTCGCGCGCCGCCTGAAAAAACTCCTTGCTCACCGGGCGAACGCCGCCCTCGCCCTGCACCGCCTCGATACAGATTCCGCAAACCTCATCGTTGAACTTCGTGCGCAGATCCGCCACATCGTCGAAGCGGACGAACTCCACGCCCCCCATCACCGGCTCAAACGGCGCGCGATACTTCTCCTTGTGCGTGGTCGCCAGTGCGCCCATCGTCCGCCCGTGGAAGCTCTGTTCCACAGCCAGAAAGCGCGTGCCAACCTTCTTCCCCTCGCCACGCAACAGCCCCGCGTGGGCCCGCGCCAGCTTCAGCGCAGCCTCCCAAGCCTCTGTGCCGGAGTTGCAGAAAAACACCCGGTCCAGTCCGCTGATCTCGGTCAGCCGCAGCGCCAGCTCCGCCGTGTGCTCATGATAAAAAAGGTTCGAAGTATGCAACAGCTTCTTGCTCTGCGTCGCAATCGCCGCCTCCACCGCGGGATGCGCATAGCCCAGCGCAGACACGCCAATCCCGCTCAGCAGATCGAGGTACTCATCTCCCTGCTCGTCGCGCAGATATACGCCGCTGCCGCCCACAAACAACACCGGGGTGCGCTGATATGTATTCAACATCAGCTTCTTCTCCGCCGCCTGGATCGACTCGAGTTTCATCGGACCATCTTTCATGGGACCACTCATGCGACCATGACCTCCGTTCCATCGTTGACCTTGGTCGAGCACAGGTCCGGCAGCAGATGCGCCGCCTCCGCGGGCAGAATCCGCACCCGCTTCACGCCGTGGGTCAGCGCGTCGCGGCACGCGTTCAGCTTGGGTAGCATTCCGCCGGTAACAACCCCCTGGCGCTCCAACTCCGGCACGTCCTTCAGCGAGAGCCAGCGCATCACCTCGCCGTCCGCTCCCTTCACGCCGGGAACATCCGTCAGAAACACCAGCGCGTCGGCCTTGGTGCAGATCGCGCACGCCGCGGCCATCTCGTCGGCGTTGATGTTGTAGTATTCGCCGTCAAACCCCAGTGCGATCGACGAGATCACAGGCACCGCGTCCATCTTCCAGATCGCCTCCAGCCACAGCGGATCGGTCGCGGCGATCTCTCCGACGAAGCCAAGGTCGGGCACGGTCTTCTTCTTGCGCGCTCGAAAGACGTTGCCATCGCCACCCGCCAATCCCATTGCCGACTGCCCATGCGTGCGCAGCGCGGCCACCAGCGACTTGTTCACGCGCCCCGCCAGAACCATCAGCGCGGCGTCGCGCGTCTCCGCATCGGTCACGCGCAACCCGCTGACAAACTCGCTCTTCTTGCCCATCTGCTCCAGCACGCGCGTCAGTTGCTTACCACCGCCATGCACAAGTGCCACCTGGTTGCCATCGCGCACCAGCTCGAAGATCGCCCTGCCGCAGGCGTGCAGCAACTCCTTGTTCTCGATGGAGGCGCCGCCCAGTTTGACCACGTATTTCACAGCAGGCCCTCCGATTCATCCCATCCGCACATCACATTCATATTCTGCACCGCCTGGCCCGCCGCGCCCTTCAGCAGGTTGTCCAGGCACGAGACGATCACCAGCCGCTTGCCGTCTTTGTTCAGCTCGAAACCCAGGTCAATGTAGTTCGTGCGCACTACATGCTGGATCTGCGGCAACTCCGGCGTCGCATGAATGCGCACCATGGGGCTGGTCGCGTAAAAATTCCGCAGGCAAACCTCAATCTCCTCCGGCTCGGCGCGCTCCGCCAGCCGCACATAGATCGTCGAAAGTATCCCGCGAGGAATCGGCAGCAAGTGCGGCGTGAACTGAATCTGCTCCGCCGTCAATCCAAGCTGCTCCAGCATCTCGCCCACATGGCGATGCCCGAAGACCGCGTACGCCGAAAGATTGTCCGCCGCATACATGAAGTGCGTCTTCGCCGTCGCTGCCTTGCCCGCTCCGCTCACACCGCTCTTCGCATCGCACACAATCCCGTGTTCCACGTCCACCAGCCCGGCGCGCAGCAGCGGAGCCAGCGCAAGAATAATCGACGTAGCGTAACACCCTGGATTCGCCACCAGCCGCGCCGCGGCAATCGCCTCGCGATGCAACTCCGGCGCACCAAAGACAGCCTCCGCCTGTAGCTTCTCGCCGAGCGCCGCGTCCTTATCGTGCAACTTGTACACCGCGCGGTTCGTCGCCTCATCCAGCCGCCACGCGCCGCTCAGGTCGATCACACGCACCCCATGATCCAGCCACTCGGGAGCCCATTCCCGCGATGTCTCGTGCGGCAGCGCGAGAAACACAATCTGAATGCCCGCTTCGCGGATCAGCTCCCAACTGAACGCGCGAATCTCCGGCTGCCGCTTGCCCTCACCGAGCGCCAACTGCGGATGAATCTGTTCCAGCGGAACCCGCCCGCCCGCTGCATCGTCGGCCACGCGCCCCAGAAACAGCGGCTTGGTCTCCGCTAGTTTTGGATGCGCCAGCAGCAACCGTGCCAGCTCCCCGCCCGAATATCCGCCAACCCCGGCCACAGCCGTGCGCACCGTCGCCAGTGGCTGCTTGCCCTGCGTCTGAGTCGCCGCTTCGAGTTCCTTGCTTACTCCCTGCATATCAACCAATCGTTTCCTTCAACAAGCGGCATCCGATCAATTCAGCCGATATATCCTTCAATGCGCACCTTCAACGTTCTCGCCTGCCGCTCATCCGGGCAAACAATAAAGACCGTATCGTCGCCGGCGATGGTGCCCACCACCTCCGGCCAGTCCTCGTAGTCGATGCCGGCCGCCACCGGCTGCGCCGCGCTGGTCGTCGTTATCAGCACCAACTGGTTCATCGCCTGTCGGACCTCAATTCCAAAGCTGCTCAGCACCTCGCGAATCCCCGGCAGCGCGTCCTCATCCTCCACCGTCCCATTGCCCGGCAGCGCATAGCCCGCCGGCCCCTTCGACAGCCGCAGCTCGTGGATGTCCCGCGACAAGGTCGCCTGCGTCACATGAAATCCGCGCCGCGCAAGCCTCCGCCGCAGCTCGTCCTGGCTCGGCACCGGGGACTGGTTGATCACTTCGCGAATCGCTGCATGGCGCTGTTGTTTCATCCTGGCCCGTCTCGCTGTACTCGTCTATGCCGTTGCAATCGAAGCTGACTTCGCATCCGTGATGGCCCGGAAGCGCGCTCGCGCAACCAGCACGTGCATAAACATACACTTAATATGTATAATTATACATAAGCCCCTTGTCAAGTCCAGCACTCCACAATCTGCTCGCCGGCAATAGGTGTTTCTTCCTCCGGCCTCAGAGCTTGTATGCCTTGCGAACCAAGTTGACGGTCAGGTCCTTCACTACTTCGAATGCCTCGGCTTCATCCAGTCGATGTTCGGCCACCAGCCGCGCCAGGAACGCGCAGTCCACGCGGCGGGCCACGTCGTGCCGCGCCGGGATCGACAGAAACGCGCGCGTGTCGTCGTTGAAGCCGACCGTATTGTAGAAGCCCGCCGTCTCGGTCGCGCACTCCCGGAAGCGCATCATCCCCTCCGGCGAGTCGTGGAACCACCACGAGGGCCCCAGCTTCACCGCGGGAAAGTGACCGGCAATCGGAGCCAGTTCGCGCGAGTACGTCGTCTCGTCCAGCGTAAACAGGATCAGCGTAAAGTTCGGCTCGTTGCCATACTTCGACAGCAGCGGCCGCAGAGCGCGCACATACTCCGTCGGCGAGGGGATGTCCGCTCCCTTGTCGCGTCCGAACTTCTCGTACACCGCCGCATTGTAGTTGCGGATGGAGCCCGGATGAAGCTGCATCGTCAGCCCGTCCTCCACGCTCATCCCGGCCATCTCGGTCAGCATCTGCGCCTGGAACAGCTCCACATCGCCCGGCTGCAGGCGCCCGCTAAAGATGCGCTCGTAGAGCCGCTCAGCTTCCTGCAAAGGCAGGTCGGCGGTCAGCGCGGTCAGGTGTCCGTGGTCGGTCGCCGTCGCTCCGTTCTTTTTGAAGAAAACCCTGCGCGAGCGCAACGCCGCCAGATAGCCCTTCCAGTTCGATACGTCCTCGCCGGAGACGTCGCCCAGCTTCTTCAGGTTGTCCTGAAATCCCAGGAACTCCGCATCCACCACCGCATCGGGGCGAAACGTAGGCACCACGCGTCCCTTCCAGCCGGAGACCTTGATCGCCTGGTGGAACTCCAGCGAATCCACTGCGGCGTCCGTCGTCGCGAGCACCTCAATGTTGAACCGCTCGAACAGCGCGCGCGGCAGGAACTCCGGCGTCTGCAGCTTCTTCTCGATCGCCTCATAGAACTCATCCGCGTTGGCCGCCGACAGCCGCTCCGTCAGGCCAAAGACATTCTCCAGCGCGAAGTCGAGCCAAAGCCGCGTCGGCGTGCCACGGAACAGGTAGTAGTTCCTGGCGAAGATGCGCCACACCTCGCGCGGATCGGCGCTCTGCGTGCCATCCTCCTGCGGGATTCCCAGCGATTCCAGCGGAATTCCCTGCGAATACAGCATGCGGAAGATGTAGTGGTCGGGCTGGATAAACAGCGCCGCCGGATTGGGAAACGGCTTGTTCTCCGCGAACCAGCGCGGATCGGTGTGCCCATGCGGCGAGATGATCGGCAGGTTGCGGACCGTCTCATACAACTTCATGGCAACGGCGCGGGCGGTGGCTTCGGCAGGAAATAGCCGCTTTGCATCCAGCATGGGGTCTTACTCCTCTTACTTTGGCGCTATGGTGATGGGCGCGTAGTGGTCTTGACGAGTCTTGGTCTACCGCACTTCGCGGTCTTCCGCTCTGTGAAAGCCTGTTTCACGGGTTCCGGCCTACGCGCCAACAAAAAATCCGCTCGGCATAAGTATAAGCCAACCTGCACGCAGCATAGAGCGTAGCGAACCGGACCGCTGCCACGGAGCGCATCGGGGCGGCACGCGTCAACCCTGCGGCTTGATCGCAATCTTCATCGACCCGGCCTGCGGGTGCGAAGCCAGATCGATCGCCGCAACCGCATCCTCCAGCGGAAAGCAATGCGAGATCAGCCGCGTCAAATCGAAGCTCCCATCGCGATAGCCCTCGAAGACCAGCCGCGACACCTCGTCGTTGATCGCGAATGACGACGAGTACGACCCCATCAGCGTCTTCTCGTCCATGCACACCGCCGCCGGATCGAAGCCCGCTTCGCCGTGCTGCGTCGCGGCAAACAGCATCACCCGCCCGCCCGGTCGAATCGCGTCCATCGCCGTGCGGATCAGCGCGTCCGCGCCCACCGCCACCAGCGCCACGTCCGCGCCGCGTCCATCCGTCGCAGCCTTCGCCGCAGCCACCACATCGCCCCGCGCATCCAGAGGCCGATCCAGCCCGAACCCCGCTGCAATCGCGTGCCGCTCCGCATACAGATCGCTGGTCAGCACGGTCGCCCCCGTCCGCCGCGCCAGCGCCGCCAGCAGTATTCCAATCGGCCCTTGTCCAATCACCAGCACCGTCTCATCCGCCTGCAACCCAAGCAGCCGCACCGCCTTGTAACACGTATTCACCGGCTCGATAAACGAAGCCTGCTCGAACGGTATATCGTCGGGAATCTTAATCAGCCCCGCGGTCTTCCCCTCCCTGCCGACGATCCAGTCCATCACGCGGATGTACTCGGCGAACCCACCGCCCGCCGGCGCAAAGCCCGCCGTACACCCAACCTTCTTGTAGGTCTCGCACTGCGCAAACGTCCGTTTGCGGCAGTAGTAGCACTCGCCGCACGGAATGTGGTGATACGCCATCACGCGGTCGCCAATTCCGAAGCCCGTCACGCTCGCGCCCACCATCGCAATCGTCCCTGCCATCTCGTGCCCGAAGATGCGCGGTGCCGAATGCGATCCCGAATGGATCTTCTTCAGGTCCGTCCCGCAGATCCCGCAGGTGTCGATGCGCACCAGCACCTCGCCGCATCCAATCTCTCCATCCGAATCCAGCGGCACCGGCACCGTCTCCACGCGCACATCGTTGACGCCGCGATACACCGCCGCGCGCATCACATCAGGAATAGCTGGCAGCGCCGCCGGAATCGTCGGCAGCGTAACAATCGGCCGCGCGCTGATCCTCTCCGTACCGATCTTCCCCGCTGCAATCGGCTCCGCACTGATCCGCTCCACGCTCATCCGCTCCACTCCAATCCTCTCCGCCCCAATCGCCGTTGTCCCAATCGCAGACGCATGAATCCCTTGAGTCATTGCTGCTCCCATCCCCGCTGTCCAGTCTCAAAACTTCGCAAAATAATGTCATCCTGAGCGAAGCGAAGGATCCCCGTATTTGCTTTTGCCGTTGTTCTTGCCGATGCCCATCAAGGGCCAAAGGCCCGCTCTATACCAGCCTAGGCCGCAGGCCTAGGGTCAAGCCCCAACAAAACCAGAGGGCCAAAGGGCCGACCTATAAATCTCAATCTCTCTCCTTAAACCAGTCTAGCTCTCCCCGCAGCGCCTCCGTCAGCGCATCTACAGCCTTGCTGCTGTTGCGGCCCAGCGCGATCACTTTGCTCCACATCGCTGGCCGCAGCGCTGCATGCAGCGCGAATGCCGCCTCGCGGAACTGCCCCTCCGCGGTCGAGAAGCGCGCAAGCCCCTCCACCTCAAACTCCGCTTCGTCGGAGATCGCCTTGATCGCATGGAAACCAAGCCCGTGTGCGTGTGCCAGTCGCGCGACACTCGCCGCCTCCATGTCCACCGCCGCAGCCGAGTAAGAAGCGTGCAGCCGCGACTTCTCCCGCACACTCGCAATCGCATCCGTGCTCACCAGCACCTGCTTGAACTGCGCATCTTCAAATCGTTCTCCGGTCCTCGCATCCACCACCACCCCGGCGCGAACAATCTCTCCCACACGCAGCTTCGCATCGCAAGCTCCCGCGAGCCCCACCGAAATCAGCGCCGTCACCTTCATCGCATCCATCGCCGCATGCACCGCCAGAGCCACGCGCTCCGCCCCCATCCCGGCGCACGCAACTACCGCCTCGTCATTGGTGTACACAACCACGCCGCAAGCAATCGACCGACGCTCCCAGCCCTTCACCAGCCCGCTCACCTCACGCGGAAGCGCGGCAATCATTGCTGGAATCAGCTTCATCGCGGCTCACTTGGCAGTGCTGGCGCGTATCCATGCGCCAGGAACCACTCAATCGCGGCGCGGAGCGCCTGATACACCGGCAGCACTTTGAATCCCAACTCGCGCTCCGCCTTCGCCGACGATGCAAACATCTGCTTGCGCGACAGCCGAACCTCTTCGACGGTCGCGCGCGGCTCCTTGCCCAGCAGCCTTCCCGTGATTGTCTCGTCGAAGAACGCAAACGCCAGCGCAACCGCGTGTGGCACCTTCATCGTCGGCGAAGGCAGCCCCGTAATCGCCGACATGCGGTCCAGAATCTGCTTCAGCGTCAGGTTCTCCCCGCCCAGAATGTATCGCTCGCCCGGCCTCCCACGCTCCAGCGCGGCCACATGCATCCGCGCCACCTCCGCGACATCCACCAGGTTCAACCCCGTATCCACATACGCCGGAAACCTGCGATTCAGAAAGTCCACCACGATCCGCCCGGTCGGCGTCGGCTTGGCATCCCCCGCGCCAATCGGCGTCGTTGGGTTCAGGATCATCACATGCTGACCAGCGCGCGCAGCCTGGATCGCCTCCTGCTCGGCCATGAACTTCGACCGCTTGTACGGCCCGATCATCTCGTCCAGCGAGACCGGCGTCCCCTCATCCACAATCGTGCCGTTCCTCTTGAATCCCATCGTCGCCACGCTCGAGGTGTAGACCACTTTGGCCACGCCCTCCTCGCGCGCCAGCCGCAGCAGCTCCCGCGTGCCATCCACGTTGGCTGCGTACATCTCGGCAGGATTGCGCACCCACAGCCGGTAGTCAGCCGCCACATGCACCAGCGCATCGCACCCGCGCACGGCCTTCCGCAGAGACTCCACCTGCCGCAGATCGCCGACAACAACATCCGCCGCCAGCCCCTCGATCGCCGCCAACCGGCTCGTCTTGCGCGTCAGCAACCGCAACTCCGCTCCCGCCGCCGCATAGGCCCGCGCCACATGACTCCCAACAAACCCCGTAGCCCCAGTAAGAAATACTTTCATGCACCGATCCAATGCAGTTGCACAACTCCATCCGAAGCCAAGGGCAAGAAGTCGGGGTCTCCAGTCACAAGAGCCGCAGACCTATCGATACTGAGCACGGCAGCAAACGCATCCGCGTACGAAATCCTGTAATGAGCCTTCAGCTTCGCAGCCGCATCGACATCGGCATCCGTAACCGACACGATTTCAATCAAGATTGCCGTCAACTGCCGTACAAGAGCCGTGGCAGTCACATCGTCGAAGCTCTTCGCCGTCGAGTAATAAATTTCGCCCAGATTGATGCGACTCATGCAGAGCGACAGACGGCCACGCGCGGCCTCCGGCAATAGCTCCCTAAACGCTGCTCTAGCAGGCTCACGCCCTCGAAACCACTCCATGACCGGCCAAGCATCCAGAACCAAACAACGGTCAGTCATCGGACCTGGGGCCGAACTTTTGCTGGTCGTGAGATAACTCCTGCTCCCGCTCCCGCCTGCGCTCTTCGCTTGTATCCTTGCCGTCATCCAGAACGCCTTCGAGCAGTTGCCATGGATATTGAATCTCCGCCTTCGACCTCAGTAGAGTCGCGCCAGAGAGTGTATGAACGGCATAATGAGTGTCCGTCTCCTGCAGTTTCAGCAGCTCTCGCAGATCGGAAGGGACTACGATCTGCTGTTCTACTGGACGTACAACTGGGTCAGTCGCCATCGCGAGTCACCTCCGCTTCTAGTCTAGTCTCTCCGGCTCAATCTGAATATTTTTTTCGCCAGCGGCCTTCTTCTCCCAGTATTTCTTCACCCACGCATCGAACGTTTTACCCGCGGCATTATCGCGCCCGGTAAACGCCAGCGCGGCAATCTCCGAATAAGCAATATTCAACTTGGTTTTTTCATCAATAGGAATAATGCGCACAAATGAGTTAGCCAGAGTAGCGCCTGTGCGGCGGTCGAACAGATAGCCCTGCACCTGGCTTCCGTCCTTGCGCGTCACCGTAATGTCTCCGCGATAGTCGAAGGCCTTCTCCAGCGCCTCGCGCAACTCGTCCTCGCTGACCAGTTCCGGCACCCAGCCCTCAAGCTGCTCGCGCTCGCGCCCCGCTGCAATCTCGCTCTCGTCCGCGCTAACCTGCGCCAACTTCGCCGCCTCTTCGGCCAAACTACTCACGCGAAACCCCCTGCAACTCCGCCGCTTCTTCCTTCGCATCCACAACCGGCGCCGCAATCTGCACCAGCGGCCCGCGCTGCGTCTTCGGCCACTCGTTGAGCAGCTTCTGCGCATCCGCGTCCTCATACAGCGATGGGAAGATGTACTTCTTCGCCGTCACCCAGAATCCCTTCAGCGAGCTGAAGTTATAGTCCACCGCCGACGCCTCGTGCCCGGAATGGACCATGCAGTTGGCGCACTTCGGATTCCCGCTCTTCGCGCCGTATTTCTCCCACTCCACCGAATCCAGCAACTCCTGGAAGGTGTCCGCGTAGCCGTCCTGCAACAGGTAGCAAGGCTTCTGCCAGCCGAATATCGAGTAAGTCGGCATTCCCCACGGCGTACACTCAAAATTCCTCTTCCCCATTAAATACTCTGAAAATAATGGGTGCGTATTGAACTCCCAGTTCTTCTTTCGATTCGACAAAATTGCGCGGAACAATCTTCTCGACCTCGCCTTCCCCAGAAAATGGTTCTGGTCCGGCGCTTTTTCGTAGGTATAGCCCGGCGAAACCATCATGCTCTCCACGCCCGCCGCCATCATCTCGTCGAAGTGCGCGCGCACGCTGTTGGGATCGGCCCCATCGAACAGCGTTGTATTCGTGGTCACCCGGAAACCCGCCGCAACCGCGGCCCGCACGCCCTCCATCGCAATGTCGTATCCACCCTCGCGGCACACGGAGAGGTCGTGGTGCTCGCGCTGCCCGTCCACATGCACCGAGAACGAGAGGTACTTGCTCGGCGTAAATAAATGCAGCTTCTCCTTCAACAGCAGCGCATTGGTACACATGTAGACGTACTTCCTGCGCGCCACCAGCCCAGCCACAATCTCCGGCATCCGCGGATGCAGCAGCGGTTCGCCGCCGGGAATCGAGACCATCGGCGTCCCGCACTCTTCCACTGCGCGGAAGCAGTCTTCTGGCGTCAGGTCGGTCTTCAGAATATGCGCTGGGTACTGGATCTTGCCGCACCCGGCGCACGCCAGATTGCAGCGAAACAGCGGCTCCAGCATCAACACCAGAGGGTACCGCTTGCGCCCTTTCAGCTTCTGCTTCAGCACATAGGTTGCAACAGTCCATGCTTGTGAGATCGGCACTGCCATTCAGAGTTCTCCTTTACACATCGACGAGCGCAACACTTGCCAACGCAACCGACCGTCGCCATCGATCGACTGCTGGGCCCGCCACAATCGCCAAAGTTGGCTTCAATACTGGCGCAAACTTCCGCCAACCCCGCAACCGGCAACGAACAACCAGTTTCTACGCTGCCCCAACCTCCCGCTCCATCACGCGCTTGTAGGTCGTCAACGCCAGCAGCGGAAAGTATTGCTTGTACAGGTGGTATCCCAGGTAGAAGACCCGCGGGAATCCCGTCCCCGTGTAGTAGCTCTCCCCATTGCGTCCCTCGGCCAGTTCATCCCACGAGCCATTCTCATGTTGATGGGCAATCAGCCAGCGCACGCCCTTGGCCACCGAGTCTGAGCGCCTGTCGCCGCCGGCCAGCAGTGCCAGCAGCGCCCACGCCGTCTGCGATGCCGTACTTGGTCCCTCGCCGCGCATGTTGGAATTGTCATACGTCCCACATGTCTCGCCCCAGCCGCCATCTGCGTTCTGCACCATGCGGACCCACTCCGTCGCCTGTTGGATCTGCGGCTCGTGGCTCCACATGCCCATCGCCTCCAGGCCGCGCAGCACCAGAAACGTCCCATACAGATAATTGACGCCCCAGCGCCCGAACCAGCTTCCGTCGGGCTCCTGCTGCTTCAGCACAAACTGGATCGCCCGCTCCACACGCTTGTCGCGCCGCGTGTAGCCGTAACTTGCCAGCATCTCCAGAATCCGCCCCGTAATGTCCACCGTCGGCGGATCCAGCATCGCGTTGTGGTCCGCGAAGGGAATGTACTGAAAGATCATCTTGGTATTGTCTTTGTCGAAGCTGCCCCAGCCGCCGTTCTTGCACTGCATGGCAAAGATCCAGTCCAGCGCGCGCTGCGACACTTCATGCTGATACCGTTCCCGCGGGTTGCGCACGCAGTTCAGCGCCAGCAACACCTGCGCCGTATCGTCCACATCGGGATAGAACTCGTTGTTGAACTCGAAGTACCATCCGCCCGGCTCAACGTTCGGCACCTTCTCGGCCCAGTCGCCCTTCTGCCGGACCTCCTTGGATAGAAGCCAATCCACGGCCTTCAGCAGGCGAGGCTCCTTCTTCGCCACTCCAGCCTCGCCCAGCGCGCAGATCGCCTGCGCCGTGTCCCACACGGGCGGCTTGCAGGGCTGCATCCGGAAGGTCGGCGTCGGATAATTCGGTTCGCCCTCGGGGCAATCGATGCCCAGCTTCTCGAACTCGTCCATCGCGCGAATAAACTGCGGATCGTCGTCCGAATATCCCAGGCACCGCAGCGCGACGATCGAGTTCAGCATCGCCGGATAGATCGCGCCCAGCCCGTCGGATTTCTCAAAGCGCTCCATCATCCACTTCTCGGCGCGCTTCAGTGCCCAGTGCCGCACGGGCCGGATGTGGACACGCTCCGCCAGGTGCGTGATGCGGTCCAGCAGAATGAAAAAATTCCGCCAGCTGACGATCTTCTTCCGGTCCCACCTCAGGTGCAGATTCGCCTTCTTCCGCCCGCCCACAAACAGTTCGTCGATGCTCTGCTCCGCAGGCAGCTTCTTGAAGGGCTTCTTCGCGTACATGATCGACATTGGCACCAACATGCTGCGCGACCACGAAGAAATCTCGTAGATATTGAAGTAAAACCATTTGGGAAAGAGAATGATCTCCGGCGGAACGGCAGGCATGGCGTTGTAGTCGTACTGCCCCATCGCGCACAGATAAATCTTGGTAAACGTGTTGCACTTCACCACGCCGCCGTTGGCCAGTACACTCTCGCGCGCCTTCACCATCACGGGGTGGTCCTTCGACCAGCCCATCAGCTTCAGCGCCAGATACGCCTTCACGCCGTAGTCGACGAACGCCGGGCCGCCGGGATACTGGCTCCATCCGCCGTCTTCGTTCTGGTGGCGCAGGATCTCGTTGATCGCGCGCTCCATCTTGCCGCGGTCGCCCGTGCCCAGCATCGCATGCATGAAGATGTAGTCCGACTCCAGCATCGAGTCGGCCTCCAGCTCGCCGCACCAGTAGCCATCCGGATGCTGCTGGCCAAGCAGCCAGTCGGCGGCCCGCGCAATGCCCTCCGAGACCTTGTCCAGCCCGATGTCCATCCGGCCATAGCGTGGCCGCGCGGGCATCGCAGGCGCCGCCTTCGGATTCCGTGGAAATGTACCCATCGATTTCAAACTCTCTGGATCGCCAAACCTTCGATCGTACTCGGTCTGGCCAACCTGGAATTGCAACTCGCTAGCTTCTCTCAAAACCGGCCTGCGTAAGATTGCGTTCTACTGCTGGATCGGCGGGGCCGACGCAATCGCCTGAACAATCTCCGGTGGCAGTCCGAAGCGCACATTCTCAGGCATCACCTCAACCTCGTCAACCGACCCGTACCCCATTTGCTGTAGATAATCGACCACATGCTGAACCAGTACCTCGGGGGCCGACGCGCCCGCCGTCACCGCAACCGTATTCACGCCCTCAAGCCACTCCCGCTGGATCGCCTCTGCGGAGTCGATCAGATAAGAGTGCGTGCCCAGGTTCTTCGATACCTCCACCAGCCGGTTCGAGTTCGAGCTGTTCTTCGACCCCACCACCAGCACCAGGTCCGCTTCGTGCGCCACATTCTTCACCGCAACCTGGCGGTTCTCCGTCGCATAGCAGATGTCCTGAGCGTGTGGCCCGGTGATATTCGGGAACTTCCGCTTCAACGCGTCGATCATGTGCCGCGCTTCATCGAGGGATAGCGTCGTTTGGGTGAGATACGCGACCTTGTCGGGGTCGGGAACCACCAGCGCCGCAACCTCTTCCACCGTCGAGACCACCTGCGTCACCGTCGGTGCCTCGCCCTGCGTACCCTCCACCTCTTCGTGGTCGCGATGTCCAACCAGCACCAGCGAGTAGCCCTGCCTGGAGAACTTGATCGCCTCCAGATGGACCTTGGTCACCAGCGGGCAGGTCGCGTCGATCACCTTCAGCCCCAGTTGTTTCGCGTGCTCCCGCACCGCCGGCGAAACCCCGTGCGCCGAGTAGATCACCCGCGCTCCCACCGGTACCTCGTCCAGCTCGTTGACGAAGATTGCGCCCTTCTTCGCCAGGTCCGTCACAACATAGCTGTTATGCACGATCTCTTTGCGCACATAGATCGGAGCGCCAAACGTCTCCAGCGCAATCTGCACCACGTCGATGGCGCGAACCACCCCCGCGCAGAAACCCCGAGGCTTCAGCAGCAGCACGCGTTTGGTCGTCTTCGTCGTGTCGCCCCGGCCCAGGCTGGTTGTGTCCAGTGTGGTTGTAGTCACAGCTTCAAGTATACCGTGTCTGGCCCCATGGCACACCTGTCACAGGCTCCAGACCCCCCTCGGCGGTTCGCTCAACGCTCAAAACTCATAGCTCAAAGCAGATACACAACTCCAACCTCAGCATCGGCAAACGACACAAAGCCTCTACCCGCGAAGTTCAAACCAACGAACGCCGCCGCGTGCTCCGTCTCCGCCCGGTCAGAATCTATGCCGCCGCCTTCTCATCGCAACCAGGATGCCCGCAATGGCAGGCCAGCGTTGTCAGCTTCTTCGCATCCTCGCAATGGGTCGAGCAGTACTTCTTGCCCGCAGGCGCCATGCAGGTACAGGCCATATGAGCGCATTTGATGGGTGCTACAGGTGTCGTCGACATGGAACCTCCTTGAAGTAGTCAGGCTCCGGGCATTCCCGCGGGCGTACCCGAAGTGCCAGAATTGTACTCGCTATCTCTTGCCATAAGATGCTATTTTTTTTGCTCGGGCCATCTCTCCATTCCCGCCAACGCCAAGGAGTCCTGCATGCTCCGTCCCCTCAGCATCGCCATAATCGCCCTCGTAATCGCCCCGTTTTTCGACTTCGAATGCGTAGCACTTGCAAAACTCTCAGGAACGGTACAATTCAAGTGAATCTGTGCCAAGAATGGAGATTTCAGATGAAGGCCATCCGCCTCGCCGTCGCTCTGCTTCTCGCTTCTTCCGTCTCCATGCTTCTCGCGCAGACGCCGGTTCCCGCAAAGAACCCAGCGCAGCCGACCCCGGCCGAGCCCCTCATCGTCGATGTGCACTCCGCGCCCTACCGTCCTAAGATCGTCTACAAAACCAACATCAGCAATCAGCGGTTCGACATGCGTAACGCGACGATCTTCGACATGATCGAGTTCGCCTACGCACTGGGAGAACAGGACGACGACCGGGAGAACGCGGCCATCGTCGGCGGTCCCACCTGGATCGACTTCGACCGCTTCGATGTTAGCGCAAAGATTCCCTCGCTCAAGCCCCCAACCTTTCCTGTCGGCCTCACGGATACTTCAAATCCCCCCACAAATCCGAATGACCAGATGCGTCCCATCCTGAAGCGCGTGCTCGCGGAGCGCTTTCATCTGAAGGTTCACACCGAGGATCGCCCGCTGCCCGGCTACGCCGTTACCGTTGCCAACGGTGGCCCCAAACTCACCGGCGCGAAGACCCCGACCGATGCGAGCGAATGCCACGGCGCGCAGGACAAGTCGAATCCAGCCCAGTACACCATCACCTGCACCTCCGAGACGATGGCGCAGTTCATCGCAGCCCGCGACCAGGACTTCCCGCATCCCATCGTCGACCGCACCGGCCTCACCAAGCCGTACGACTTCACGCTGAAGCTCTCGCTGGGGCCAGACGTACATACCAGGGACGACCGAGCCCGCGTCTTCGCCGATGCCTTCACAAAGCAGCTTGGCCTTGTGGTCACGCGCGGGAACGTGCCGCAGCCGTCGATGGTCGTCGATACGGTGAACCGTACCCCGACCGCGAACTCACCGGATATTGCAAAGCTTCTTCCCGCACTGGCGGACCTTGAATTTGAGGTCGCCACCATCAAACCGGCTGCGGACAATGAGCCGCAGGACACAATTCGCCCCGCCGGCTCCCAGATTACCTTCAGAGCCTTCAACATGCAGGGTCTTCTCACGCGCGCCTTTGAACTGCCCACAGGACAAATGCTGGGTGATGCACTGGCGACTCTACCGCCAAGGCGATACACCATCGTCGTCAAACTGCCACCGGATATCGATGCTCGCGCGGTGAGTCAGGACCCGGATCAGATCAACAACATGCTGCAGAAGCTTCTCATCGACCGGTTCCAGTTGAAATACCACTGGGGCCAGTGGACGCAGCCGGACGCGTACGTGCTGCTCGCTGGCTCTCCCAAGATGAAGAAGGCCGATCCCAACTCACGCAGCTTCTGCAAATTCGGCCCGGCCGATGGAGAGAAGCCTGCCCGCTACGCGAACTCTCCGTTCGACACGGAGTTCCACTGTCAGAACGTCACTATGGCGCAGTTCGCCGACAGGGTGCAGGCCATCGCAGGGTCTGAGGTCAAGAATCGCGTTGCCGATAAGACCGGCCTCGCTGGCTCCTATAACTTCACGGTGTTCTTCACCGCCGGCCGCACGCTTCGCGCAGAGACCGCTGCTGCTGCCGCAGAAGCGAAGCAAGCCGGCGATGCTACACCGGCACCGGTCGTCGGCCTCAGCATGGAGGATGCCTTTCGCAAGGAGCTCGGCCTCAGGCTCGAGAAGAAGCCGCTGATCCTGCCCTCCCTCGTCCTCGACCATTTTGAAAAGATACCGACCGATAATTGACCCACCACCAAGCGCCGCTGTGGTGTCGCAACCAGTTCAACAGCGGCGTATCATGGTTCCCTCCTGGAACCACGGGGTCACCCATGAATCTATTCAAATCCTTTACGTTGCAATGGTGGCAAGCCGGCCTCTTCAAGGTCGGCTTGCTGGCCCTGGGAATCGCAGCCGGCGCTTACTGGCACGGCCTTTTCACCGGCTTTCTCCCCGAATTAGTCGTCATCGGCGCACTCTGTCTTTGGTATATCGCCGTCATCTGGTGGAAGCAACCCTGACCAACCCCCTACCGGCTCGACTTCAGCAGACTCCGAGCGTGCTCCAGACTCGACTCCGTCACCTTCGCCCCCGATAGCATCCGCGCGATCTCCTGCGCCCGTTCCCCCTCCTCCATCCGCCGAACGCTGGTGCGCGTCCGGCCGCCCTTGTCCGCCTTCTCGATCAGAAAATGCTGGTCCGCGAACGCCGCAATCTGCGGCAGGTGCGTGATGCACACCACCTGCTGCCGCTTTGCCAGCGTCTTCAGCTTCCGCCCCACCGCCTCGGCCGCCCGCCCGCCAATCCCAATGTCGATCTCGTCGAAGACCAGCATCCGCGGCGTAGGCAGCGCACTCTTCTTCCGCCCATGTCCCGCTCCCGCGGCAAAGCTCTCCTCCACCGTCACCTTCAGCGCAAGCAGCACGCGAGACATCTCCCCGCCCGAAGCAATCTCATCCAGCGGCTTCAGTGGCTCGCCCGCATTGGTCGCAATCAGGCACTCCACCCGGTTCCACCCATGCGCCGTCCAGTTCGCCGACTCCTCGCCCCCCGTCTCTCCAGAACCAGCCACCTGCACCTTGAATCGCACCGTCATCGCCAGATCGTTGATCTCTTCCGTCGCCAGCTTCTCCAGCCGCCTCGCCGCCACCGTCCGATCCTCCGTCAACTTCGTCGCCGCCGCGCGATAGCCCGCCGCATCCCGCTCCTGCTGAACCCGCAACTCCGCCAACAGCGCATCGCGATTCTCCACCTCGGCCAGCCGCCGCGCCGCCTCCTCTCCAAAGCGCATCACCTCCGCCAGCGTCTGACTCCCGCCCACCCCGCCGTACTTCCGCTTCAGCCGATCCAGAGCCGCCAGCCGATCCTCGATCTCCTCCAGCCGCTCGGGCGATGCGTGCACCTTCTCGGCAAAGTCCCGCACCTCCGCGCTCACATCCTCCACTGCGGCCTTCGCCGCCGCAAGCTGCTGTGCCGGCTCCGCAAATCGCGCGTCGAACTTCGCCAACTCCTCCACATGCTTCAGCGCCGCCGTCAGCGTCGTCTCCGCCGAGCCTTCTTGCTCATACAGCAACTCATGCGCGCTCTTCGCCGCCGTATACAGCTTTTCTGAATTGGCCAGCACCAGCTTCTCCGCCTCCAACTGCGCGTCCTCGTCCTCGGCCACCAACTGCGCGTCCGCGATCTCCCGCGTCTGAAACCTCCACAGATCGGCCATCCGCATCCGGTCCTGCTCCGACGCCTGCAACTCCGCAAGCCGCTCCGTGGTCGTCCGCCACGCCGCAAACGCCGCCGCCACATCGTCTCCCGCAATCCCGCCGAAGCGGTCCAGCAATCCCCGCTGCTGCGCCTGGTCGAACGACCCCAGCGTCTCCCCCTGCGTGTGGATCAGCCCCAACTCCGGCGCCAGCTCCCGCAGCACCGCCACCGTCGCCGGCTGGTTGTTGACGAAGACGCGCCCCTTGCCTCCCGCCGCAATCTCCCGCCGCAACAATATGTCGTCCGAAAAAGCCCCCGCGTCGATCCCGTTTGCCTCCAGAATCGCCGCCGCCCCCTGCGTCCCCTCAAAGACGCACACCAGCACGGCCTTCTCCGCGCCATGCCGCACCACATCCGCCGAAGCCTTGCCGCCGAGCAAGAGCGCCAGCGCGTCGATCAATATCGACTTGCCCGCGCCCGTCTCGCCCGTCAGCAGGTTCAACCCCGGCCCAAAGCTGGCCACCGCCTGGTCGATCACCGCATAGTTTTCCGCCCGCAGCTCCAGCAGCATATCCGCCCG
>PLOT01000063.1:6003-17927 GCA_003142215.1 Granulicella sp. | reverse complement strand
TTCTGCAGGTATCGCTCTAGCGGCGGAGCGATCCAGACGTTGTATCTGCGCGCGGACCGCGAGGGTGACGGACTGCCCGGAGGGCGTGTAGGGTCGTTGACTCGCAGGGAGCGGCTGTTCCACCCTCGACTTCGGTAAGCTGCATCTCCAGACCGGCCTGCGTCTGGAAGGCACACAGAGGATGACCTTCGGATACATCCTCACCTTCTATCCCACCACCAATACTGCTCCCACTTCAGGTGTCCCTTGCGCAACGCCCCTTCCTGCCAACCCCCACAACTAGCGATGGTTGGCGCGACAATCAAGGAAATCCAGGAGGCCGCTGGTCATAAGACCATCACGATGGCCGCCCGCTATTCCCACCTTTCACCGGCCCATACGCTGACAGTGGTGGAACGCATCGTCAGAACAGGCACCCAGTAGGCACCCGCCAAGATTGCATGAGAGTGGGAAACCAACATGCACCAGAACATGCACCAGAGAGTTTCTCCATTTTCCGGTTATGAGGTGTTCTTGTATAAGTTATTTATTTTGTTGGTGCCGGGGGATCGGATTGCCACTGCGCACTGATTCTAAACAAGTTATTGAAAACTATCGACGCTCGAATCGTTCAAAACGCAGCAAACGCGGTTTCTGAGTACGCTACAAGTACACGGAATTTGCGACGAACAAGTTTCAAATTCGGTCACTAGCCATTTTTGAGACGTTTTTCGATTTTTGCCAGAGCCTGATTGCAGGAAGCAAGATCCTCCGCAACATAGTCGGCGCCTGCGCGGCGCAAGATGTTCTGAGCGTTCCTTAGCCGGTTTTTCTTGCTTCCCTCCGGCAGTTGCTCCCATTGCTGCCGATCGAGACCCACGAGATTTCCGGTTCTGGTCAGCCCGATGGTCCACATGCCCGCATTTCTGCCTTCTTCAATATCGACGACGGTGTCTCCTATTTTTACGCACGCCGATGGAGGATAGACATCCAGGAGCTGTGCGTTTTTCATCAGCATCCACGGGGCTGGCCGTCCCGCGGCTACTTCATCAGGGCATACGGAAGCATCGGGCCGAAAACCATCCCGGGCAGCCTGCTTCAACACCGGGTCGAGCATCCGGCGCGTATAGCCTGTGGTGCTTCCGATGCGGAGACCGCGGTTCTGCCATTCCTTCACGGCCTCGGCAACACCTGGGATCAATTGCGAATGCTGCACAATGATCTTCATCTGCAACTGTCCAAACTCTTCGAAGAGGGAGAGAACATCTGCATCATCGGGTTTCTTGCCGGTGGCAGTTCTCCATTCTGTGCGGATATTCGGCAGGGCCAGGATCGCTTGAATATGGTCCCGTTTGAGCAGTCCCATATCGCGGCGGGCGTCTTCCGTCGATAGTGTGATCCCATGCTTTGCAAACAGGGTCTGGAGCGCAAGCACCGGCGCCATCGAACCATGATCGACCGTAGTGCCCGCCCAGTCCAGCACGATGGCTCGAATGTGAAGAGGATTTGTCATGCTCGGCCTGCCAGTGTGCAGACGAAGCGAAGGAGTTGATTGCCGGTATCGGAATTCATGGACGCAGTTTACGTTGGATTGCGGGTAGATCCATCCACTGAACGGTTAATCGAAGGGGTCTTATCGGTTAGAGATGAGGTGCCGAAGGCGCATATGCCGCCGCCAACCAGAGCAAAGAAGACAAAGAGATCGAACAGCTTTGTCCATCCAAAGTGCGATACGAAGATCGTGACAAGAAAGGGAGATAGTGTCTGGCCAATGGAGCCGATGCCGTTGACGAACCCGGCGGCGCGCCCGAACAAATCGTCCGGGACAGCGTCGAGGACAGCCATGGCGGACATGAGCACGTCGGCGCCATAGATCAGGATTCCCATCAACGAGATGGAAACGGCTGTGCCAAACCATCCGCTGCCTGCCAGCACGGGATGTAGAAGGCAGATGAATGCAAGCCCAAAGAGCATGCCGGCTCCCAGAACCATGCGCCGTTCGCCAAACCAGTGCTGCACCGCGTAGGCGGCGGCAAGGGGACCGAGAAAGCCGAGGAGTTCGAAGTAGGACGCGAAATGCTCGGCCCAATGCTGCGTATAACCCAGGCTCGATGTCAAGTAGAGAGGCAACCAGAAGAGCAGTGTGTAGCGGGTCATCTTGAGAAAGAAGTAGACGAGGGAGACGACCTGAATTCTGCGATTTGCCAGGATCTCGCTCCACGCACTGAATTGCGTTCGCTGGGGCTTGGAGAGTGTAGAAGAGGGGGGAAGTGAATGGGACAGGACGGGACCCGCCAGATGAGCGGTTCCCCGATAAAAGAACAGCGCTGCTAACAACAAAACAGTCGCCGAAACGAGGTAAGCAGGCTGAAAGCCTGAAAGTGGAGCAACGCGGATGTGAACAACCAGCCATTCAGTGAGCGAGGTTGCAAGCACTCCACCCAGAATGTAGCTGGTACTCCACCAACCGAGAACCCTGTCCCGTTCGCCGCGGTGGAACCACTGGCCGATCAGGCGAAGCATGGACGGCCATCCAAGCCCCTGTCCGAGGCCGTTGCCGAGTTCCAGCAACAACCCCAACCTGAACTGGGAATGGAAGGCAAGAAGGCAAGTACACAGGATCGAAATGCCTGCGCCCGCCAAGGCAGTCCGGCGCGCCCCAATACTGTCTGCCAGACACCCGCCGGCAAACTGACTGATCGCATAGGCAATCCCAAAGCAGATAAGACTGAAGGCGAGGTGAGAGATGCCTGCGCCGGTGTTTGGGCTGATATCCTTGCGGCATATATAGTAGCCGGCATAAAGGACCCACGCGGAAACAAAGACCTGGCTCCGCGGGCCGGCCAGGGATTTCCCTTCCCTGCTCACAGGGGTCCGTTCATGGCCGTATGCATCACGGGAAGCGATTCATGAAATACCACTGCCTGTGCGCTGGGCTGCATGGGAAAGACGATCTGCGTTACCGTCCCGTCCTGGAAGCTGTCGATCAGTTCATCGGGAAAGGCGTTGGTCTCGCACATGGTTTTGATGAGCGAATCGATGGCTGCGTCGTCGGTGCCGTCAATATGAATCGACCGTTGGGTACCGTTGACAATGGTGAGCAACCCCGCCCGGCCGTAGGGATTGACAAGAGGATTTCCGGCATTGCGATCGACGATCTGCCGCCCGGATGGCGTGGATTCAATGACCAGCCTGCTTCCCTCGATGGGGGAGATGCGGTCAAGCGCGGGAGAATCCGCGACGGATTCACTGGGCGATGAAGGGATGGCGCCGATCAGAATCAGAATGCCGTTGGTGCCAGAAGGAGGAGTCAGTGTGTGGGTGAGAGTGATCTCTGCATGAAACTGGCCGGCAACGTTGAACAGAGAGGCGGTGTCTTCAAGCCTGTCCACGGCAACAAGTGCCAGTTGTCCGCCGGACGCTGAAGGGGACTCATACAGAAGCGCCTGGTGGTCCTGGAATACCGTTTGCCAGAACGTATCGAACGGACCCACCTGCGCAATCTGCCAGCGAATACAGATCATGCAAAGAAAGAGCGCAACCAGTGTCGGCAGGGACAACTGTAGCAGCGAGAGTTCCGTCGCTTGCAATAGCGCGGGTCTGGGAGTCGGCGGTTCCACAACATTAGGAAGCTCGGGATGGCTCTGACCCTCCTGCAAAATGCGGGGAACATAAAAGCGTGGAACATAGGAGCCCGAGGGGATGGCGACGGTATATTCCAGATCGGTGGTATTGGCGGCGTAGTAGGCAGCGAGCCGCTTACGGACATCGTTTGCGCGCACTCGAACACCCGCATCGGAGCCGGTATCGTAGGAAGCTTCGCGGCCGAGCAACTCGATCCCGATCACGCGTTCTTTGAGCTCGCCGACTTTTCCGCTAAGTGTGCGTTGAACAATGAAGCGCAGGAATTGGCAGCTCTTGGCGCTGGTGCGGAAGGAGGAACTTTTGCACACAACTGCGACTGTTGCCTGCAATTCGGATCTGTACCGGCAGATCTCCTCCGGTTGGAGCTCAACCTTCTGCATTGGTATTCCAGGGAAAGGTAGCTGAATGCTGCCAGTGTAGCGCTGGAACATTACAGGATGGTGACATCGATCTCTGCCTTGGCTAAACCGTTAATTTAAGTGATAACGAGTTCCGCTTAACCCGCTGAACGTTTCGGCATTCGACAGAGAGTGAAATGGTAGGGGGAATGCGATTCCGCACACATGCTGAAACGGGAATACAGCTTGCCAGAAGCAAATGCTTGCAAGCGCGCGCCGCTGCAAAGCCCCTCTCTGTTACGGACGAATCGCTGGATTTTCACACAATTGACATGTGGGCCCATGCAATCGGTTGGCACTGTGTTTACCAGAGCACGGTGGAGTTGGAGCCCAGATGAGCTTCTCTGCCGGCCAGCGCCGAACCTTCGGGATCACCTGGATCGCTTACGCTGGCTTTTATCTCTGCCGCAAGAACCTGAGCGTTGTGCTGCCCCTGCTGAACAATGTCTCAGGGCTTCGCAGCATCGACCTGGCCAACATCGTCTTCGGCTATAGCCTGCTGTATGCCGTCGGCCAGTTTGGCTGCGGGCTTCTTTCCGACCGCATAGGAGCAAAGCGTGTGGTTGGCGCGGGCCTGCTGTTGGTGGTATGCAGCAATATCCTGATGGGCGCCCACGCCTCATTGATTTGGTTGCTTATCTTTGCATGCCTGAATGGCGCAGGTCAGTCGACCGGCTGGTCGGGACTGGTGAAGACCATGGCCATCTGGTTCCGCAGCGAGAATCGTGGAATCGTAATGGCATGGTGGAGCACGAATTATGTTCTCGGCGGCTTTCTGGCCACGGCCTTCGCAACCTGGGCTGTCGTGCAGTCATGGCTGCTTCCCCAGTTTGGGTGGCGGCGTGGATTCCTGTTTCCGGCACTGCTGCTGCTGACAATTACAGTCGTGTTCATGCTCGGCGCGAAGGATTCGCCAGAGCGTGACGATCTCCCATTCGGAATGCAGTTCGAAGAGGAGGCCCCCAGCTCGGTGCGCACGAACTGGAATGGCCTGGCCGCTCTGCTGCGCAAGCCATCCTTATGGATGCTGAGTACATCGTACTTTTTCCTGGAACTTTGCCGATACGCACTGATGTTCTGGCTGCCGCTTTACATGGTTACGCGGCTGAAGTATAGCCTGCAGGCATCGGGCTATCTATCGTCTCTGTATGAGTTGATCGGCATTCTCGGCGCGGTGCTGGCGGGCTACATTTCGGATCGCTTCAGCCAGTCGCGGCGTGCCCCCGTGTCCGCGATCATGCTTTGCGGATTCGCAATCATCATGCTCATGGAGCCGGCCTTGACAAAATTCGGGCTTGCGGGCACAGCCATAGCCATCTCGCTGGCCGGCATCTTTTCCTTCGGCCCGGACACACTGCTCTCCGGAGCGGCAGCCCAGGACATCGGCGAGCCCAAGGCCGCCGCAACTGCATCGGGACTGGTGGATGGCATCGGGCATCTGGGGGCGATCTTCTCGCCGTATCTCGTGGTATTCGTAAGCGAACGGTACGGATGGGACCACCTCTTTCTTATTCTTGCCGTCTCCGCGTTTCTTGCCGCCGCTGTGCTGCTTCCCATCTGGAATCTCAAGCCCTCGTGCCAAACCGATGTCCAGGTCGAAGACAGGGTTTTGCAGACAACGGCTTGACCGGAAAATAACAGGTCGCTGCCGTTTGTATCGGGTTTCAGCACATTGCGGATATCTGTAACCGATCGCTTCCTTCAAGCGTTCCCCGCCAATGCAATTCGAAGCGGCGGTTATCGCAGATGCGATGCGATTTTTTGTTGCAGTCGTGCAATGTTGAAGTGAACAGACCCTTTAGCGTCGCGGCTCAATGCCGGCTACAGCAGGCGGCGAGATTGTCGGCTAAGAATAAACGGACGTTCATTACCGTTAAGCCCATTTGCTTTCATTCGACCTTAATCTTCTTGGCGACGCGGCTGACTACCATCGCTTCAAGTCAAACGGCGACAGGTTCAAACCTCGATAGAGCATTCTCGACCGCCTTGCGGAACCCTATCCTCACGAATTCTCGAATGGAGTAGTCAATGCGATTTTCAACTCGACTTCTAATCCTTGCCTCAGCCATTGTTTTCAGTGTTCCTCTCTTCGCGCAAAATGCAGGTGTGAGCGGCAAGGTGGTCGATCCGCAACAGGCAAGCGTAAAGGGAGCGACCGTGACCCTGACGCACATCGGTACTCAGGTAAAAGCGGAGACCAAAACCGATGACAGAGGCAACTTCATCCTGCCGCCCGCGGTGCCTGGAACCTATGAGATCGAGGCTCAGGCGGATGGATTCGTATCCACTCTCATCACAGACGTCACACTTGAAGTGGGTGAATCCAAGGTGCTTTCCCTGGCGCTTAAAATGGGCGATGTAAAGCAAATAGTGCAAGTGACAGACACCCCGCCTGAGTTGATTACGGATCGCGCGGATCGCAGTCTGATGATCGAACCCGCATTTGTTGAAGGCATTCCACTCAATATTCGAAACCCGTTGCAGCTGATCAGCGACACGGCCGGTGTGACCAAAGGCAACGATGGGCTATCGGGCCAGAATTACTCCAGTGAAAGCAGGAGCAACACCTTTCGCATCAATGGCGCCAAGGGCTCAACCACCGATGTCTTGCTCGACGGTGCGACCAATACAACCGCGTACTACAACCAGGATGCCGGCATTCCCGGTGTCGATTCGGTGCAAGAGACCCGCGTCTATACCGACGCGTATGCCCCGGAATATGGCCGTACCAGCGGAGGCCTCGTAGCCTACGCGCTGCGTTCGGGCAACGATCATCTGCATGGGTCGGCGTTTGAGTTTTATCGCAACGAGCTGATGGATGCCAACGGTTACAACGCCAATCTGGCGGGGTTGGCCAGAGGTTCATTCGGCAGAAATCAGTTTGGCTTTCGAATTGGTGGTCCGGTCGTGATTCCGAAGGTCTATGACGGCCGCAGCAAGACATTCTTCTTCTTTTCATACGATGGCCTTCGGGATACGACTGCCGGCTCTTTCACTGGAACTGTGCCTACGGCCCTGGAAAGGCAAGGGGACTTTTCGCAGACCTTCGACGCCAAGGGGAACCTGATCGTTATTTACGATCCATCAACCACGACCGCGAACTCAAAGGGAACCAATTACACGCGTACTGCCTTTGCGGGTAATAAGATTGCAAACTCCAGTTCGATCGGACTTGCTCTTCTCGCGCTCTATCCGCTTCCCAATCAGCCCGGAACAGGCCTGAGCAGCCTGAACAATTTCTTCTCCAATGCGCCGGCCACCGATGACAACAACAGCTATGACACCCGGATCGATCATCAATTCAACAGCCGGCACAGCATCTTTGGACACTACACAGACTTCACAAACAGAATTCACAACAGCGACTACTTCGGCAACGGACTATCGCCTGTGATGGCCGATGATCGAATCCCAGGGAAAAATATCGACGTGGATCACACCTGGGTCATGAAAACAGACCTGATCTTCGAACACCACTTTTCCTGGGCGCATAGCGAATCGAACCGGGCCGAGGCCGTGCATATGACCCCGGGAAGTCTGGGTTTCAATGCCGGAAATGCAGCGCCCGGAATCACGGCAAATATGAGCCCTTCCATCAGCATCAGTGGGGCCCTCGCAACGGGAAGTGAAAGTTCTCTGGGAAACTCGTATCCATTCGAACAAAATGAGTCCTCCGTATATCAATATGCTGCGGACACCAACTGGGTGAAAGGAAAACACATCTTCAAATTCGGCATCGATCTCAGACGGTATCCGGTTCAGTTATGGGACCCCGATCAGATGTCCGTTAGCGCCGGCACGAAGTTTACCAATGGTCCAAATACAACCTCGCCGTCGCCGTCAACCGACTCCGGCTCCGGCATGGCCGAGTTGCTTCTGGGACTCGCAACCGTCAGTTCCGGATATGAGCCGGAGACCCAGTCGGTACATTACTACTATGCCGGCTATGCCCAGGACATTTGGAGGGCGACTCCCAAGCTGACAGTGACGTATGGCTTGAGATATGACTTCGAATCTGGGGATGTGGAAAAGAACAACCTGCTCAATTACATCGATACGACATCGATTTCGCCGATCAATGGCCAGGTTCTTTCCCTGCCTAACGAACCAGCCATTCCTACTCTTGTGGGAGGTGTCGGCATTCCCGGTCTGAATGGCTCCAGCAGGCAGTTGCAGACACCGGAAAAGCTGCACTTCGCGCCGCGCCTGGGCCTGGCCTATCAACTGAATGAGAAGACGATCGTTCACACCGGCTTGGGGATCTTCTACCATCCGGCTGCGGCATGGCAACAGTTCCCCAACGCCGACGGCGCAATTAGGACTTCCACTTCCATCGACGCACAGTCCAATGGCGTACAACCGCTCGCCGGATACAGTCTCGCCAACCCATTTCCATCCGGGCTTCCCACTCCCTATGGAAACAGCGCAGGTCTGGGAATCGATCTGGGACAAAGTATCGCAGGCCCCGGACCGCAGTCGAATATTCCCTATCAGATCAACTATTCGCTCGACATCCAGCGCTCCCTGCCGGCTAACTTCGTAGTTACCGCGGCCTACGCCGGAAATAATGGTGTGCATCTCATGGTTCCGCTCTATTGGGACCAGATTCCAGACTCCGATCTGGCGCTGGCCGCGACGCTCCGCACAACGGTCGCCAACCCCTTTTATGGTGTAATTACGGATCCGACTTCCACAATCGGCACCTCGACAGTAACGTACGAGCAACTGCTACGTCCCTTTCCCCAGTTCACAGGGGTCGAGCAGCTCAACGTGGGTGCCGGCCACTCCACTTACAATGCCGGACAGTTGACGGTGGAGCATCGCGCCAAGGACGGACTCTCGGTCGTCTTCGCCTACACATTCAGCAAAGCCCTGGACAACGTGGGTGAGATGACCAGTGTGGCCGGAACCTATTCCGGCTTCCAAAATTTACATTGCCCCAGCTGCGACAAGTCCCGTTCCGACCAGGACGAGACGCATGTTGTGCGCTGGAGTACGCGCTACGAACTGCCGTTCGGCAGGCAGAAGCCATTCCTGAACAAAGGGTTCATCTCACCAATCGTCGGCGGTTGGGCGGTGAGCGGAATATATTCTTTCGACTCTGGGAGGCCCTTGACGGTCAGCGCCACAAACTACTCCTACTCCTACAGTGGAGGCAGCTTCCGCCCGAACACCACGGGAGTTTCAGATAAGATGCCGGGCGGTCAGCAGATGTCGCTCGGTGGTCAATACTTCAACGCGGCTGCCTTCGTGCAACCCGCCAATTACACCTTCGGCAACGCAAGCCGGCATATGGCAGACATCGACAGCCCAGGGTCGTGGAACCTCGACGCAATGGTTGAGAAGGACACGCATCTGAGCGAGAGCTATGTAGTGTCGTTTCGTGCGGAGGCGTTCAACGCCCTGAATAATGTGATATTCAGCGGGCCGACGACGAGTGTTTCATCCGCAACGTTCGGAAAGATGGCGACCCTGAGCCAAAGCAACACTCCGCGAAATGTCCAGATAAGCATGCGATTTACGTTCTAGCCCCCAAGTCGGTTTTCCGGATGGTTCTGAGAACTTCCTCTCACGAAAATGGAGATAGATATGATCAAGAGAATCTGCTTTGTATTAGCGCTGTTATCGAATATTGCGTTTGCCGCCGACACCATAGTGATCGACGCGAAGGTCATCACGGTCGATCCGAATCACCCTTCCGCGCAGGCCTTTGCCATCGACAATGGACGGTTTACCGCCGTTGGAACGAATGCGGAGATACTCAAACTCAAGATGGCATCGACAAACGTAATTGACCTCAAGGGTGAGACAGTGACTCCTGGGTTCAATGATGCGCACCTGCATCCTCAAGCGATCTACCAGGAGGGAACGCCGCATTACAGGGTGTGGCTGGGCGCCGACCGAGTCAAAACGATCGACGAGGTCGTGGCCGCTCTGAAGCGGCAGGCTGCGGTGACTCCTGCTGGCGAGAGGATCAGCGGGTATGGATATAACGATGTGTTGCTGGGGCGTCATCCGAACCGGCACGATCTGGATAAAGTATCCACGTCGCAGCCCGTCGAAATAACTCATGGCTCCGGCCACATCACCGTGGTTAACAGTTATGTGTTGAATGCTTCCGGCGTCACAAAGGATACGCCAGACCCGAAGGGCGGTGCTCTCGATCGCGATCCAGACGGAACTCCGAACGGCGTGATCCGAGAAAGTGCCCGTGGGTTGATCTCGCGAGGTGCTGGTCGCAATACGACGAATATTGCGGATCGTGATGACGAACTGAAGGGGTATATGAACTGCTTTCGGCAGTACTCTGCCAAGGGCATAACCAGCGTGGGCATCGCGGGAGGAAGCCCGTCGTCTTTCCGCACGATGCAGGCATTGCGCGATCTCGGAAACCCAGTCCGCGTTGGATTCATGTTCAGTGTCGGGTCTTTCGATGAACTCCAAGCGGCAGGAATTCAACGAGGCTTTGGTGATGATCGTCTCCGCATCTCGTCCCTCAAAAACTTTCAGGGAAACTCGCTGAGTGGCCGGACCGCGTGGCTCAGCCAGGCATACTCGGATCGCCCCGATTACTTCGGTATCCCGCCCGCGCGCTCTCAGGAGCAGTTGGATGCGGACGTTCAGAAGTGGTGGGACGCCGGATGGCAGGTTGCGACCCATTCCAACGGCGACCGAGAGATCGACATGGTCCTCACGGCGATCGAACGCGCGGAGGCGAAGAACCCTCGTCCCGATGCTCGTTGGCGAATTGAGCACGCCAGCGTCATGAATCAGGCGCTGCTGGATCGCGCCAAGAAGGACGGCGTGGTTCTGGTGTTTCACTCCTACATGTGGGAGTACGGAGACATCCTTCAGTCTTACGGACCCGAGCGCCTCTCGATGATGCACGCGTATCGCACAGCGATCGACATGGGCATTCCCGTGGCAGGTCATTCCGATTCTCCAATCTCTGCAGCCGATCCCTTGCTCAGAATTCAGGACATGGTTACCCGTACCAGTTCCCAGGGTATTGTCAACGGAGCAAATCAGAGAGTCAGTGTGGATGAGGCGATCAAAGTCTGGACACTGGACGGGGCCTACGCCACATTCGAAGAGAACATCAAAGGCTCGATCGCTCCAGGAAAACTGGCGGACTTTGTGGTGCTCCAAAAAGACCCGCGCCAGGTCCCGCCGAATACGATCAAGGACATTGTGCTCGAGGCGACTTACCTTGCGGGACAAAAAGTATATACAGCGCCGGCGAAAGCCGTTGCAATGATTCCGCAGCCCCCAATCAATTATGGCGATGCGAACTTCGGCGATGGAGATGAAGAGGAAAATGAATATG
Source organism: Granulicella sp. (assembly GCA_003142215.1). GTDB lineage: Bacteria > Acidobacteriota > Terriglobia > Terriglobales > Acidobacteriaceae > Edaphobacter. The sequence goes on along the minus strand of PLOT01000063.1, from coordinate 6,578 downwards.
GAAACAATTAGCAAGGATAAGCTGCTCTTCAGCCCAGGCCCCTTGACCACAAGCGCCACTGTCAAAAGGGCCATGCTCCGGGACCTTGGATCTCTGGATAGCGAATTTCTAGCTTCTGTTCACGAAATCCGTATGCGTCTGCTTGATCTTGGTCCGTATCCTCGAGAGCAGTACGAATGCATTCTCATGCAGGGCAGCGGCACGTTCGTGGTCGAATCGGTCATCTCGTCCGCAATTCCGCGTGACGGCAAATTGCTGGTGCTGGTCAACGGCGCTTACGGGAGGCGCATTGCTCAGACAGCGCGTGTTCACGGCATCGCACTGGACGTTCTTGAGGTTGCGGAGAACAAGAAATTTACTCCAGCACTGGTCGCCGATTCTCTGTCGCCAGCTATGAGGATTACGCACGTCGCGGTAGTGCACTGCGAGACGACCAGCGGTATGTTGAATCAGGTGGAAGAAATCGGCCATCTGGTGCATGACGCCGGTGCTGTATACATTGTGGATGCGATGAGCAGTTTCGGTGCAGTTCCGGTCGACATGGTGGGTTCGCATATCGATTTTCTGGTCTCGTC
>PLOT01000063.1:0-5913 GCA_003142215.1 Granulicella sp. | reverse complement strand
GGAGATCGGGTTCGAGATCTATCTTGCTGAAGAAGACCAAAGCTTCATTATCACGTCGTTTCGGTATCCTTCCAACCCGGCGTTCGAGTTTGCCGCATTCTATGAGAGGCTTTGGGAACTCGGCTTCGCTATTTACCCCGGCAAGTTGTCCCATGAATCGTGCTTCCGAATCGGAACAATTGGCAGGATTACCGTGGCCGACATCGAGGCACTGCTGACCGCAATCCGCCGCGTGCTGCATGAGATGGGAGTCGACTGGGTCATGGAAAAGAGTGAAGAACTGGAGCCCCAGTTGAGACAATAACCCTGTTGCCAGAATTCCCGTCGTAACTCGCAGATTGTGGCTCATGGTGCAGAAGCAACGCGCGGCCGCTCTCGCGGAATCGAGGGACTGATAGACGCTCATTCTGGCTTCTGGGTCAAAACCAAAGCCATCCTCTAACCGGAGTCTGAGGACCCGGTTCAGCCATCAAGCTGCCCCGTTGAGGGCCCCGAATTTACACTGAGCCCTGAGCCACACCCGTGCCGTAGTTGAATTCGAGGGCAGTTAGTTGACGGCGATACCCAAGTTCCATGAAACCTGGTGGATTAATCTGACCGCGATATGGACAGCTAGAAGATACGATAAATAATTGATTATAAATGAGTTGAGTGCCGGAAGTGGGGGCGGATTGCCTCCGAGTATCGATTCTAAACAAGTTATTGAAAACTATCGACGCTCGAATCGTTCAAAACGCAGCAAACGCGGTTCTCAAGTACGCTACAAGTACACGGTATTTTCGACCGCTCTCTTCTGACTCGGCTTTGCCTGCCTCTGGATTCTTCCGCGCCGCCCTCTCGCGCCTCTTTTGAGGGCCTGACATCATGGGTGGAACAAGATGACGGAACGCGTACAGATCGTGGTTGAGCCATTGAGTCCAGCCATTGCCGGCGCTGCGAAACCACGCTCGGCGGTGCTTTGGTTGCAGGGTATCACGCTGGCGTGGATGCTCGTAGAGTTGGGCGTCGCCGCTTATGCGGCAGCTACGTCCCACAGTCCTGCGATGCTGGCCTTCGGCTCCGACAGCCTGGTGGAACTCCTGTCTGCTACGGTTGTGCTCTTGCCGTGGATTCCGGGTATGGCGATCTCGGAACGCAAAGCAAGCCGTGCATCCGGAGTTCTGCTGTTTTTGCTCGCCTTTGTGGTTGCGGCAATTGCTTTAGCGTCCTTGGCTCTGCGGTCGCGGCCTGAAACAAGTCGTGCGGGGATAGGAATCACCGTTGCTGCGCTGATCGCAATGCCAGTTCTGGCATCACTGAAACGCCACGAGGCACGCCGCAGCAGGAATGCAGCCCTGGCCGCCGATGCAGTGCAATCCGCTACTTGCGCGTACATTGCGTTGATTGCCTTGGCTGGCCTCGCGGTCAACGCCGCATTCCATCTCCCATGGTTCGATTCAATGGCCGCGTTGGCAGCCATTCCCTTTCTCATCCAAGAGGGCAGATCGGCCTGGCAAGGCCATGTTTGCGGATGCTGCTGAAAGTCGATTTAAAGATGCCGGGTTTTCTTCGTTCCACACTGCTTACCAACTGTAGGTGTAACCAATGCTTGCCGTGGTGTACCAGGGAACGGTGACGACCTTGCTGTAGCTCTCCTGAATCCAGATCGAATTGTTGTTATTGCAGTGCACAATTGCGCCGAGCGATACGCCGCTGTCCAACCTGTTCTGGACGTGAGCGTTTCCGGTGTAGCTTGTAATGCCAGTCTGTACCCAGGTATATCCGGTAACCGCCTTGGTCTTTGGCAGGGCAAAGTTCTTCATCACTCCGGCAGATTCCGTGTGTTCTCCGAAGTTGGTATGCAAAAAACCGTGGCTGCCGCTGTTCTCGTAGGTATATCCGAAGGTCAGCTCGTCTCCGATGGGATCGCGCTTGAGGAAAGAATAGGTGTGGCCGATTCCAATGTTGTAATTTGCGCGCGGCAGAAGACCTGGCCGGTCGATATCCGACCCAACCATCACAAACAGGTCTGTGCTTGTTCCAGCCGGTGCGGGCGCTGATTGTGCTTGCAGCACCACACACCACACCGCAGCGCAGAGCAAGACCGCTGCCATGGGGATTCGCGAATGGTACGAAAGCTGGTTCGTCATCCTGTGCCTCCTCAATCTCAATCGATCTCTGACAGATGGATGCGCGCACTGCGAACCGCCTCCAGAAATCTGCGCGCCAGTTCGCGGATCCACTGGTCCTGGCGCATCTTGAGTGCCTGACGTGGCATCAGCTCCGATCCGATGCCCAGGGATGCCGCGCCGGCAAAGATGAAGTTGGCCGCGGTCAGTTGATTGACGCCTCCGGACGCGATCATACGCACCTGGGGCAATGGCACCTTCAGGGCGCGGATGTACTGGTCTCCACCGACTTGCGCGCAGGGGTATATCTTTACGAAGTCGGCACCTGCCTTCCACGCCGCAATCACTTCACTGGGCGTCAACGCGCCGGGGATGGCGACTAGATCGTGTTTCAGGGTGAATTCCAGCACGTCCGGAACCAGACCTGGGCTCGTCAGAAACCGTGCGCCGGCATCGACGCAGCGCTGTGCCGTATCCGTATCGAGCACGGTCCCAGCGCCAACCACGAAGTTCGGGTAGTTTTGCGTCAACTGCGCAATCACCTCGACCGCGTTGGGCACAGTCATGGTGACCTCAGCCACCGGGATGCCCGCTTCGTACACCGTCTCGGCGGCAAACAGCGCCAGTTCAGCAGAAGCGACACGGATGCTTGGCATGATGCCGATATCTTCTATGCGCACTCGTACTTCTTCACGATTCATGGTTCCGACCTCGCTGCTTGTAATACTGCCATACTGTTGCACATCGTCAGAGAACTAGCTCCACTCAGAACTTGCCCGCCCCCTAAGGGATGACCTCGCGTCCGACGGCAAGATTCACCTGGCCGGCGGCTGTCAGATAAGCCCCCACCAGTTGCAGATAGGCCAGTTGCACGACGCGGTAGTCGCTCTGTGCGTTGAGAAAATCCATCAGCGACGCACCGCCATGCTGATAGGAAAACGTGACTGTATCGCGCACCCGCGTTGCCTGGTCCTTGTACTTGTCGCGGTACGGAACCAGCAGCGCGATGTTGCTTCGAACCTGCTCATACGCCGAGTCCACGTCGCTGAAGACCTGCGCCCGCGCCGCGTCCGTCAACTGCTGATTGCGGTCGATGTCGATCAGCGTGCGCTGCTTCTCGCCCTGGTTGCGGTCGAAGATGCGCAGCGGAATGTTCACGCTGAGACCAAGCGTCTGTTGGGCATAGGGATTGGAGAACGACGGGTTGTAGGTGTACCACACGCCGAAGGTCGGATCGGTCGATCCATTCGATATCGCCAGCTTATGGTTGGTCTTCGACTGTTCGATCGCCTGCACAGCCGCACGCAAGTCGGGACGAGCATCCAGCGCCGCCTGCTCGAAGTCGTTGAGCGGCTTCATCTCACTGCTGAAATCGAACGGGCCGTTTACATCGAACTGATCCACCGGAGTGCGGTCGTCCAGCAGTTGCAGCAGCGCTATCTTGGCAGTGCGCAGGTTGACAATGGCGGTCTGGATCTCCGACTCGTACTGCACGCGCAACAGCTCGATGCGGTCCAGATCGATCTGCGCCAGGTCGCCGGCCTTGAAGCGGTCCTGGCTGATGGCGATGATCTTGTCGTAGTACTCCATGTCAGCCTTGGCCAACTCCAGCACCGCCTTGGCCTGGAGCGTCTGCACAAAGGCCGAGCGCAGCACGAAGATCATATTGCGATCCAGGTCCTCATGTTGCGAAGTCGCGATCTGGGTGCCCTCCTTTGCGCTCTGGAGCCGCAGTTCACGCTTGTGGTCGCGCTCGTGCAAATAGCTGAAGTTGGGCTGCACCTGCGTGCCCGAAGTGGGACGCCAGTAGCCTTCGTGAGGCATAATCTGCGTTCCGTCCGCACTCAAAGTGAAATCCGGATTGGGCCGCAGATACGCCGTAATCTCTTCCGCCTTCATCTCATCCACGTTCGACTGATCGGACTTCATCACCGGGTTCGCCGCCTCGAACTTCGTTTTCACCTGCTCCCATGTCAGGCCCGACGGTCCCCCCGGCGCGGGTAGGGCAGGCAAGCCAGGGATGGCCGCTTGCGCAAGCAGTTGCGGCTGCGGCAGGTTCGGCAGGTCCGCCACGTTTATTTTGATAGGCTGTTGCGCCTGCTGCGCGCTTGCGCCCGCAGTGCAGAGCAGAAGGAGAAGGCCCGCGAAGATCATCCGACCGATGCTGCGGGAGAACACCGCTCTCAGATTATTCATGCACCACCTCCGCTTTCGGGAGATCATCGTCGTCCCTTGCGATCCATACATAGAATGTGGGCAACAGGAATATGCTGAGCAACAGATCGGAGATCAGGCCGCCTACAATGACGATTGCGAATGGCCGCTGCGAGTCCGATCCGATATCGTGCGACAACGCCGCCGGAAGCAGGCCAAGCGTTGCCACCAGCATGGTCATCATGATCGGGCGAAGCCGCAGCACGGCGCCTTCGACCGCGGCATCGGCAATATTGAGGCCCCTTGCGCGAAGCTGGTTGATGTATTCCACCATGATGACTCCGGTCTGCACAGAGACACCGAAGAGCGCCAGCATGCCGATGCCTGACGAAACGCTGAGGTAAGTTCCGGTAACCACCAGGGCGAGCAGGCCGCCGATGGGAGCCAGACCTACGTTCATCATAATCAGCGTTGCCCACTTGTAGGAACGGAACATGGTGAAGAGGATGATGAAGATAGCGAGAACTGTGATCGGAATGATGAGAGCCAGGCGCGCCGCAGCCCGCTTTTCACTCTCATATTCACCTGACCAGCCCAATGTATAGCCGCGCGGCATCTTCACCTTGTCGTTGATCTGTTTGATGGTATCTTCGACCGTGGATCCCAGGTCCCGGTCTCTCACATTGAAGGTCACTGCGATATATCGGCTGTTGCCTTCACGGTAGATGTCGTAGGCCCCATCCTTGATCTCCATCTTGCACAGTTGCGCCAGCGAGACACGCTCTCCGGAAGGGGCGAGCAGGCGAATATTGCTGATGGCTTGCTCGGTGTTGCGGTATTGCCCCTCGTAGCGCACCACCACGTTGTACCGCTGCTCGTCGATCAACACCTGGCTTACCGCGTTTCCGCCCACTGCCGTCTGCACGGCATCCTGTATGTCCGCCACGTTGATTCCAAAACGGGCCGCCATCTTGCGGTCGATCGACAGGTCAAGGTTCGGCTGGCCAAAATCGCGCAACAGCTTGACGTCGTGCATGCCCGGGATGGCAGCCATCACGGAGGCGACCTCGTCACCCTTCTGCTCGAGTACGCTAAGGTCATTGCCAAAGATCTTAAGCGCCAGAGATCCCTTGGTTCCGGTCATCGACTCGCCGACGTTGTCCTCAATCGGCTGCGAGAAGTTCCAAACAGCTCCCGGATACTTTTGCACTGCCAGGTTCATGGCGGCGATCAGTTCCTCTTTGTTCCTGTGAAATATTGGCCGCCACTGGTCATGCGGTTTCAAATCGACAAAATACTCGGTGTTTCCGAAACCGCCGGTATCGGTTCCGTCATCGGGCCGTCCCGCCTGCGACACAACGGTCTTTACCTCGGGGAACGATGCAAAGACCAGGCGCTCCTGCTCCGTGAATTTTTCTCCTTCCGAGAGACTGGTGCTGTTGGCCAGCGTGCCGCGCGCCCAGATGGCGCCTTCGTCGAGGTGCGGTAGGAACTCCGACCCGATGGCCCCGCTGAATCCCAGATACACCGTTCCCGCCACAGCAACCACGCCCACCCCTGCAATGATCCAGCGATGTGCGACCGCCCATCGCAACTGCTTCCGGTACCCGTTCGTGATAAATTCCATCACACGGTTTCGCCGTTCCTTGAA